>NZ_JAQTHU010000001.1:2043768-2384397 GCF_029433255.1 Lactobacillus sp. ESL0791 | reverse complement strand
TTTCCTCCCAAGAAGATAGTTAACAAGAAATATTTTAGCATCTAATTTAAAAGTTTTCCACAAGTGCATAAAAATAATTCAGAATTAACAAAGTGTGGAAAACTTTTTATGATTAAATCACAAATAATAAGAAAATTTTGTTAAAAAAGATAACTTGTCTAAAATACTGTGGATAACTATTGCTATCGAATAAACAATAAGCAGTATTTTTCTAAAAGTTATTGACATGTTGTTGATAATTTTTTGAACAGGATGTTGATTGTGGATAAACCTGAGCATTACTCTGTGATCAGATTGCTGTGGATAAATTTAAACAAGAAAAAAGCCACAAGTCCGTTTTCTAAAAGAACTAAAAACATGAAATTATGCCGAAGTTTTTTGATTTTTTGACTTGGTTTTTTCGATTAATCATGCTATTGTAGATATTAAATTGTGTAGCTACACATAAAAATGGAGGTGGAGTTTAATGACAACTAAGAGAACTTACCAACCTAAGAAGCGTCACCGTTCACGTGTTCACGGCTTTATGAAGCGGATGAGTACAGCAAATGGCCGCAAGGTTTTAGCAAGACGCCGTGCAAAAGGTAGAAAAGTCTTATCTGCTTAAACCACTGAATTCCAGTGGTTTTTTTAGTTTACTAGAGTGGAATGAAACGGTTTGAGAAAATCTTATCGCGTTAAAACTGAAAATGATTTTCAACGTGTTTTTACGTCTGGTACTTCAGTAGCTAACCGTGCTTTTGTCATCTATAAATTAGAAAGGGCAGAGAATAAACACTTTCGGGTGGGAATCTCTGTCGGTAAAAAAGTTGGTCATACTGCTGTCGCGCGTAACCGGCTCAAGCGTTACATCCGCAGTGTTCTTACGGAAGAAAAAGCAAAGATTGATCCAAAGATCGATTTTTTAGTGATTACTAGGCCCTATGCCCGTGATTTTAATATGGCACAGGTACGCAAAAATTTATTGCATGCGCTGACTTTGGCTCATGTAATTAAGGAAATGCCAGATGAAGTTGAGGAAGATTAGAGTGAAGAGCATTCTAACTAAGAGAAATATTAAGCGGCTAGTTGCCGTCTTGGCAGTAGCGCTGCTTGCGGTCGTTTTAACCGGCTGTGCAGTTAATACCAAGCAGCAGCCACCAATTAGCCATGCTAGCGGCAACTGGTGGGATCGCTGGATCCTTTATTATATGTCCGTGTTTATTTTGTGGCTGGCTAAACTTGTCGGCAACAGCTACGGCTGGGCAATTATTGTCTTTACGATTTTGGTGCGGCTTATTTTGTATCCGCTGAATGCAATTTCGATTAAAAGCACAACTAAAATGCAGACGATTCAGCCGCAATTGACGGCGCTACAGAAAAAATATCCGGGTAAAGATACTGAATCACGGACGTTGCTATCGGAAGAAACTAACAAGCTCTATAAAGAAGCGGGGATTAATCCATATGCGGGCTGCCTGCCGCTGATTATTCAGCTGCCGGTTATGTATGCCTTGTACGGCGTAATTGCCAGAACGCCACAGCTGCTGACGGGACATTTTTTATGGATGGATTTGGGTAATCCGGATCCGTACTATATCATGCCGATTCTCTCAATGGTTCTGACTTTTCTTTCGACTTACATCAGCCAAATGTCAACGCCGAAAGAAAGCCAAACGACATCAACCAAGATGATGACCTACGGGATGTCAATCATGGTCGGGGTCATGGGCATCTACTTCCAGTCAGCAATCGTTTTGTACTGGGTAGTTTCTAACCTCTTCCAGGTAGTGCAGACATTTATTCTGCAGAATCCGGTTAAGTATCGGCGTGAGCAAGAAGCAAAGGCTGAGGCGGAACGTGAGCGTAAGCGGCAGTTGCGCCGGACGTATAAACGGTTAAAACGTAAAAAATAAAATAAATATCTAAAATCAATTTTAGATAAAGTAGTCAAAGTGCTTTATCCATCACACTTGATCGTGATGGGGTAATGCGCTTTTTTTATTGGAAAAAGGGGAAATTATGGTTCAAACGCTGACTGAATTTGATACGATTGCGGCAATTTCGACCCCGATCGGTGAAGGCGGAATTTCGATTGTGCGTTTATCCGGTGAAGAAGCGGTAAAAATTGCTAATCGTCTTTTTAAAGGTCCTAACTTGGAGAAGGTGCCATCACATACAATTCACTATGGTCACATCGTTGATCCCGAAACAGAAACAACAATTGACGAGGTAATGGTGACGGTGATGCGGGCGCCGAAGACTTTTACGCGCGAAGACATCGTTGAAATTAATTGTCATGGCGGGATTGTGGTGACCAATCATATCCTGCAGCTGCTTTTGCGTCACGGTGCAAGAATGGCCGATGCCGGTGAATTTACCAAGCGGGCTTTTGTCAATGGCCGAATTGACCTGACCCAGGCCGAAAGTGTGATGGATATTGTCCGGGCGAAGACTGACAAGGCGCGGCAGGTTGCTGTCGGCCAGCTTAAGGGCGGCTTGCTGCACAAGATCCGGGCAATGCGGCAGCAAATTTTGGATACATTGGTTAATGTGGAAGTCAATATTGACTATCCTGAATATGATGCTGATACGGTCACGGCCAAGCAAATGGCGGATACCTCTAAAGCGGTGATTGCCAAAATAGATGCGCTGCTGAAAACCGCCAGTGAAGGAACCGCATTGCGTAATGGCTTAGCGACGGCGATTGTCGGCCAGCCCAATGTGGGCAAGTCATCCTTATTAAATTATTTGACGCAAAGTGACAAGGCGATTGTTACGGACGTTGCGGGTACGACACGGGACACCTTGGAAGAATATGTCGCAGTTCAAGGCGTGCCACTGAAATTAATTGATACCGCCGGAATTCGCGAAACCGATAATAAGGTTGAAAAAATCGGTGTTGAGCGTTCCAAAAAGGCCCTGCAAAAAGCGGACCTGGTTTTGTTGCTGCTTGATGCAAGCCGGGACATGAACGCCGAAGACCGAGAGCTGATTAAGGCAACGGCTGATAAAAAACGAATTATTATTTTAAATAAAACAGATTTGGGTCAAAAAGTAGATGCGGCAGAATTGGCACAGACAACCGGCAGCAGTGTGATCACGACCTCAATTTTAAAGAAACAAAATTTAGAGAAATTGGAAGAAACAATCAAGCAATTGTTTTTTGCAGGGATTGAAAATTCTAATGATCAGGTTATGGTCACCAACCAGCGTCAAGTTGGTCTGCTGGAGAAAGCCAAAAAACAGCTGGAGGATGTTGTTCAAGCCGTTAATGATGAAGTGCCGGTAGATATTGCTCAAATTGATTTTAATGGTGCATGGGATACTTTAGGCGAAATTACCGGTGATAGCAGTCCTGACGAATTGGTTAATGAATTGTTTAGTCAATTTTGTTTAGGAAAATAGAAAGGGAAAAATGATTAAGTCTTACGACACAGATGAATACGATGTAATTGTAGTTGGTGCCGGCCATGCCGGCTGTGAGGCAGCTTTAGCCAGCGCCCACATGGGGCAAAAAACGCTGCTGGTGACGATCGGTTTGGATATGGTCGCGTTTATGCCGTGTAATCCATCTGTTGGGGGACCGGCTAAAGGAACGGTTGTCCGGGAAATTGACGCCTTGGGCGGACAAATGGGCAAGAATATTGATGCGACTTACATTCAAATGCGGATGCTGAATACGGGCAAGGGGCCAGCGGTCCGGGCATTGCGTGCACAAGCCGACAAATGGCAGTACCATGAGCACATGAAGGATGTTATCGAAAATACGCCTGATTTAACTTTACGGCAGGCAACCGTCGATGAGTTGATTGTCGAAGACGGGGTCTGCAGGGGGGTTAAAACTAATACCGGTGCCAATTATCATGCTAAGAGCGTGGTCTTAACAACTGGCACGGCAGCACGCGGACGAATTTTTATCGGCGAACTTAATTATTCTTCGGGTCCTAACAACACGATCCCAGCAATCAAATTATCGGAAAACTTGGAAAAACTGGGTTTTAAGCTGCGCCGCTTTAAAACGGGAACCCCGCCGCGGGTTAATGGCAACACGATTGACTATTCTAAAGCCGAGGAAGAACCCGGTGACGAGGAACCCCGGCATTTTTCTTATGAAAGCAGGGATGAAGACTACTTGCGTGATCAGGTATCATGCTGGATGACCTACACTAATGAGACAACGCATAAAATAATTAATGAGAACTTGTCCCGTTCGCCGATGTTTTCTGGGCAGATTAAGGGCGTGGGCCCAAGATATTGTCCGTCGATTGAAACAAAAGTTGTTCGCTTTGCTGATAAACCGCGTCACCAGCTGTTTTTGGAGCCAGAGGGAAGAAACACCAAGGAAATCTATGTAGGCGACTTTTCGACCTCAATGCCGGAAGAGATTCAATTAAAAATGCTGCATACAGTTGCCGGACTTGAGCATGCAGAAATGATGCGGCCGGGTTATGCTATTGAGTATGATGTGGTTGATCCGTGGCAGCTTAAGCATACTTTGGAAACAAAAAATATTAAAAATCTGTTTACTGCGGGGCAAATGAATGGCACCTCTGGTTATGAGGAAGCTGCTGGTCAGGGGCTGATCGCTGGGATTAATGCTGCTTTGCGTGCCCAAAGTAAGCCTGCTTTTACTTTGGGCAGGGATGAGGCCTATATTGGTGTTCTGATTGATGATTTGGTCACCAAGGGGACAGAAGAGCCGTACCGCTTGTTGACGTCCCGCGCGGAGTACCGCTTGATTTTGCGGCATGATAATGCTGATCTGCGGCTGACGAATTATGGTTACAAGCTAGGCCTGATTTCGGATGAACGCTACCAAAAATTTATTCAGAAGAAGAAGGAAATCGAAGAAGTTAAAGCAAAGCTTAGCGACTTAACGATTCACCCTAATTTTGAAGTACAGCAGTATCTAGCAGGTATTGGCGAGACGGAACTGCAGGCTGGACTGAAGGCTGATGTTTTTCTGCGTCGACCTAAGGTAACAATTGATGATATTGAACGGTTAACAGGGATGCAGATTTCTCAGGATCGCTATGTTAAGGAACAAGTGGAAATTAACGTCAAGTATGCCGGTTACATTAAGAAAGAAAAAATTCAAATTGACCGCCTGCATCGTCAAGAGGCTAAAAAAATTCCGGCAGATATTGATTATGATGCAATTGAAGGACTGGCAACTGAAGCCCGGCAAAAGTTTATGAAGATTCGTCCGGAAACAATGGCACAGGCTGAACGGATTTCGGGTGTTAATCCGGCTGATTTGGCAATTCTTAGTGTTTATGTCCAAAACGGACGCTACCAGAAAGTTAAATAGAATAATATAAGACAAAAAGTGGCCTGATACTTATATAAAATAACAAGCTGCTTTTTTTGTTGGTTAGATAAAATTCTTGCATTTCGCAGCTGAAATATAATTTTCTGCTAATAATTTGTTTACTTGATAATTAATCAAAAGCTTAAAAGTGAGCAAAATTTTTCTATTTGCTCTAATTTCGGGAATTATTTACTTACTTTCAAATATATATATGACTTGTTTATTTTTGTGTTTTAGGAAATGTTATCATTTAAAAAATATTATTTCTTTATGCAGAAAAATATTTTTTTATTAGAAAAATAAATAATTTTTGCACAGTATGATTAAAAAATCACAAATATAATCATTGACACAGCTACATTGTTATGATTTTTTGCTTTTTGTTGTGAAGGTTTTATTTTTTAAAATCGCTTACAATACTGATTAAATAACCTTTTTGAGCACTTGAAAATGCAAAATTATATGTTTTAATACAATGTGTAAGTAATCTAATTTAAGGAGATGCTCTTAATGACAAAAATTAATGGTTCAGAAGCTATGCTTCAGGTCTTATGTGACTGGGATATCGACCATATTTATGGTTTCCCAGGCGGTTCATTCGACTCAACGATGGACGCTATTTTGAACTACAAAGACAAGTTGAAGTATATCGAAGTTCGGCATGAAGAAGCTGGTGCATTGGCTGCTTCAGCTGAATATAAATATACCGGCAAGATTGGTGTATGTTTTGGTTCAGCTGGTCCTGGTGCTGTTCACTTGATGAACGGTTTGTACGATGCTAAATATGACAAGATTCCTATGTTAGCAATCGTTGCTCAAGTGCCAGTTGGTGCTCAAGATATGGATGCCTTCCAAGCCTTTGATGAAAAGCCTTGGTTTGATCCCGTTGCTGTTTGGTGTCACCAAATTAAAGCGGCAGACCAAATTCCGCGGATGACTGACGAAGCTATTCGCCAAGCTTATGCTAAGAAAGGCCCAGCTGTTTTAATCATACCTAAGGACTTTGGCTGGGCTAAGATTGAAGCTGGTCATCGTGTAAATTACAGTATGAGAAGAGCAGTGCCTAACTATGCTGCTCCTAAGAAGGAAGCTGTTAGCGAAGCAGTTAAGATGATCAAAGAAGCTAAGAACCCAGTTGTATACTACGGCATGGGTATGAAGGGTCACGGCGATGTATTAAAGGCTTTCTCAGACAAGTTCAAGATGCCAATGATGTCATCAGTTCTTGCTAAGGGGATTGTTGAAGACAAGTTCCCAGCATACATGGGTTCAATTGGCCGTGTTGCTCCTAAGGCAAGTGACGACATTCAAACTTCAGCTGACTTAGTTGTTTGGGTTGGTATTGACTCACCATTCTCACAATTCTTCTTTAGTCCTAATGCTAAGGTTATTCAAATTGATGTTGACACTGAAAAATTTGGTAAGCGTCACAAGACTGATTTACCAATTTTGGCTGATGGTGCCAAGACTTTGCAAGCAATCATCGATGAAGGTGAAGATCGTGAAGAGTCACCAATTTATAAAGCCGGCTTAGCTGACCGTAAGGATTGGGATAAATGGGAAGAAAGCTTCGTTGATTCTGACGAAATGCCAGTTCGTCGTGAGCCGATCTTTGACATCATTAACAAGTATGCTGCAGATGATGCAATCTATGCTATTGATGTTGGTAACATTAACATTGATTTCCAGCGCTTAGTTAACTTGCATGACAAGCAAACTTGGGCAACGTCAGGTTTGTATGCTTCAATGGGCTTTGCTACTCCTGCTGCCCTTGCAGCCGCAACTGTTCACCCAGACCGTGAAGTTTGGAACCTCAGCGGTGATGGTGGCTTTGCGATGATGAACCAAGAGTTATTGACTCAAGCTCGTTACAACATGCATGTTTTGAACGTTGTCTTTACTAACGAAACTTTGGGTTATATCCAAGCTGAGCAAGAAGACGAGTCACACCAACCATTGTCAGGTGTTATTCTTCCAGATAACGGCTGGGCAAGTGTTGCTAGAGGTATGAACGTTAAAGGCGTAACTGTAACCAATAAGAAGGAATTCGAAGATGCAGTTAAGGAATGGAAAGCTTCTGATGGTCCAATGTTAATTGACATCAAGTTCACTCATGCTATGCCTTACTCAACCGAAGTTAATACTTTGGATGATCCAGAATTCGTTGAGAAGTACCAAGCACAAGCTTTGAAGCCATTCAGCTACTATGCTGAAAAGTATGGTGTTGTTGCACCAGCTGCAAGTGCTCCAAAGAAGGAAGAAAGTTCAGAAGAAGAAACTGACACTACTTCAGGTGCTTCAGCACATTAATCAGTGACAATTAGTTGTCTTTAAAGAAGTGAAACCAATTTAGGTTTCGCTTTTTTGCTCTTTTGTAAATAAAAATTCTACTATTAATTTTTGCCTGAATGGCTGTTATAATTATTTTTATATATATAACCATAAATCATATTTTTGAGCATTAGGTTATTTTATTTGCTAAAATTATTACTAAAATTTTGCTTGAAAGCTTATAAATCAAATACTTGTAATTATGAAATTGTATGGTTTAATTATATGCGTATGTAATTTTATTTAAGGAGATGCACACAAATGACAAAAATTAATGGTTCAGATGCTATGCTTCAAGTTTTATGTGACTGGGGAATCGATCACATCTACGGTTACCCAGGCGGTTCATTCGATTCAACAATGAACGCTATTCTTAATTTTAAGGATAAGCTTAAATTTATTGAAGTTCGTCATGAAGAAGCTGGTGCGTTAGCAGCTGCAGCTGAATACAAGCTTACTGGTAAAATCGGTGTATGCTTTGGTTCAGCCGGCCCTGGTGCTGTTCACTTGATGAATGGTTTATACGATGCAAAATACGATAAGGTGCCAATGGTTGCGATTGTTGCTAATGTACCAACTAATCGTCAAGATATTGACTTCTTCCAAGCTTTTGATGAGAAGCCATGGTTTGATTCCGTTGCTGTTTGGAATCACCAAATTAAAACTGCACAACAAATTCCGTCAATGATGGATGAGGCTCTTCGTCAAGCTTATGCTAAGAAGGGTCCAGCAATTTTAATTTTGCCAAAAGACTTTGGCTGGGCAGAAATTAACGACAACTTCCGTGTTACTGCTAACACATTGACAGCAGTGCCTAACCACGCAGCACCAACTAAGGAATCGGTTGACGCAGCCGTTAAATTGATCAAGGAAGCCAAGAACCCAGTAGTTTATTATGGCATGGGTATGAAAGGTCACGGCGATGTCTTAAAGGCATTTTCAGACAAATTCAAGATGCCAATCATGTCATCAGTTATTGCTAAGGGAATTGTTGAAGATGCATTTCCTGCATATTTGGGTTCAATTGGTCGTTGTGCTCCTAAAGCAAGTGATGATATCCAAACACATGCGGACTTGGTTGTTTGGGTGGGTAACAACTCACCATTCTCTGTCTTCTTCTTTAACCCGAAGGCTAAGATGATTCAAATTGATGTTGACTCAGAAAAGTTGGGTAAGCGTCATGCAGTTGATGTGCCGATCTTGGCTGACGGTGCTAAGACTTTGCAAGCAATTATTGATGCTGGCGAAGCTCGTGAGGAATCACCACTTTACAAGGCTGGACTTGAAGACCGCAAGAACTGGGATGAATGGCAGCACAGTTTTGACAACTCAGAAGAGATGCCAATTCGTCGTGAACCAATTTTTGACGTTATTAACAAATATGCCGCAGACGATGCAATGTTTGGTATCGATGTTGGTAACATTAACATTGACTTCCAACGGTTAATGAACTTGCACGACAAGCAAGTTTGGGCTACTTCAGGCTTGTACGCTACAATGGGCTTTGGCTCACCAGCGGCTATTGCTGCGGCGACTGCTTGCCCAGACCGTGAAGTTTGGAACCTCGGCGGTGACGGCGGTTTTGCAATGATGAGTCAAGAATTGTTGACTGAAGCTCGTTACAACATGCACATCATGAATGTTGTTTTCACTAATGAAACCTTAGGCTTTATTCAAGCTGAGCAAGAAGACCAATCACACCAGCCATTATCAGGAGTTATCCTTCCAGATAATGACTGGGCTAAGGTTGCCGAAGGAATGAACGTTAAGGGTGTAACTGTTCGCACTAAGAAGGAATTCGAAGACGCAGTTAAGGAATGGAAGACTTCTGATGGTCCAATGCTTGTTGACGTTAAATTAACACACGAAATGCCTTACTCAACTGAGGTAAACACTCTTGATGACCCGGCATTTGTTAAGAAGTATCAAGCAGAAGGCCTGAAGCCATTCAGCTACTTTGCTGACAAGTATGGTGTTGTTGATGCACTAATTGTAAGTGAAGCAAAAGAAGAAAATACCGAAGAGACTGATACTACTTCAAGTGCTTCTGAATAAATAGTAATAAGTTAATTGTCATTTAAAAAAGCGAAACCAATTTTGATTTCGCTTTTTTGCGTGCTTAAACGTATAATGAAAGAGATGAAAAATAATGATGGAGGAAAATAATATGCAGCAATTTGGAATTATTGGTCTGTCTGTGATGGGAAAAAATTTGGCTTTGAATGTTCACAATCATGGCTTTTCGGTTTCTGGTTTTAGCATTGATAAACCAGAGGTCGATGCGTTTGCAAAATATGAGGACGAGAAGTTAAAACCAACTTATTCGTGGGAAGAATTTGTTAATTCACTTGAAAAACCACGGAAAATTTTGATTCAAATCGCAGCTGGTAAGCCGGTTGACCAAACTTTACAAACTTTATTGCCGTTATTAGACAAAGGCGATATTTTAATTGATGGTGGTAATTCTAATTTTCATGACACTAATCGACGCTATCATGAAATGGAAGCGCACGGAATTCATTTTATTGGAATGGGTGTTTCCGGCGGTGAAGAGGGAGCTTTAAATGGTCCGGCTCTGATGCCTGGCGGTGATGAAGAGGCCTATAAGAAGGTTGCGCCTATCTTAGAAGCAATTGCTGCCAAAGCTCCTGATGGCCGCCCGTGTGTTTCTTATATTGGACCTGAAGGCAGTGGCCATTATGTTAAGATGATTCATAATGGCATTGAATATGGTATTATGCAAGAATTTTCAGAAGTTTACGATGTTTTACGTAAAATTGCTGGCAAAACTAACGATGATATGTCCGCAATTTTTGCAGACTGGAATCAAGGCCTAGTTCATGCTTACCTTAGTGAAATCACCGCAGAAGTTTTGAAGCAAAAAGATAAATTAACCCCTGACAATGTGATTGATCATATTTTGAATGAAGCTTCGTATAAAGGTACGGGTAACTGGATGCTTGAAGATGCGATTCACCTGGGGACCCCAATCAGTGTGATTGCTGAAGCTGTTCTTGCACGGTTTATGTCAAAGGCAACAACACGTGAAGGAAAAGAAATTAGTTGGAAGGGCGAGGTGCCAAGCGATTTAATTGCTAACCTAGAAAAAACATTACAATTAGGTCAAGCGGTTGCCTATGCTCAAGGTTTTCAACAATTGAGCATGGCTGCCGATGCTTACAAGTGGGATCTGCGGTATCCGGCAATTGCCCAGAACTGGGAAGCCGGTTGTATTATTCGTTCATCGATGCTTAAAGATATTGAAAATGCGTATGCAGACGGTAAAAAACTGGATAATTTGTTTCAGGATAAATACTTTAATGATTTAATGAAAGAGAATCTGCCTGCTTTGCAAAAAGTAATTGAATTAACTACCAAAGCCGGCATTCCAACTCCAACTTTGAGTGCAGCGCTAAATTACTTGGAATCAATTTTTAATCCAAGCTTACCGGCTAATCTAGTTCAGGGTCAGCGTGATTACTTTGGTGCACATACATATTTACGAAATGATCGTGAGGGAGTTTACCATACAGAATGGTATGAAGAAAAATAATTTGTTACACGTGTAACAAGTAAGTCAGCTGTTTTAGCTGGCTTTTTTGTTGTAAACTTGATGAAATAACATTGGGAAGGAACTGAGGTAATTGAAAGGTGAAAGAAAGCAAAATTTATCGCTTTTGCTAAAAGCACTACTGGTGGGAATTTTTACTGGTTTGATAGTGGGCCTTTTTCGGTTAGGTATCGGCTACTTAACTACATTTTGGTTGAGTATTTTCCAAAAGGCTCATCAAAATTGGTTGTGGTTGGTCGCGATTGCGGCAGCTTTTACCGCGATTGGGATAGTTGCCGGATATTTTGTAAAACAATATCCGCATGTTGGCGGCTCAGGGATCCCGGAAGTAAAATTACAGCTGCAGGGTAAATTAACCTTAAAGTGGTGGCCTATTTTGTGGCGAAAGCTAATTGGTGGTATTCTGGTGATTAGTACTGGCCTATTTTTGGGGCCTGAGGGGCCTTCTCTGCAACTAGGGTCAGTTATCGGTCAAGGAATTGGTGAAGAACTGAAGGAGTCTAAAACTGATTCACGTGTGCTGATTGCCACGGGAGCTGCCAGCGGATTGTCTGCTGCGTTTGGCGCTCCTTTAAGCGGCGCGCTTTTTGTTCTTGAGGAAGTGTTTCATAATTTTTCACCGCGGGTTTGGATGAATGCCTTAGCGGGAACAATTGCTGCCAATTTTGTCGTTGCTAATATTTTTGGTCAGCGGCCTTCCTTGGCGCTTATTTACGATCATCCATTTCCTAGTCTGCTGTATTGGCACTTGCTTATATTGGGTCTGCTTCTGGGCTTACTTGGTCATCTATACAAGACAGGATTGTTTAGCTGCAAAAAATTATATGCAAAAATAACAATCTTGCCGCGCTGGCTGTATGGGTTAGTCCCCTTAATGCTAGTGTTGCCGATTGCATATTTCCTGCCCTTAATTACGGGTCCGGGAAGTCGTTTGATTTTGGCATTACCAAAATTAATTGCTGAACCAGGCTGGAACATTATCTTTATATTGCTCTTCTTTTATTTGTTGCGGCTTGTTTTTTCTATTGTTTCGTATGACTCAGGGCTTCCTAGTGGAATTTTTTTGCCTGTTTTAACAATGGGCGCCTTAATTGGCGCTATTTATGGTTTATTTATGGTAAGGCTGCATCTATTGCCGCAGAATTTGGTGATTAACCTGATCATTTTTTCAATGGCTGGCTACTTTGCGGCAATCATTCGGGCACCGTTTACGGCGATAATTTTGATTACCGAAATGGTTGGCTCCCTGCTGCATTTAATGCCACTGGCAGTAGTTGCCTTTACGGCATTGATTGTTGATGACCTCTTAGGCGGCAAACCAATTTATGATAGCCTTGCACAGGCGATGATGGTTAAAGATGACCGGCAGGAGAAGCTTTCGGGTAATGAAGATCAACTAACCATTCCGGTTTATGAGGGCAGCCAGTTTGTTGACCAAAAAATTGCTCAGATTAAATGGCCAAAAAGTATGCTGGTCAAGACAATTCATCGTGGCAGCCAAGATATAATTCCTAATGGTCAAACTAGGATCGCTGCTGGCGATCAACTTGTTTTAGAAGTTGATGCTAACGAGCGGGGCCAAGTTTATGAGCAAGTGAAAAAACTGCAGGGAGTAGAATTTGACGGCTAACTTTTTCCACCATAGAAAAAACCACTTGGCTTCAAGTGGTTTTTTTGGTTGAGCAATAATTTACATGTTTGTTACTAAAAAGAAAATGATGAAGATAACAAATAAAACATACATCATTGGTGAAACTTTTTTGAATTGCTTAGACGCAATCATTGTAATCGGGTAAGCGATCATGCCTAAGGCAAGTCCATCAGAAATGCTGTAGGTCAAAGGCATGCCCACCACTGTTAGAAAGGCGGGAAATGCAACCGCAAATTTTTCCCAATTAATCTTTTTGAGGTTACCGGCCATTAAAACACCAACAATAATTAGGGCGGGAGCAGTAACCGTTGTTGGAATAACTGCTAGCAGCGGACTAAAGATCATGCTGATCAGGAAAAGAATGCCGACAAAAATTGCGGTTAAGCCGGTTCGTCCACCCATGGCAATACCCGAGCTTGACTCAACGGATGTGCCTAGCGGGGCAGTCCCCAAAACAGCACCTTCAACCATGGCGGCAGAATCAGAAATAAATGCTTTGCCAATCCGAGGGATTTTCCCATTTTTGTCCATCATACCAGCCTGTTCGGTCATACCGATTAAGGTGCCGGCGGTATCAAAAAACGTAACAAGTAGAAAGGTTAAAACCACCATGAATAATTGCGGTGTATTGATATTCTTTAGGTGAATAACCGCTTGACCAAAGGTTGGTGCAATGCTTGGTGCAGCCGACACGATAGCTTTAGGCAATGAAATTTGGCCAATTAATATACCAAAGATGGCGGTGACCACCATGCCGATGAAGATTGAACCAGGAACCTGCATCGCCATTAAGATAACGGTTAGGATTAACCCAAATAAGGTGATCCAGACAGCAGGTGAATTAAATTTGCCTAAGGCAACTAAGTTAGAATCGCTATTGACAATCAATTTGCCGTTTTGCAGGCCGATAAAGGCAATAAACAGGCCGATTCCTGCGGAAATAGCGTATTTTAAATCTTGCGGAATCGCGTCAACCACTTTTTCCCGTAATTTTAAAACCGTAATTAGAATGAATAGAACAGAAGCTACCAGTACTGCAGCTAAAGCAGTCTGCCAGTTAATGTGCATGCCGCCGCAGACATTGTATGCGAAGAAGGCAGCACTGCCTAATGTTGGTGCTAGAGCAATCGGATAATTAGCAACAAATCCCATGATAAAACAACCAATTGCACTTGCAATTGCCGTTACGGTGAAGGCCGCTCCTTTATTAATACCAGCTGCACTTAGAATATTTGGGTTAACAAAAAGGATGTAGGAGAGGCTGACAAAAGTGGTTAAAGCAGCAATTAACTCACGTTTAACAGTGGTATGAGCATCGGTTAAATGAAAGACTTTTTCTATTGTCGTCATTTTTTCCTCCATAAAATAAATAACTATCTTTTCTAGTGTAACACAATGAAATTATTTGTTATATATTAGAATAGAATAAATGATTATTACCTGGGAAATAAAAAAAGTAAATCGATAAAGATTTGCTTTTTTCAATATTTAGTCATTTTAGAAATTCAGTACCCATAAGAAGATGATGAAGACGATAAAGAGAATCCACATCATTGGGCTTACTTCTTTGCCACGCTTAGCAGCAACCATACAGATTGGGTAGGTAATTAATCCTAATGCCAAACCATCGGAAATGGAGTAGGTAAGTGGCATTCCTAATAAAATTAGGAATGAAGGAACAGCGATTTCCATTTTGTTCCAATGAATGTGGGCGGTATTTTGGGCCATCAGTACACCAACAATGATTAAAGCTGGGGCAGTCACTTGGGTGGTGAATAAACCTAAGAGTGGACTGAAGATCATTGAGATTAAGAAGAAAATACCAACGAAGACAGCTGTCAACCCGGTTCTTCCGCCGACAGCAATTCCGGCACTTGATTCAACGAAAGCACCAATTGGAGATGTTCCTAAAATAGAACCGACAACCATCGCACTGGAATCGGCTGTTAAAGCACGTCCAACCCGCGGCATTTTGTTGTCTTTCATAAAGCCTGCTTGTTGTGCAAGGCCGATTAAGGTACCTGCAGTGTCGAAGAAAGTAACAAGTAGGAAGGTCAAGACAACAACCCACATTTGTAATGAGTTAATGTCTTTGACGTGGAAAATGGCTTGGCCAAAAGTCGGAGCAAGGCTTGGCGCAAGGGAAATAAGTTTGTGCGGCAATGCAATCTGTCCAGTGCAGACACCGAAGATCGATGCAAGCACCATCCCAATGAAAATAGCTCCTGGAACATTTAAAATCATTAAAATAATAGTTACTAATAAACCAAAAATTGAGATCCAAACAAGAGGATTATGTAATGAACCTAAGGTAACTAAAGTAGATTTGTCAGCAACGATTAGGCCGCTGTCTTGCAAGCCCAAAAAAGCAATAAATAAGCCAATACCGGAAGAAATGGCAAATTTTAGATCCGCGGGAATAGCATTAATGATTTTTTCTCTTAATTTAAATAAGGTAATTAAGACAAAAATAACTGAAGCAACAAAAACTGCTGAAAGTGCTGTCTCCCATGAAACGTGCATGCCGATACATACTGTATAAGCAAAAAAGGCGTTGATCCCTAAAGCTGGCGCTTCACCAATGGGATAATTAGCAACGATACCCATGATAGCCGTTCCTAAGGCACTGGCTAATGCTGTTGATGTAAAAACAGCGCCTTTGTCCATCCCACTGGCTCCCAAAACACTAGGATTGACAAATAATATGTAAGACATGCTGATGAAAGTAGTTAATCCAGCGAGAAATTCAATTTTAACACTGGTATTGTATTTGTCGAGCTGAAAGTAACTCTTAATAAAATTCATTTTTTCTCCTCAAATACTTAATGTTCGTATTTTATACAAAATTTAACAACTACTCTACTTTAGCACTCGCAAAACTATTTGTAAATACGAATTATACCCGCAAAAGTAAAGCTAAAAGCTGGCTTTATGGTTTTACTATTTGGGATAAAAGGCTGGCCGAGTAATAATGTAATCGTTAAAATAAACTTAATTAAAGATTTTTGAGGATAAAAAAAACTAAATTCATTTTTTAAGCATTGCTACTGGATGAAATAGATTATAAATAATTATACATTCTAGTCAAGGTAAAAAGATGGTAGAAGCTATAGGTCACTCAATTTTAATAGACAATTTACGGTAGGGTTTATAGAGGGGGGTGAATAATCGATCATGGCGGGATTGCTAGCGTGTTAGCCAAACTTGTATAATAAAAAAATTGCTATCTGATAAAAGATAACAATTTTCTTATCTTAAGATTTTAAAGCTAGTTAGTTAAAAAGTAACAATAAAGGCTTCCATTTGGCTGTACAGTTGCCCCAAGCCCAACAGTTGTAATATTGGAGTCCATAAGGTTACCCCACGTATTTATTAGGTCATTTGCAGTAGTAGCTGGATCTGGGCTAAATTGGAAATTTAGCCCACTACCCCCTCCTCTTAGTAACTGGTTAGGCACTTCACGGGTGTAAACTTGAGTTCCAAGGCCTTTATCCGCTATGTTTTGTGCTTCTAAATCAAGGGCCGGGTCTTCAGTTACAGGTGCTAGACCAGAGGTGGTGCGCTTCTGATTAAGTGCTTTTATAAATTCTTTTCTAAGGTCAGTGATTGAGAACTCTTGAGCAATTTCATCTCCTGCATTCGGTACCACAATAACTGTATTTGTGGTAGGATCCTTGCCCGGATCAAAGGTACAGTGGTTTTTTTGACCATAATCACCGTTAATAAGATATGACGACACACTAATGAAGTGGGCATCAAATTCCTTGCCATAGCTACTTGGTGAAGTAGAAATACTGAGGGCAAAGTAATTTCTAAAACTATCATAGCCATAATTCTCCCCTGCACTCAATAAGTCACCAGCATGCCGCCATTCAGAATAGTTTTGTGATTTGTCAATTTCACTATCAGGATATATAAGATCATAACCACTGCTTGGAGTAAAACCAAATAAGCATTGTTTAATTCCAAGATAAACATGCTTTTTTAGTTGTGACATCGTCATTGTGCTACCATTTGAAGAATATCCCCAAGCAGCCAAATCTTCAATATATTGACCATCGATGTTTAGACCATTTTTCTTACTTGCACGAATAATCCCCTCAACGTCATGATCCTCATTTATTGTGTGGTTATCTTTATGGTATTCATCAGCAATATCATTAGCAAGTTGCTGAGTACCCGTACTTTGAATCCAAGGATGCAAATTTAGGCAAGCTCGAGCCTGATTAATTAATCGTAAGGCGAAAGTCGATAATTCTGTCTGTTGGTCCGGAGTTAAATGAGTTGGGTCAACGATAGTTGTATCGTCACCAGCCTGATCAATAGCTTTGGAGCGGTCAAAATTATTAATTCGTACGCCTTGTTTGCAGGCATTTATAAAGTTAGGGTCAACATTTTCAGCTATTGGGTAACCAGAATTGTATGCTTTGTACAGTGCTTCACGGGTGTATTCTTTAGGCAGGATCATAACCGCGTCATCGTGTACGGTTGACGTATCTGTATCATTATTAGAGGAACCGCCGCTCGAACTGCTGTCACCTGAGGAGCTTCCGGGATTGTAAGAACCACCACTGGAGCTGTTGCCACCCGAAGAGTTTCCCAGATTAGAAGAATCACCACTAGAGCTGTTGCCACCCGAAGAGTTTCCCAGATTAGAAGAATCACCACTGGGACTGCTGCCACCGGAGGAGTTCCCAGGCTTTACTGTCCCGTTATCGTTGTGGTTAGAGGTAACAGTTTTTTTTCTAATCACTGCATTCTTAGCAAGAATATACTTGCCGTTACCTAAAAAGTAATACTTTTTACCCTTAATAGTCTTGGTACCGTAAACTATAACCTTTTTACCCTTTTTAAGTATTTTATTGCCGATCTTTTTGCCTTCGTGGTTATAAAGAGCAGCAGTTTTGGTAATTTTAGCGTTCTTAGCTAATTTGACTCTGGTAACCGGTACGTATTCACCATGGCCGATGTTATAAAACATTTTTCCCTTAATGATTTTGGTACCGTGAACTTTAATTTTTTTGTTTTTTTCTAAAGCTTTTTTATTAACAAGCTTGCCATGTTTGTTGTACAGATAGGCCCTTTTAGTAACTTTAGCGGTTCTGACTGCAGCTTTTACTGTTTGTGTAGTATTAATTTTAGCGGCTTGGGCGGTTTGCATACTGTCCGTTAAGACTAAACCACTTAGGATACTAGCGATAGTTGCGCTGCTGACAAGTACGCTACGCTTATTTTTTAAATTCATGATTAAACTTCCTATATCTTTTATAAGCTTTTAGTTATTATTTTAATTGAAAGTTTAATTTATTGCAATAGTACATTGGAAATAATTAGGCAATTAACTATTTTTATTGTGATAATGTTATTTAATTAAACTAAAAATTATAATTTCTCAGTTTTATACTTGTCTTCAGCTATTTAGAGTATAAATATAATGCATAGATTTATAATGCTTTTATTTTAATTGCTATTTATTAAAAATTAACGTCGATAGCATATCGAGAACTAATCCTAAGTAAAATTTTAAAGCTAGTAACTTGCCTCATAGTAACAATAAAGGCTTCCATTTGGCTGTACTGTTGCTCCAAGCCCGACAGTTGTAATATTGGACTCCATAAGGGTCCCCCACGTATTTATTAGGTCATTTGCAGTAGTAGCTGGATCTGGGCTAAATTGGAAAGTGCCGCCACTACCAGTACCAATTTTTAGAAGCTGGTTAGGCACTTCACGGGTGTAAACTTGAGTTCCAGGGCCTTTATCTGTCATGTTTTGTGCTTCTAAATCAAGGGCCGGGTCTTCAGTTACAGGTGCTAGACCAGAGGTAGTGCGCTTCTGATTAAGTGCTTTTATAAATTCTTTTCTAAGGTCAGTGATTGAGAACTCTTGAGCAATTTCATCTCCTGCATTCGGTACCACAATAACTGTATTTGTGGTCGGATCCTTACCCGGATCAAAGGTGCAGTGGTGCAGTTGGCCATAATAGCCGTTAATAAAGTCTGACGAAACACTAATAAAGTGGGCAGCCAGCTCATTATCGCTACTTGGATCGCTACTTGATAAGGCTGAACTAGAAATACTGAGAGCAAAGTAATTTCTAAAACTATCATAGCCATAATTCTCTCCCGTACTCAATAAGTCACCAGCATGCCGCCATTCAGAATAGTTCTGTGATTTGTCAATTTCACTATCAGCATATGTAAGATCATAAACGATACTTGGAGTGAAACCAAATAAGCATTGCTTAACTCCAAGATAAACATGCTTTTTTAGTTGTGACATCGTCATTGTGCTGCCATTTGGAAAAGGCCTCCAAGCAGTCAAATCTTCAATATATTGATCATCGATGTTTAGACCATTTTTCTTACTTGCACGAATAATTCCCGCAACATCATGGTCATTCTTGCTTAAGTGGTTATCTTTATGGTATTCATCAGCAATATCATTAGCAAGTTGCTGAGTACCCGTACTTTGAATCCAAGGATGCAAATTTAGGCAAGTTCTAGCCTGATTAATTAATTGTAAGGCGAAAGTCGATAATTCTGTCTGTTGGTCCGGAGTTAAATGAGTTGGGTCAACGGTAGTTGTATCATCACCAGCCTGATCAATGGTTCTGGAGCGGTCAAAATTATTAATTCGTACGCCTTGTTTGCAGGCATTTATAAAGTCGGGATCAACATTTTTAGGTGGATTATCTAATTTGTATGCTTTATACAGTGCTTTACGGGTATATCCTTTAGGCAGAATCATAACCGCGTTATTGTGTACGGTTGACGTATCTGTATCATTATTAGATGAACCGCCACTTGAGCTGCTGCCACCGGAAGAGTTTCCGGGATTAGACGCACCGCCACTTGAACTGCTGCCACCGGAAGAGTTTCCGGGATTAGACGCACCGCCACTTGAGCTGTTGCCATTGGAGGAATTTCCGGGATTAGACGCACCGCCACTTGAGCTGCTGCCACCGGAGGAATTTCCGGGATTAGACGCACCGCCACTTGAGCTGCTGCCACCGGAGGAATTTCCAGGATTAGACGCACCGCCACTTGAGCTGCTATCACCGGAGGAGTTTCCTGGGTTAGACGACCCGCCATTTGAGCTGTTGCCACCGGAGGAATTTCCCGGGTTAGACGCACCGCCACTTGAGTTGTTGCCACCGGAAGAGTTTCCGGGATTGTAAGACCCGCCATTTGAGCTATTGCTACCGGAGGAATTTCCCGGATTAGACGCACCACCACTTGAGCTATTGCCACCGGAGGAGCTTCCGGGATTGTAAGACCCGCCATTTGAGCTGTTACCACTCGAAGAGTTTCCGGAATTAGACGCACCGCCACTTGAGCTGCTGCCACCGGAGGAATTTCCTGGATTAGATGAACCACCACTTGAGCTGTTGCCACCGGAGGAATTTCCTGGATTAGACGCACCATCACTGGAACTGCTGCCACCGGAGGAGTTCCCAGGCTTTACTGTCTCGCTATTGTTGTGGCTAGAGGGAACTGTTTTCTTTCTAATTGCTGCATTCTTAGCAAGAATATACTTGCCGTTACCTAAAAAGTAATACTTTTTACCCTTAATAGTCTTGGTACCGTAAACTATAACCTTTTTACCCTTTTTAAGTATTTTATTGCCGATCTTTTTGCCTTCGTGGTTATAAAGAGCAGCAGTTTTGGTAATTTTAGCGTTCTTAGCTAATTTGACTCTGGTAACCGGTACGTATTCACCATGGCCGATGTTATAAAACATTTTTCCCTTAATGATTTTGGTACCGTGAACTTTAATTTTTTTGTTTTTTTCTAAAGCTTTTTTATTAACAAGCTTACCATGTTTGTTGTACAGATAGGCCCTTTTAGTAACTTTAGCGGTTCTGACTGCAGCTTTTACTGTTTGTGTAGTATTAATTTTAGCGGCTTGGGCGGTTTGCATACTGTCCGTTAAGACTAAACCACTTAGGATACTAGCGATAGTTGCGCTGCTGACAAGTACGCTACGCTTATTTTTTAAATTCATGATTAAGCCTCCTATATTTTATATAAGTTTTCAGTTATTATTTTAATTTTAAATTTAATTTATTGCAATAGTACATTGGAAATAATTGGATAATTAATTATGTTCTATAATAAAAATTGTTATCTATCAAAAAATAATATTCTTATCTTATTGTTATTTATGAAGAGGAAAAATCTAATAAATTAACCGCTTGGCTCGGTAAATAAATCTAAGATATTATTTTATTTGTATGATTCAGGCTCATAATAAATTAAAATTATTTATTTTAACTAGGCTTAATTTAGCCGAAAGCTAAGCTCAAGTCATTAAAGTTAGCTCAATATTAGATCAACTGAAAGTCATCAAAAAGTTGTAAACATATAGATTTATAAATTTTCGTTATTAAATAGCAATAATAAATATTTTTTATATAAAACAAGTGGTTGATCTGATGTGAATGCAACCACTAAAATAGCTTTAGTTGCTAGTAAAATTTATTGGGGAGAAAAATGGCTAAACTAATTTTTTCAGACATTGATGGTACTTTACTTAATTCGGATTTACAGGTTACGCCAAAAACACGCATCGCGCTTCGTCAGCAAATAATTGCTGGCAATGTCTTTATTCCCGTATCAGGACGAATGCCCCAGGCAATCATGACGGCTGCTGGGCAAGTAATGAAAACCTGTCCGATGATCGCATATAATGGTGCATTAGTCATAGATGAAATGGGTCGTCCGCTAAGTTCACAATTTATGACCGCAAAGCAGGCACTGGAAATTTGTCAGTATGTTGAAGAAAATGCTATTGAAAGCTGCTCGTGGAGTGTTTATAGTGGCAATGACTGGTATTGTTCAATTCATAAAAGTCAGTTGATTAGGCAGGAAGAAAAAATAGTTGCGGTTCAGGCTAGACCGAGCTCTATCGCTGAAATTAAAAATTTACGCGGTGTCCATAAGGTTTTGATATTGGGTAAGCCAGAAAAACTTGATCAGATGAAAGATGAATTACAGCCGCGTTATCCAAAACTTTGTTTGATTAAATCAGCACCTAATTTGCTTGAAGTTGTGCTTAAGGGAGTATCCAAAGGTGACGGTATCAGGGTAATGGCGCAGGAATTTAACGTCCCGCTTGAAGATTGCTGGGCTTTTGGCGATAACTATAATGATGAGGCAATGCTTAAAGTAGTGGGGCATCCGGTCTTGATGGCGAATGCTCCAAGCGAGTTAAAGAAAAAGTTTAGAGTGATAACTTCGGATAATAATCATGATGGAATGGCAGTAATACTAAATAAACTAAAATAATTGTTGCCCTCTAAAAATATTAAGAATGAGTGGATAGTTAATCCCGTTGATAATACCTTGTAGCGTTATGCTAACAGGGTGTTTTTTTCCTTTATATCAAAAAAAGACAGAATTTACTGCCTAAGCTTAAGTAATAAATTCTGTCATAATTATTTCTTTACGTTTAAAAATTGATCAACAATTTTTTGAATTTTATTCTTATTCTTTTTTAAAAAATCAATAAAATCAATAATTTCTGGTGAAAATTGTTGCTGGGAATCATAAACCAAATATACCTGCCGTGTATTTGGCGGCAGTGTTACTTTGATTTTATGGATATCAAAACCACTAAGATAAATGGTGTTAGCCACTATCCCTACGACATTATTTGTTAATACTTGACCTGTAATAGCTAGCTCATCATGCAAGCGATTGATAATGTTTAAGTCAGAGGCATTTGCCAAAAGTGCATTAGTAACGTCTTTACCAATTTGAATTTTTTGGGAATAGGTAATAACAGTCTCACCGTGTAATTCTTCAGGGGAGATTTCAGTGAGTTGAGCCAGATCATTGTCTTTAGAAACAATGGCAATAATTTCTTCAGTGTAAAGCGGAACATAGGTAAAGGAACTATATTCGGGAACAAAAGAGCAAATACCAATGTCATACCACCCATTTTTAATTCCTTCACAAATTTGGTATGAAGGATTGTCATGATAAATAAAATGAGGGGCAACAGTACTTTCTTGTTGAAATTCTTTAGTTAGATACGGTAATAATGTCCCGATAGCTGTGGGAATAGCAGCGATATTAATATTACCCTGATCTTGACTAACTTTTTGCTTGATTTCTTTTTTTCCATTGTCCAGAACATTTAATGAGTTAATAACAGTATTGTAAAAAATACGACCATATTTCGTTAATTGAACATATCGGCCAGAATGTTTAAATAATTTACAATGTAATTCCGTTTCTAGCTGTTTTATTGAAACGGATAAAGTAGGCTGGCTAATGAACAAACTGTCTGCTGCCTTGGTGTATTGTCTTTGTTCGGCTAGTTCACGAAAATAATAGAGTTGATTCAAATTCATAATTTTAACCTCAGAAGCAATAATTGCTTAAATAGCTCACGGTTAAATACTATTTCTTCTTTCAAAAAAGCGCTTTCGTTTTTATTTATAAACATATAGCTGAATTTTATAGCACTTTTAAACTGTATGGTTATTAAGTTATGAGCGATAGTCAACTATGAGCTTTTCGATATTTAAGTGATAAAAACATTGTGATTTGCAAAAATATTGTTATTTAGATTTATAAATATTAAAAAAAATAATAGTTACGACTTTGTTATCAATTTTACAAACTTAATTTTTGCTTAGATAATGAATCTTGTCAAGATGAAATACGCAAAAATTTGCGTAATAACACTAAATTATTAAAAGGAGACTATTATGTCTGAGCAAAAAAAGTTGCACACAATGCCACCGTATGAAGAAACACCGATTATGCATAAGGCAAAGCCGGGTGAGTCGATGTCTGATGAAGATTTTCAAAATTATTTGAAAGAGATTAGACACCTGGCACAAAACGAATTTGATCGCATGACGCCATACATTGAAGAAAACCGGAAGTTTCCTAAAGATTATTTTCCGATTGCGATTAAGCATGACCTGTATCGTTTTGCTTTACCTAAGCAATATGGTGGTTGGGGATTAAGTGAAAAACAGATCTTGCAAGTTCAGGAAGAATTTTCTAGGACGCAAGGTGGTATTAGAATGCATTTGCATCATGCTTCTGATATGAATTGGCGAATCTTGGATAACTTTGGTAGCAAAGAACTTAAAGATAAGTATATGAATAAATTTCAAGATAAGACAATTTTTGCCAATTTTGCTTTAACTGAAAAAAGCGGCGGTACCGGCGCTGATTTGCATACTTTAGCAGTTAAAGATGGTGATGATTGGGTAATTAATGGTGAAAAAACGTTGATTTCTCACGCCGATGTTGCCGACTTTACATACTTAATTGTTGTTACCGATCCAGATAAGGTTGGTGATGAACGGTTATCTGCATTTTGGGTACCAACCAATACGCCAGGATTTGAAGCAAACGAAATGCCTTTAATGATGGGGTGCCGTGGTGCCGGACACGCTGATCTTAAATTTACTAATATGCGTATTCCTGACAAATATATGTTAGGGAAACGTGGTGAAGGGATGAAAGTGGCTATTTCATCACTGTCACTTTCACGCGCTCATATTGCTGATTCCAATTTAGGAATGGCACAAAGAATGTTAGAGATGTCAATTGCATATGCAAAAGACCGTGTGACTTTTGGCAAACCGCTATGTAAACGGCAATCAATTATTTTTGAAATAGCTGATATGGGTTCACGTATTCATGCATTGCGCCTAATGCTTTGGGATATAGCAAAAGATTATGACGAAGGTAAGGACATTACTAAGAAAGCATCGATGGCAAAATTAGAAAGTATCAATACCGTTAAGCTTGTTTCTGATTACATGATGGAAATATTCGGCGGAATTAGCTACTTCCAAGACAACCCTTACGGTCCAGCTGAACGTTTGTACCGTGACTGTCGTGCTATGTGGCTTGAAGAGGGACCACGTTCAGTTCAACGGTTAACTGTGGGACGCTTGTTAATTAAAGATGGTGGTCATACGCCAATTACTAGTCTTTAATTTTAAGTAATTAAGATTGATATAGTAAAAGGAGGTTGAATTCAAAGACAAGAAGTTTTTTGATTTGACCTTCTTTTTAATTAAATATAGATAAATTTGGAGATAAATATTATGGCTAATGAAATTTTAAAAGGTATAAAAGTTATTGATCTGACACAATTTTTAGCAGCACCAACTGTTGGTCGAGTATTAGGCGAATGGGGGGCCGATGTTATTAAAGTTGAAGCTCCTAAGGGTGATGCTGGCCGTACACAAGGCGCAGTATTTGGAATGAAGTATGAGGATGACGAAAACCTGGGCTTTGATGTTTCAAACATGAACAAGCGCTTTGTGACACTAAACATGAAAACTGAGGAAGGAATGCAGGCATTTAAAGACTTGCTCAAGACCGCGAATGTGTTTTTAACTTCAGTTAGAACCAAAAGTTTGGAACACATGGGGATTACTTGGGAAGAATTGCATAAAGAATTTCCTAAATTAGTTTTTGCTCAAGACCGTGGCTACGGAGAATTTGGTCCTAAAAGGGATGCTGCCGGTTATGACGCTACTGCTTACCAAGCTCGAGGTGGTGTTCAAGGAACCACTGTAGATAAAGGCGGCAACCCATATAATCCGGTAAATGGCTATGGCGATTTTCAAGTATCGATGACGCTAGCTGCAGGGATCTGTGCTGCCTTACTTCAAGCACAGCGGACCGGTCAGGGTGATAAGGTTACTGTTAATTTGAATCATGCGGCAATCTTTATGCAAAATATTGCGATGGTTTCTGCGCAGTATGGTAATGAATATCCTAAGAGCCGTAAAGAAGTAACCAATCCGTTCAATGATACTTACAAAACTGCAGATGATCGCTGGTTTGTACTTTGTGTTCCTGAATATGACCGTGACTTTGACAAAGTTATGCACGACATTGGTCGGGATGATGTTAAAGGTGATGCGCGTTATAACAAAATGGACACGCTAAATGCCAATGGTACAAGCAACGAAGTAATTGCGATTTTGGAAGATGCATTTAAGAAAAAGCCATTAAAATATTGGATCGATTTATTTGGCAAAGAAGATTTACCACTTGAAGCATGTCAAGTTCCGGAAGAAATTTATCAGGATCCGGAAGCATTAGATAATGACGAAATTAGATTGATGGAATTCCCGTCTGGTGCCAAACGGTTTATTCCGACTAATCCAGTTCGTTTTAGTTCTCAAGGTAAGCCTAAGCTAACTCCTTCGCGTGCTCAGGGCTCTGATACCTGTGAAGTTTTAAAGGATGATTTGGGCTACAGTGAAGAAAAAATTGCGCAAATGCTAGCTGATGGAGCTGCATACGGAGTTCATCATCTCGGTGAGCCAATTAAGTAAAGGATAAGGATAGATGGCATTACAGTATACAGAAAAAGAACGAGAATACATTCACTTAGCCCAAGAATTTGGCGATCGCTTTTTAAATCCCGAATTCGTAAAAAAATGTGATCAAGCAGGTGATTGTCCTAAAGAATCATTTGTACCTGCCATGAAATTAGGACTTCACATGTTAGAGATACCTAAAGAATATGGCGGAGCAGGTCTGTCTTTTGAAGATTCAGCCTTAGTTTTTGAAAAATTGGCAGAATACGATGCAGGCTATGCGTTAACGTTAATTACCTCATTTGTCGCCTTAAGATGTGTGATGCTTGCTGGGACAAAGCAGCAGGCACAAAAACTAGCGGATATTCTAAAACCCGGCCGTTTTGCGGCATTTACAATGTCAGAAGCTGATGCCGGTTCTGATGCCGGTTCTGTGAAGGCTACCGCCCGCCGTCAAGGCGATGAGTATATTTTAAATGGAAATAAAGCTTTTGCAACTAATGGTGGAATAGCAGACGTTTATATTGGCATTTTTAGAACGTCGAATAATGGCAATCGCGGCTTGTCTGCTTTTATGATTGATCGGAATACGCCCGGAATTTGGGTTGGCAAACATGAAGATAAGATGGGATTGAGACTGTCAAATACGGTGCCTTTAGGTTTTAAAGACGTTCATGTTCCTGCGCAAAATTTACTTGGGCAGGAAGGCCGCGGAATTAATATTGCATTAAGTAGTTTGAATTTATCACGGGCCTATGTGTCTACGCTTACTGTTGGAATCATGCAGCGAGCACTAAATGAAGCAGGCAAGTATGCTAATGAGCGTATGCAATTTGGACAAGCAATTGGGCAGTTTGAGTCAGTGCAAAATATGTTAGCAAATATGGCTACTGCGGTTGAAACCTCACGTTTGCTAGTTAACAACACGATGAAAATGATGGATAGAAACCAGTCAGTTCGAATGGAAGGCGCAATGACTAAACTTTATGTGACGGATGTCGCACAAAAAGTTACATCTGATGCTGTTCAAATTTTGGGCGGCTATGGCTATACAAAGGCTTACCCTGTTGAAAAACTGATGAGAGATGTCAAGGGATTTCAAATTTTGGAAGGAACAAATGAAATTCAGAGAATGACGATCGCTCGAGAAGTTCAGAAACATTATCAGGATTAAGAAATTGAGGTGATGAAATTGAAAATTGCGGTTATTGTGAAAACTGATGTGGCAGATAATAGCGCATACACAACTCACAAAAATAAGGTGACTTTTCATTCGGAAAATTTGTTTTTAAGTTCAAGTGATAAAAGTTCACTTGAGTATGGTTTGCGGTTGACAGAAGCAAATAATGGTCAAATTGATGCTTATTCTTTTGAAAAGGGTATTCTGGCTGACCGCTGCTTGCACGAAGCACTGGCATTAGGAGCAAAGCAAGCCACTAAGTTTACTGGATTGGACGTTAATGATCCTTTGCAGGCAAATGAAATGGCCACTGAATTTGTGGAGTATTTGAAGAGGCAACATAAGAAGTATGATTTAATTCTGACAGGCGATACTAAAAATATGATAGATATTTCTGCGTTAATTGCACAAAAATTAAATTATAACTATTATGATAATATTATGAAAGTAGAAACAAGTTTTGACTTTGAAGCCGAATTTGATAAGGGTAAAGTCAACGGCAAGTTTAACTTACCTGCAGTGATTTCATTATCAAGTGCAGTGAATACCCCCCGTTTGCCGAATTTCTTTTCTTTGGAAACAGCTTTAGATACACCGATTGAGGAAATTAACTTAAAAAACGCTGCAAAAGAGCATAGTGAAATTAAGGCTAATCAGGATAAAAATCAAAAAGTGCTCTTTGATTTAAATAATGATAAACAAGCTGTTGAAAAATTAATTTCTGTTTTACAAGAAAACGGTGTTCTTAAGTGAGGTTAAAAATGACTCCTATATATTATATTCAAATAGAAGATAAGAATATTGATGAAGGGCATAATACTAATACTTTAGCCGGATTAAGCAGTAATTTTGCTAATCCTGTGAAAGTTTTAGTTTTTAGTAATCATGCGGCGGATATCAAAGACAAATATGCAAAGGCAGGTATTCCAGCAACTATTTATAACAATGAACAATATTGTCTGACAGATTTCAAGGCCATGCTTGCAACTTTAAAGAATATTTTTATGGATAAAGAAGAATATTTTTTAATTACCGATGATAATAAGCTGGGTAATAGTGTTGGGCAAAGGCTGGCCGCGGTTCTTGAAACGGCTTTTGTGCCGCATGTGAAAAAAATCAATCAAAAGCCTAATGAAACAAGTGTTGACCGCATAATTAATCAAGGCAAGGTGCTTTGTGAAACTCCTTTGAATAAAAAAGCCATTATTTCTGTTGCACTCAATGGCTTGACGCGCAATGGCAAAACTGCGGATGTGAATGTGGTTGATTGGCAGGTAAATCATAACGCTGGGGCAGTTTATACTGCTAATAATAATTCTAATAATGACTTAGCTTATGCAAAAGTAATCGTTGCTGGGGGTAAAGGCTTGGGTGCAGCCAGCAAGTTTGATGCGTTAAAGGTGCTGGCCCAAAAACTTAATGCCAGCGTTGGTGCAACTAAGGCTGTTACCGATCAGGGCTGGGTAAATTCTAGCAAAATGATCGGAATATCTAACCTGACTGTTAAGCCGGATGTTTATTATGCCTTTGGTATTTCTGGTGCAATCCAGCATACAATTGGCATGAATAAAGCAAAATGTGTAGTTGCGGTTAACACTGATAAAACAGCGCCAATCTTTAAATTAGCTGATTACGGAATAATTGGCGATGCTAATGAAGTAATAGAAAAATTAATTGCTCTTTTATAGGTATAAAAATGAATGGTGAGAATTATGTAAAAACTGTTGCTGCTTTATGGGATAAGAGAATAGAAGCAAGTGCGGGAAATACATTTTTAATAAATGAAGCTCGGAGTTATTCTTATGGCGAAATTGCTCAGTTAGTTGATGAGCAAATGAAATTTTTACTTAGTTTAGGTATTAAGGCAGGCAGCTTGGTCGCTTTACAATTTGAGTTGGATGTAGAAAATATTGTAATGATCATTGCCTGTATAAAATTAAAAGTGATAATTAACCCGTTGAACCCACATTTTGATGTCGAAGAAATAAAAAATTTGGTCAAGCGGTTTAATCCCTTTGCAATTATTGCCCAAAAATCAATTCGCGGCCGTGATACATTATGTAACCTCAACGAAATACCCCACTATCAAACTTGTGAGTCTGGTGATCTGAAAATATTTGTTAAAGACAATCAGTCTCTTTCTGCCATTAATGATAATTCTAGTGATGAGGATGCAGCGCTTGTAATTCTAAATACTTCAGGAACAAGCGGGGCACCTAAAGGGGTTGTATTAACTAACAAAAATGTTTTAGAGGCAGAATATGGCTATAACAAAGCTTTTGCCATTAAAAGTAGTGATATGATTTTAATGCCGTCGGGAATGTATCATGCGATTGGCTTTCATCATGGCTTGATCTCTACAATAATTGCGGGCAGTACGATAGTGATTATGAAACACTATCAAGTTGACAAATTAGCGCAATTAATTGCTAAGTATCCGATCACGTATATTGATAGTTTACCTACGATTATGTATGACATCTTGTTTAAAGTTAAAAATTTGGGTAAATTAAAGCAGTTAATCTGTGGTGGTGATAAAATTAAGCCTAAACTTTTGTTGAAAGCTAAGGAAAGGCAAATTCCTTTGTATAATTGCTACGGTCTGACTGAAGCTGTTCCATTTAGTTACACACCAGCAGAATATTTTGTAAGTCAAGGACAGATGACAACGGCTGTCAAACCAATTGAGAAGGTTAAAACAAGATTAGTTGCATCTGGCAAATTAATTACCGAAAGCAATGCTCAAGGCATAATCGAAGTAGCTGGGCCGGTTATTTTTAAAGAGTATTTTTTGGATTTAGAAAAAACAAAGCAGTCATTTGATGGCGAATGGTTTGTCACCGGGGATGTGGGCCATTACAATCAGCAAGGACTGTTAGAAATTGATGGTCGCAATAGTGATAAAATTATTCGTGGCGGTGAAAACATTTCTGCACAAGTAGTTGAAGATAAGATAAAAAAATGCAAAAATATTAAAGAAGTGGCAGTATTGGGGGTTCCTGATGAACGCCTGGGTCAAAGAATAGGTGCTTTTATTGTCTTGTTGGATGCTAACATCACGTTAACTAAAGAAGACTTACTGGTTGAATTAGCAAATCATAATGTAGATAAAAAATTTTGGCCGGAAAAATTATGGGTACTTGCTTCTCTGCCTAGAACAGCAAATGGTAAAATAAAAAAGTACATTTTAAAAGAAATGGCTGAAAGGTAGGCAGTGCACATAATGAGTAATAAATTTTTTAAACGACAAATGGGAGATTATTTTGTGACAGCAAAGATGCTGAACCATATGAATATTACTCATGGAGGAACAATCTTAGACCAAGTTGATTCAGCAATGGGATTGTTTGCTAATTCGTATTGTCATACACGAATTTTAACTGGACGAATTGATAAATTTGTTTTTTTGAAAAAAAGTTATGCTGGCGATCACCTTAATTTTTGTATTTCGCTTATAAAAACAACCCCCAAAACGATGACGATTTATGCGGCTGTTAATCGGGTAAATCTTACGGAAGATAAAACTGAGCTAATTGGTGAGGCTGTATTTACTTATGTGGCTGTTGATGAAAATCTGCGTCCGATTTCAGGAACAATAAAGCAGTTTAAAATTACCGATCCCGCTCAGAAAGAATATGTTGATTTGATCATTGAGAGATTTAATTTAAAATAAGAAATTTGAAAAATGCGACTCTGATAATAATTGCCGGTGAAGATATTGTTTCTTCACCGGTATTTTTATGCTGCCTAAACCTGCCGCTTATTGTTCGCTCCCAGTTTTATCATTTAAGTATCAAGAAAAATTATAATAGCTTAAACAAAAGCAATAAAGATAAGTAATAAAAAAGTGAAGTTGTACCATTCATGGCTAGTTAAGGAATAAATGAGTAAGGGTTAACCTCGTTTTCGCTTTAAGTTTGGCCTAATTTAACCTGTTTACTAACAATTGTAGTAACAATTTTTAATTTTTGGTTACATAAGTATTATTTAGTAAACCTGTTTAATTAAAATTTGGGAAATGGTTGTTCTTTTCTTTAGTTATTCAATAAAAGATTAAGTCAGAGCAAGAATGATGGCGCTTTTAAATATAGTTATAATATATATTTATTAAGGGATAATCAATTATTCTTATTATTGAAATTGGGGTATATTAACTTGTGTATGCGTTAACAAAGTTTTGATTTAAGAGGGTAGGTTTATGAAAGAACATAAAAGTTATATAGGTGCTGCAACGTCTGTGTATTTGAATTACGCAGCAGTTGGAGCAGCCACTATTTTTATTAGTCAGTACCGGCAAGTATTAGCTAAAGCTTGGAATGCCAGTGGAATGGCAATTTCGATTGTCATGGCGATGGTTGGACTTGGCCGGATTATCACAATTTTATTTGCTGGAGCAATTTCTGATAAGATTGGTCGTAGAAAAACGTTACTTATTGCACTAGGCTGCGATATCATATTTTTACTTGGTGCAGCTTATGCCAATAATGTTTGGATTGCTGGAATTGCTGCCATGTTTTTCGGCGCTACTAATTCTTTTGGCGATACTGCAGGCTATCCGGCTTTGGCAGATGCGTTTCCTGATAAAACTGCGACGATGAATTCATTTGTAAAGGCTGCAATGCAGATAATGCAAATGCTGTTTCCGTTTTGGGTAAAGCTAGTTAAAGATCCTAAGGTTACTGCTCTTGCTTTAACAGCACTTTTGGTTCTTGACGGCATAATTACGTTAAGAGCGGCTTTTGCACCGCAGGCTGAAACAGCAAAGGAAACTGCTGCAAGTACTGCTGAACAAAGTGGCAAGCAGCCTAAATTAGCAGTTGATGGCGCAATGATTATTACACTTGGTTTTACTCTGTGCTTTACTTTTTATATTTTTTCATTGTATGCACCGTATTATGGCCAATATGTGTTAAAGGAATCGGCCATTAATGCTAATCAATTAGTTTCTTGGTATTCAATTGCATCATTAATTTCAGTATTTGTGACCTCGGCCTTGGTTACAAAAATTAAACGCTTGTACTTAATTGCAATTTATTCTACTATTTCCGCTCTAGGATTACTGTTTATGGTATTAAAACCTTCACTGCTTGCAGGTGAAATTGGGGCGCTGCTAGTTGGCTTTTTTGCGGCAGGTGGAGTTTGGCAAGTTGGTCTATCAGTGTTAACGTCGTACTTTCCACAAGGACACGGGAAGATCACTTCTTACTACAGTTTTGCACCCGCAGTTGTTTATTTTGTGGCACCATTAGTGGCAGCCTTTGTGTTAAAAGCTAATGCAGTCAGTACATTACTTGTATTTTGGATTACTGCAATTATTACACTTATTTCAGTAATTTTGGCAGTTGTTTTAATTAGCCGTAGCCGTCAGTTTAATATTGAAGGATAGATAAAAATTTTGTAAAAAAGGAGCTTCTTTAATATGACAGATAAAAAAATAAAGGCGCAAGCAACTGGACGTAATGGCCAAATAGACTTTGAAATTGATGTTACTAAGCAGCATATTGATGATCTTAAGGTGACTAAAAGTTCAGAAACACCGGCAATTTTTGATCAGGCATTTGCAAAATTAAAAAAAGAAGTTATTGCTAATCAAAGTTTTGACGTAGATGCCGTTTCTGGTGCATCAATTATGACTGAAGCGATAATTGATTCCGGTAAAAAAGCATTGGCTGAAAATCACTTTCAAGCAGCAACAAGTTCGAAGAATGCCGGTTATGAAGAAAAAACACTTACTGTTGATGTTGCGGTAATTGGATCGGGAATGGCTGGATTGATGGCTGCAGCACGTGCATTATCATTAGGTAAGAGTGTTGTAGTTTTAGAGAAGAATGGCTACCTTGGCGGTGCGACAATTTTAAATGGCTCGAACGTCGTGGCAACAGATTCGAAAATAGCAGAGCAGTTGTTTAAAGAAGATGCTAAAAAAGATTCACCTGAACTTTTGCTTGCAGATATCACGCGTGAGAGCCGGGGAACTAATTATCCAGAATTATCTAAATTACTGGTTAATAATATTGGCAAGGCGATTGACTTCATTTCTGAATTTGCCAATTTAAAGTATCAAAAAGCCGAAACGCAAACGGTTGAACACACTGTTGACCGGCAAGTAGAAATGCCAACGCAAAGCTCTTATGAGATTGTGACCAAAGTAGCTAAGGCTTTTGAAGAAAAAGGCGGCAAAATTTTATTTGATGCAAGAGTGGAACAGTTAACTAAAGATAGCACGGGTAAATTGGTTTCGTTAGTTGCTAAAGGCAAGCACCAAACAACCACCATTAATTTTAAATCATTAATCATGGCTGCCGGTGGCTGGGGCGCAAGAGACTACAAGCAGCATAAGACAACGATTCCGTATTACGGTCCGATGACTTCAACGGGAGATTACTTTGATTTCGCTAAAAATATGAACCTGGCAACGCGTAATCTTGACTGGTATAAGATTTACCCGCATGGATTGGAAGTTACACCTGGAATTGCCAAGCTGACAACCTATTCAACAAAAGAAGCAACTGACATGGGTGCGATTTTTGTTAATCATGCAGGTAAGCGGATTGTCAATGAATCGGCGCCATATACGCATTTCAGGGACGCAATTGCCGCGCAAAAAGATCAAGTTGCCTTTATTGTGATGGATCAAAGAACGTGGGAGCGGTTTTACGAACTGCTGCTTAAGTATGGATTTACCGCAGATGAAGTAGAAGGGTTCTTTGCTTTAGAGGGACAAAAGAGTCCGGTACTGGTTAAGGGAAGCTTGAAAGAAGCTGCACAAAAGTCTGGTATTGATTATGCTGATTTGAAAACTACGCTGGATAATTATGAAAATTATGTTAAGACGGGAAAAGATCTGGAATTTGGGCGCCCTGCTCAGTTTATGCATACATTTGAAGGTGATACATATTATGTGATTGAACAAAAGTTACGTTTTTGTACTACTTTGGGCGGCTATGAAACAACCGAAAAAATGCAGTTACTCGATACTGCGTTTAAACCAGTTGCCAATTTTTATGCTGCTGGTGAAATTGTTGGTGGTGCTAATGGCCATGATTCGATGCCAAGCATGATGAATTCATGGAGTTACGCATCTGGTTTTGTTGCTGGAACTGAAGCAGCTGACAATACTAATTGTTATAGTGCAAAATAAAAAATAGTGCAGCGGCAGTTTCTGGTGTGTTGAGTAAGTAAGATTAAATTTATTAAGGAGAAAAATAATGACTAATAAAATTACAGGTGTAAATGGACCGATTACAGGCTGGTTAGATGGACATACTTATTTAATTGGGTTAATGGCATACCCTATTCGGCATTCAATGTCACCGACAATGCATAATAATGCTTTTGCAAAATTAGGATTGAATTTTGCCTATCTTTGTTTTGAAATTGGCAATGATAAGCTTAAAGGAGCTGTTGATGCAATTCGTACATTAGATATGCGGGGCTCAAATGTCTCAATGCCTAATAAAAAAGAGGTTATCAAATATTTGGATAAATTATCACCGGCTTCAGAAATGTGTGATGCTGTCAACACGATTGTTAATGATCATGGGATTTTAACTGGTTATACAACAGACGGCATTGGTTTTGTTCAATCACTTAAAGATGAAGGAATTGATATTAAAGATAAGGTCATGACTTTGGCTGGTGCAGGCGGTGCCGCAACGCCAATTGCTGTTCAATCAGCTTTAGACGGTGTTAAAGAAATTAAAATTTTTAATATTAAAGATGATAAATGGGCTCGGGCTGAGAAGACAGTCAAAATCATTAGAGAAAAAACAGACTGTAAAGTTTCTTTGACGGATTTAGCAGATCAAGCTGCCTTTAAGGAAGCAATCGCCAGCAGTGATATTTATTGTGATGCAACTGGTGTTGGTATGAAGCCGTTAGAAGATAAAACTTTGGTTGAAGATCCGTCATGGTTCCATAAGGATATGGTTGTCTTTGATACGGTTTATGCGCCAAGGACAACTAAGTTAATGAAAGTTGCCGAAAAAGCTGGTGTTGAACATATCTTTGATGGAATCGGCATGATGATTGACCAAGGTGCCGCTTCGTTTAAGTTGTGGACAGATAAGGACATGCCGACTGATTATATTCGTGAAATCATGTTCTCTGATGAAAATAAATAATTGAGGCTAAGATAATGTCAACAGTAAAAATTAGAAATATTGTCTTGGGTGAAGGCCAGCCGAAAATAGCAGTTCCTAATGTGGGTACTAATGAAGAAGAAATTCTTTCTTTCGCCAAAGAAATTGTTGCTGCCAAACCAGATCTGATGGAATGGCGGATTGATTATTATGCTGCAGGAATTAGCGACATCAATAAACTCATTTCTACTTCTAAAAAAATACGGCAAATTGTTGACAATTTACCTATTCTAGTGACTTTTAGAACTAAAAATGAAGGTGGTGTTTTAGAATTAAGCGATGATAATTATTTAAACTTATTACAAGCAATTATTGAAAATCGCTTGGGTGATGCAATTGATATTGAATTGTTTCATGAAGAAGAAAAAATAAAGTCGCTTGTTCAGTTGGCACATAACTATAATCTAGTTGTAATTATGAGTAATCATGATTTTGAAAAAGTTCCCCCTAAAGATGTTATTGTATTCCGCTTGAAGAAAATGTCGGAATTACAGGCAGATGTTGTGAAAATGGCCTGTATGCCGCACACTGCAAAAGATGTTTTGATTTTGCTTGAAGCAACTAATGAGGTTCATCAGGCAATAGAAAACCCATTGATTACAATGGCAATGGGTGACCTAGGCAAAGTAACACGCGTCTCTGGGCAGGTATTTGGTTCTAGTTTGTCATTTGGTGCAGTAGGAAAAACTTCTGCTCCAGGACAACTTTCGATTACAGACCTGCGAAACGCTGAAAATTATTTAGCACTTCATAATTGATTAGTATTACGAAAATAATAAGTGTCTAGGAAAAAAACTCAAATCAAAAAGGAATGTTAGAATAAAAAACTAACATTCCTTTTCTGATACAATTTTTTGTCTAGATTACACTATAAAAAGTTACAAAATTTAAAGATATTTATAATAATATTCGACTTTAATAATTGCTCTTAAATAATATTTTTTAAAAGCACAGTTTTCCCAGACACTTATATAAAAAATTATGATAAATATTATTCTCCATCAGTTGGGATTGACAAGGAATCAAAATAAGGAGAAGTAGTATTTAAAATTTTATCACTTTCTTCTTGATCAATTGTCATATTAAGTAATACAGTTTGCGCTTTATTTAATATTGAGCTTACGGTTTTAACTTCAAAAATAGTTGATGTAGTTGACTGATTAATGTTTTTTGCAAGTTTTAATGCAGCATCATACTGAAACGCATAAGAATCATAGAATGAGTTGGTATAGTTAGCATTTGCCTTAACTGTTTTTTCTTGATCAATCAATTTTTGTAATTCCTGTTTGTCTACCTTAGTTGCTACTGCAGCATCTGTTTTTGCTTGTTCAGTTGTATTAGTTGGTACCAAGTAGGGTCCTGAATAATATGTAACATCTGTTGCTTTGATATATATTAGACCGCCAAAGTCATTTCCTGCATAATTTGCAAAAAATCGAGGTGTACCCCATGAATCTTTTAATAAATAAAATAATTCAGCCTTATTTTCATTAGCAACCCATAGGTATACTTCATCTTCTACAGGATACAAGTCATTCTTTAAAAATGTTGAACGTGGACCAGTAACTTTTTGAGCAATGCCGTGACTATCATAAGTACCTGCATGTTTCTTAAAAGTAACATAGGTATAATTAGTATAGGCTCTTAGTCTTTGCCTAGGCTTATTTGTGACGATGGATGCTTGAAAAAGAGCATCTGTGGTACCGCTAATTTTATATTTAAGAATATTCGTCGGATCACTTATTGCTGAAGTAATGCCATCTATTTTGACAGATTCACCATTTTTTATAGTACGAGTGTCTTTGCCAGTACCAACAGTATACGGTTTAGTTGAACGGGTATTAGTAATTTTAACAGTAGCATTTGCCACGTAGAGCGGCTGACCATTAATTTTACTGACATTAGCAGCGTTAATGTAGCCGCCATGACCAATGCTGTAATAATATTTACCCTTGACTTTTCTATAAGGCAGCCATGACTGATTGTAATTATCATCATTCAAAAGATAGTATTGCTTACTATCACGCTTAATTGATTCAACTGTACCTGCATATTGCACATTAGCACCTTTACGCAAATGGGTTTTATATCGGCTGCCACGATATTTTTTAAGCCTTTTTCCATTTTTATTGTAAACATAAGCACCATGAGCTAGCTGCATCGTATTAGTACTTGAAGTAGCAGCCAATGCAGAAGTAGCAGAATGTTCAATTACTGGTACACTAACACCTAAGGCTAATATAGCAGCAGTTGTAGTAATTATTAGTTTCTTGTTCAGTTTCATAAAATTCACCTCAAATACAAATTAATTATTATGGTAATTTAATTGTAAGCTATTTATCAAAACCATGATTAAAGAATAATAAAATTAAAGATAAATTTATTATTTGATAACATATATTTGTATAAAAATAAGAAAATATGAGCTATGTTTATTTAGATCAAAAAGGAAGCCAAGAAATGTCGATAATTATGGGGAATATTGTTTTAATGGTTTATCTAGCGAGTTGCTTTTTTATTTTTTAATAATGGTGTATCAGCCTTGTTGCCGAACCATTTGTGGTTGATCTTGGCAAGTGTGCCATTTTGTGCGAGTTTTTCCAGTCCTTGGTTAATTTTTTTTCGTAGGGTGACATCACTTTTACGGATGCCGACACCGAATGCATCTCTTTTAAAAATTCCGGAAACTTCCGTATAATTTTCGGGGTGTTTTTGACGGGAAATATAATAATCGGCATATGTACTGTCAATTAGCAAGCCTTGAATTCGGCCAGCATTCAGATCGATAAAGGCATTTGTAAATGAATCGTAGAGGATAGGCTCATGGTCTTTGATCCGGTTTTTAAAAATTTGCGGATATTTCATAATATCGTTGTAACCAGAAGAACCGTTTTGTGCCCCTAAAGACTTGTCTTTCATTGCAGCGGGTGAGTTGATCTTATTTTTTTTCAGTGAGACAAGATTTTCACTGGCATAAAGGTAGGTTTTGCTGAAACTAACCTTGGCCTCACGTTCAGGAGTTTTGCTGAAACCGTTCCAAATTAAGTCAATTGTGCCATTGCGCAGTTCGGTTGTGTTCATGGACCAATCAATTGTCTGAAAACTGACCTTCATGCCGTATAATTTGAAAACTGCATTTGCCAAATCGACATCATAGCCGACCAATTGTCCGTTTTTTTGGCGAAAGCCCATTGGAATAAAAGTGTCATCAACACCGACGGTGACATAGCCCCGTTTTTTCAAGCGCGTCCAGTTGTCGGTTGCGCTTGCCCGCTTGCCAACGGAAATATCACGACAGCCGGCTAGACAAAACGTACAAAGTAAAATAAGTAAAAAGGATAAAAAACGTTTCGCTTTCAATTAATTTACCTCCTCATTGTCTAATGCTTTCACTGTAAAAATTTTATCGGCGACCTGACTGGCAAAATCCATATCGTGGGTGACGATAATCTGGGTCATGTTATTGTTTTTCTTTAGCTGCAGGATGATTTCACCAACTTTTACGCGCAGACTTGGGTCTAAGGCTGAAGTGGGCTCATCGTAACATAAAATTTGCGGCTGCATTGCTAAGGCGCGGGCAATCGCTACCCGCTGCTGCTGACCGCCAGAAAGCTGAAATGGGTACAGGTCTTCCTTGCCCTCTAGGTCAAGCTCTTTCAATAATTGTCTAGCTCTTTTCTGTGCTGCTGTTTTTGTTTCTTTTAAGACAAGAGTCGGCGCTAGGGTAATGTTGTTAATGACGGTTAAATTAGGGAAAAGTTGGTAACTTTGAAAGACCACACCAATGATTTGTTTGCTGCTGTCAGGATTTGCTGGATCGAATTTTTCTTTGTTCCATAAAAACTCACCAGAATCAATTTTTTCGAGGCCGCTTAAGCAGCGCAGCAGGGTGGTTTTGCCAGCACCTGATGGCCCCACAATTGCAAGGATTTGTCCATCGGGGATGACAAGGTTGAGCTTATTTAAAATTATCCGTGAACCAAATTTTTTTGTGATTTCTTTTAATTCAAGCATATTTTTCTCCTTAATTATTTCCACTTGGAATAACTGCTTTCAATTTTACGCAATAAGTATGAAGCGATCCCCGTCATCATTAGGTAAACAATACCGACTAAAACTAGCGGAATTAATGTAACATCACGCGCCGTTGCAACATTTCCTGCACGGAGCAGATCGCCCAAGCCGATAACATAAACAAGTGAGGTGTCTTTTACTAGGTTAATAACTTCGTTGCCGATTGACGGGATAACAATTTTTATTACCTGGGGAATAATAATGTGGGTTAGTGTCTGCCAGCGATTAAGCCTTAAGACCCGTGCACTTTCGTATTGCCCGACCGGAACAGATTGAAACCCGCCCCGGAAGATCTCTGCGAAATAAGCGGTATAGTTTAAAATGAAGGCAAAGAGAGCAGCGTTGTAACGCTGAAAGATAATGCCGATAATTGGCAGACCATAGAAGATAAAAATCAACTGTAAAAGTAATGGCGTGCCGCGCATGATCCAGATATAGAACTTCAAGATCACTTGTAACGGCTTGAAATGTGAAATTAGCCCTAGACTGACAATTATTCCGAGCGGAATTGAAATGATTAATGTCCAGAAGAATAAAACTAACGTTAATTTTGCTCCTGAAAGCAGTGCAGGCATGATTGAATTGATATAATTCATATTTTTCTCCTTAATAAGTAAAAAACGCCCTCTAGGTTAATACCTAGAGGGCGCTATAACGTGGTTCCACCTCAATTTACTGTCTACTCGCGTAAAACAGCCTTAAGCGGTTTTAGAAAACAAAATGCAAATGCTAAAATCGCAGCGATAACGGGACTACCGGAATTTCTATAATTTATTGAAATAAAAAAGCCGCCTTCTTAGACAATTTGTCTAAGAGGACGACATAGCGTGATTCCACCTCAGCTTCGTTACTTGCTCACACAAGTAACCTCAGCCAGTCAAAAACTAAAAAACTAATCTTTAACTGAAGTGATAACGGGACCACCGGTATTTCTTACTAAATTCAGAAAAACGGTTCGCAGGTGTGATTCATATTGTGAGATTGATGCCTTTTCAGCAACCGGCACTCTCTGTCAATCCAAGTAATATTACTAGTCTGCTCATAACCTTTTAATTTAACTATAATTATAGACGCTAAAAAATATATGTCAAGTAAAAATAAAAATAATATTAAAACTAAATTTGAACCCTGGTGGACTTATCCCAGCTTGCGGGAAGTTTGCCAACTTCTTTTAATTTGGCAACAATTTGTTTCAAGACCACTTGCCGGTCGTCTTCGTTAGCGATGAAGTCGTACTTGTCACCGTCAATCTGCATTTTAGGTGAATAATCGTATTTTTTGTACCATGGCTTGTAATAACGCAGCAAACGTTTGTAATAATCTTCCAGGGTGGCATCATAGCTCAACTGTTCGTACGGCCGGCCTCGTTTTTGAATACGCTTGATCATTGTTTCGTATGAAACGTTGATGTGCACCAGTAAATCTGGATTCTTTTTTGGCATATGTTCAAGTTCACGCATCATACTATTGAGCAATTCATAATAGGTATCGACTTCTTCGGACGTTGCCCGCCCGATATCGGCATTCATTTGGAAGAAAAGCGCATCTTCATAGATCGACCGATCCAAAACATTGTTGTCCTCGGTTAAAGCATCTTTGATGCTGCGAAAACGCGTGTTTAGGAAGAACACCTGCAACAAAAAGGCATATTTTTTGGGATCAGCGTAGAAAAGCGGCAAAACGGGATTGTTATCAACGCTTTCGTAGAATGGTTTTGTTCCTAAATACTTTGCTAAAATACTGGTTAGACTGGATTTACCGGCTCCAATTGGCCCGCTTAAAACAATAACTGTCATCACGTTCCTTCTTAAATTATAACTTCCCTAGTTCTTGCAGTTTATTATCAACTGCGGCTAAAACTTCTTTTTTCGCATCTTCATCAATAATAAAATCATACTTGTCACCATCAATTGCCATCTTGGGTGAAGCATGATAGCTTTCGTACCACGGTTCATAATAGCTGATTAACCGTGCATAATAATCTTTCAAACTTGGATCGGTACTGATTTGTTCAAAAGAACGGCCGCGCTTCTTGATGCGTTTAAGCATTGTTGCAAGTGAAACGTGAATGTAGATTAAGAGATCTGGCTTTTTACTCTGGTTACCAGGGGTATCTTCCATCATGTTTTCAAGTAAACTATCGTAAATTTTAAATTCTGTTGGATCAGCTACCTTGTTGTCAGCATTCATTTGGAAAAAGAGTGCATCCTCATAGATTGATCTGTCTGAAACACTATTTTTTTCCTGAACGGCTTGGTTGATTTGTGCCATTCGGTGGTTGAGTAAATAAATGTTCAGCAAAAAGGTATACCGCTTCATGTCTTTGTAATACAGAGGAAGAACAGGATTATTATCAACACCCTCGTAGAAGGCCTGTGTTCCCAAATGCTCGGCTAAAATACTGGTTAAACTGGATTTACCGGCTCCAATTGGCCCACTTAAAACAATAACTTGAATCACGCTCTTTCATAAAATACAACATCTTGACACTTAACTAGTTTAATACGACATCTAGGGGTAATACAAGAAAAAAGTTAATTAGCTTTTTAAAATAAAAGTCAAGTGCTTTTGTATGATACAGAATAAATTTATGAGAAATTGAGTCCTGCTTAATGTGAAAAATAGTAATAAAATTATATTATGAGGGTGAATAATACTTTAGATATTTGTAAATTTAATAATAAAATTAGCTCCTTTAATAATGGCAGCGCTGAATACACTAACTTTGAATTGACAAAAATACAAATGAAGTATTAATAAAAATTATTTGATATGTAATTTTAAAATGCAATGAATACATTGTTAGCTGCTTTTCTTGTATTGTTCATATAAAAAATTATCTTTGCTAACAATATCAAGAGCCGTAATTCTACGGATTTCAAGCGGTTTGTTTTGGCTGGGGAAATCGTAATCTAGATCTTTGTCATGCGTCATTTCATCAAGGGAAACAAAATTATCGCTGACAGCAATGACTTTACCGCTGTTAGGATAATCGTAGCCGGCAATACTAAGTGTAATAACATTACCATGTTGGCAATAATAATTAAGCAGGCTGGCAGGAGTAAAATTTGTTTTTTGCAAGATATGGTTATACTTTTCTTTTAAATTAAATGGATCAAAGGCGTTGAATTGTTGATAAGTCTTGATATTACTTTCGAAAATTTTAGTGTAGCTTGTATTAGTAAGAATTTTGGCGATATCTGCTTTAGCATAGAGGCTATAACCATCGAGAGCACCGTATTCATCAATACTTTCAAAAATGCAAAAATTGCCTGCATCTTTTACCAGATAGCCGAGTAAAAACCTATCTGGATCACTTGTTTTGGAATAGACTTCTAATAAAATATTTTGTTTCAGATATTTATTTAAAATTTCTTGTTTCATTTTAGTTTCTCCTTGAATTGTCTTTTATTCGAAATATATTAAAAATTTTTATTTTACTTCTTAGTTTTCCTAATCAATAATACTACTTATATTGTATAGGAGTATAGAATGAAAACAAACAAAGAATTGTCGGCACATCAGCGTTTACGTTTAACTACAAGTTTATATTTAAATTATTTGGTTCATGGCTTTAGCTTAATTATTATTGCGCAAAACATGTCCAACTTAAGTCATACATTTAATACAACCATTGCCCAGATTTCTTTTATCATGTCTGGCACAGGAATTGGGCGACTACTAGGTTATCTTTTAACTGCTTATCTTTCAGATCGTTATTCGCGTAAAACAACGATTGTAAGTGGCATGATCTGTTATTTGCTCTTTGCCTGGGGAGTAATTCTTTCACCTAACTTAACCGTTCTATATTTGATAACGGCTTTAGCAGGACTAGGGAATTCGCTGCTTGATGCAGGAACGTATACCACGTTAGTTGAAATTAATCATGGTGAGGGCTATGCGACAATTTTAATAAAAGGCTTTGCATCAATCGGTGAATTTATCTTACCTCTGCTGGTTTCTGTTCTGCAGCAAAACAGACTTTGGTATGGCTGGTCATTTGTAATAATGGGAATTTTAATTTTGATCAATATGCTTTTATTAGTGCCAATTAAGTTTCCTAATATGCAGGTTGAAATTCAAGAAGAAGCCCAAAAAGCTTCCAGGATCACAAAAACCAAAAATATCGTTTTAACTGTTTTACTCAGTATTTATGGCTATATTTCAATGGCTCTTATGATTTGGTTTACTCAGTGGATTACAATTTATGGTAAAGAGACTTTACATTATTCTAATATTATTAGTCATGGCTTAATGTCGGCTTACAGTTTAGGCTCAATGCTTGGAGTAATCAGTTTATATATTTTATCACGTAAAAAGGTTAGTAACACTAAACTGCTGATTAGCTGTAATGGCATTGCTCTAATTGCAATGACCGTTGTTTTAATCAGCAAACAATCTGCTATTGTTAATCTTGCCAGTTTAATATTTGGCTTTAGCTCTGCTGGCGGAGTTATGCAGATCGGCTTAACTGTATTAATGAATTTACATCCTGCACATCGCGGTTTAATGACTAGTCTTTTCTATTTGTTTGGTAGTTTCGCTTCAATTTCTGTACCAATAATTTCTGGTCAATTTTCTAAAGTTAGTTTGCATTTAGCATTAGGTGCAGACTGGGGCATAGCGCTTTTAGCTACAATTATAAGCTGCTTAATTGCTCTTATTTTAAGACAAAAACAATCTAAATAATAAGCGTCCAAAACTCTGATAACATAGTTAGTAAAATAGCTCAGTTAGCAGGGCTTTTTTATTTTCTGCTTGATCTTTTTTCTAATTGAGGCAATATTAGATTAAAGTGCTGGTAAATTCGTTATCATAATTATTGCCTGGAAAATATTTTTAGATTTGAGGAATGGAAATGACAATCGGCGAATTATTGAAAAAGTACCGCATTGATAATGCAAAAACTCAGAAAGAGTGGGTTAACGGGATTGTCAGTCCCTCATATTATGCAAAAGTCGAAAAGGATCTGCACCGAATTACTGCTGAGGATTTAGCGGCTATTTTAACCGCAAATAATATTTCGATTGCTGATTTTTTTAATCAGTTAGGCAATAAAAAGCAGACAGAAGAGGATATGGAAGCTGCAATTACTCGTCTTATTACCCAAGCTTTCTATCATAATTCAGTTGCTGAATTAGAAAAAATCAAGCAGTTGGTAAATGAAAATAAGTTGTCTCATAGAGAAGATTGGCTGCTTTACATTGATGCTTTCATTGCTTTGCTTGATGATAAAGAGCTAGCTGAGTCTAAAAAAGCTGCATTAAAGGAAAAGATTTTTAATTTAGCTGATTATAATGATTTGAAGCTCGTTTTGTACTGCAATTTTCTCCCTATTTACGATTTTGACAGTAATTTATTGATTTCTGAGAGAATCATTGCGCAGCATAAAGACGATAAAGATTTACGAACGCAAGAAGAATTATTGGTAATTATTGGCAACATGACAATTGTTTGCATTGAAAATAATCGGTATGAAGAAGCACAGTATTACGTGAAAGTTGCTGATCAGCTGCCGGTATGGGCAGAATCGTTTTTCTATAAAAATCTTATCGTAATCATTAAAAACCTGCTTAAATATCATGATGAGAAAAAGCCAGAGTATTTGGATACCTGCAAGTTAGTGATTAAGGATATTGAGTTGGTGGGAATGCCCGCTTATGCTAATGAAATTAAAAAATTCATTTTCAAGAATAAAAGGTAGAAAAAATGAAAAGCAAAGTTATTGTCGTTAGCGGTGTCACCGCGAGTGGAAAAACAACGTTGGTTAAGTGTTTGCATCAGAATTATTCAGATAGTAAAATTATTTCGTTTGATAATTATGATATTGATCAGTTGCCAACCACACCGAGTATTGATGTACCTTTAAAAGAAGCCGTTAATCAATATGATATTACCGCTTTGATGAAAGATCTGCGCAAGATTTATGGAACGGTGCCGTTAATTTTGGTGGACTTTCCTTTTGGTTACCAGCACCAAATTTTGCGTCCGCTGATTGACCGGGTGGTTTATTTAAAAACGCCGCTAGATGTTGCTTTTGCAAGACAGATCATCCGTGATGATGCAGATAAATCTGTTGAAGAAATAATTTCTTGGGCCAAAACTTATTTGCGGATCGCCCGGCCATATTTTGTCGCCAATCAGGAATATATTGCTGAAAATGCTGATCTGGTTTTGGATGGAACTTTGCCGCTTGCTGAAATGGTCGAAAAAGTGCAAGCCATAATTTGATTTTCAAAAATATTCTTGCAAAAAACAAAAAAGGTGTTAAAGTTAATTTCGTAAATAAGTAATTATTAGTCGAAAAGGAGTTTCATCGTGCGTAAAGTATTTCTAAATTTGAATATTAAAACTTTACGAATAGAAACTCCCAAAATGGCGACGTTAGTCTAAATGACTTCGTCTTGTCGTTTGACGATCAATAACGAATAACTAAAAGCAAAAATTTATTGAAGAAGAGAATTCTATGCGGAATTCTCTTCTTTTTTTGTGCTTTAAAGGAGGTCAAGGATGGGAAAATACAGCATTATTAGTAATTTGCGGTGGCTAATAAGCTACATGGGAAAAGAAAAGAAATGGCTTTGTTCCTGGCCGGTTGCTGTTACTGTGATTAAAGTGGTCAATACCTTGCTGACAGCAACCTTGCCGGCATTCGTGGTTTGGGCTTTTACAGATAAGAGCAGATATAAAATAACGCTGCCTTTATTGGTTTTAGTCAGCCTGCTCAGTGGCTTCTTATCGTGGTTCAGCAACTGGTATAACCGAAAAATGTTTTGGGAAAATACTAAACTGCGCTGGCATCTGAGCCTAAAAGACGATGAGCTTTATTTGCAGCAGCCATTTGCCGACAGTTTGTCACACGTGAAACAAGATGAACGTTTTGCGGCAACGCAGTATGCTTTTTCCGATGAAAATACAGGAGTAAGTAATTTTATTTCTTCATTAGCGAACTTTACAGCAACATTAGTGACATTAATCGTTATTTCGCTTTTAACGATTAAGATTAGCTGGCTAGTATTTTGCTTAATTTGGCTTAGCATGCTTCTCACTGATTATCTTCTGCAGCAATTAGCAGTCAAAAGACGCCATTTTAGGAAGAAGATTGACGAACAACAATATGCAAGGGAATATTACAACAAGATCTGCTTTGCGGAAAACGCGAGTGCCGACATCCGGCTGTATAACTTGGCGCCAGGAATTACTGCCAAAATAGAGGCGATTCAGGCACAAGTTGAAAGTAGTGAACAGCAGATTTCCCAAGTGAAAGTTAATTATCAAAATTTAATTCAGGTTATTAGTTTTTTACGGTTCGCAGTGAGTTTTTGTTGTTTGTTGCTTGCCTTGAAAAATGGTCGCTTAAACATTACCGAATTTACCTTTTATTTTGGCTTGCTGAGCAGTGTAGAACTGCTGCTGCGTAATAATTGCCAAAACTTTATGGATTTAACGGCGGCAAACAGTGACATTAATTCTGGGCGTAAATATTTTTCCAAGGTTGAGCAAACAATAACGAAGCAAAATGAACAGATGCGGGCATTACCAACCAAATTTAATATCAAGTTTGATCATGTTAATTTTGGTTACCAGCCGGATAAGTTAATTATTAAAGATTTTACGCTGGAGATTAAACAGGGCCAGCAGTTGGCACTGGTTGGCCTAAATGGCGCAGGGAAAACAACGCTGACTTTACTTTTAATGGGCTATCTGCAGCCCCTTAGTGGTGAAATTTATGTTGGCAATTGCCCCTTAAGCGAGCTGAGTAATAAGCAGCGCCTAAGTTTTTTTTCGGCAATGTTTCAAGAAAACACAGTGCTGGCAACGGATGTTTTGCATAATATTACGGTTAATAGAGCTGCTTCTGCCACCAAAGTAGAGCAATTACTTGTTCAAACCAAATTTGCTGAAAAAGTTGCCCACTTAAAGGCGGGTCTTAAGACGCAATTAACCCATTATGTCAGTGATGATGGGCAAAACTTTTCTGGTGGTGAATTAGAAAAGCTCATGCTGACACGGGCACTTTATAAAAACGCACCGATTATGATTTTAGATGAACCAACAGCGGCACTTGATGCACTTGCTGAAAAAGATTTGTACCAACAGATTGCTAGTTTGACTAAGGGCAAAACGACAATCTTTATTTCACATCGTTTGGCGTCCACGGCAACCAGTGACCAAGTTTGCTTCATGAAAGCTGGGCAGATTATTGGCTTAGGAAGTCATGAAGAACTGCTGCGCACAAATCAAGCTTATCGCAATCTCTATGATAGCCAAGCTAAATATTATCGGGAGGAACAGCATGAAAGATAAACAAGAAGTAAAGTTACTTTTGCATGAAACCAATAAATTGTATCCCCATGTGCTGGCCGTTCAGGTTATCCGGGCGGTAATTAACAGCTTAATTGACATCTTAAACGTTTTATTTTTGGGACTTGAAGTAAATATTTTAGTAACCAAGCAGAATTGGAGTTTAGCGTTAAAAGTGGGTTTGTTATTTTTAACTATTAAATTTATATTGAATATCGCGGATAATTATTTTAGCGAGCTGGCAGATCGGCACAGCCGCCTGCTCAATCAGCGGGCCCAAGCTCAGATTTCGCGGCATCTTGTTCAAGTTGATTATGAAACTTTTATGTCGCCTAAATTCCGCCAGTTGTATAGCGATATCAGTGAGGGGATGCAATTTACCGGTGGCTTTCAACAGTTTATTGCCAATGTTGTTAATGATTTTGCCAGTTTTGTGGTGACACTGCTGACTTCTGGTACGATTGTCTGCTATATTTTAGTTAAAGGCTGGCAACAAGCGGCAGTTAACGGTCAAGGCCCAATTTTCCTTGTCTTTTTATTAATGGCAGTTATCTTGCCGCTCTATCTTTCGGAGAAAGTTGGAAATTGGTCTGGGAAAATTTTTCAGCAGTTTTTCGCAGTAAATATTAAATTTAACCGGCTGTTGTCCTATTATTTGGAGTATGCTTTTACCGAAATCAGTGTTAACAAGCTGCTGCGCTTGTTTGACCCTGAGAATACTTATTTGCAGCACGCCAAAAAGCAAATAATCAATGGCACTGATCGAGATGAAAAAATTCAGAGTAAAGCATTGGGTGTTTATGTTGTGTCTGATTTGGCAACGAGCCTAGCAATTGGTTTGCTGTATGTTGTTATCGGTTTGTTCATTGTTCAAGGCGGGCTTAGCATCGGTAATCTGATTTCAGCGGTTGGTACGCTTGAGTTGTTGATTACTAGTTTAGGTAATTTGTTCAGTTCATGGGGCAAACGTGCGGGTTCATTTAAAACAATGGAACAATTTAGTGAATTTATGCAAATGGGTGAGGAAAAATCTGCGGATAAGCCGAAACTATTAAAAACGACAGATTTTACGGTTGAGTTTGTTCACGTTTCTTATCGTTATCCAGGACAGGAAACTTATGCGCTGCAGGATGTAAGTTTAACTTTGAAGAGTGGTGTTAAGACGGCTTTGGTGGGGCAAAATGGCAGCGGTAAAACAACTTTGGTAAAGCTACTATTGCGACTAGTCAGGCCGACAGCTGGGAAAATTTTATTTAATGGTCAGGACATTGCCGACTTAGATTTAAAAAATTACCAGGACTTTTTTGCGGTGGTTTCACAACACTTTTTCTTAACAGCAGAATCACTGGCTAAAAATGTGGCAGCTGATCGAAAAATTATTTCTGCCAAGGTGCAGAATGCACTAACAGAGGTAGGCTTAGATAAAAAAGTTGCCGGGTTAGAGCTAGGAATAGAGACACCGGTGTCAAATGTCTTGAGTGAGCAAGGAGTCAATTTTTCCGGTGGCGAGCAGCAAAAGCTGGCCATTGCTAGAGCGGTTTATCGTGACAGCAAATTTTATGTTTTAGATGAGCCAACCGCAGCACTTGATCCCTTGGCTGAAGCCGAAGTGTTTGATCAGTTTGCTGACTTAACGCATAAACAGACGGCGCTCTTTATTTCGCACCGCATGAGTTCGACGCGAGCAAGCGACTATATTTATGTGCTGGATAAGGGGCAGTTGGTTCAGCAGGGGACGCACGCGCAGCTAATGAAAAAACCGGGAATTTACTCTAATCTGTACAAAGCACAGGCAGAATTTTTTAAGAAGTAAAATATCTGTGATAACTATAGTATTCATTAGTAAATACATTGAATTATGCATAAATTTTTCTAAAATACTAAGCCAACCATAATTGCTGGTTAAATTTAGTCTAATTTTGTTAGTTATAATGTTATTTATGCTGTTAGATCAGCCACCAATCCCAATTTTTGCTAAATTGCTAATACTTCTTACCTAACCTATAATTATCATAATTTAATTGTTCAGCTGCAAGAAATGAGGTTTAGTTAATGACTTACATAAAAAGCTGCGTAATTTTATATATTGAAGATAATGAGGACATTGGTAAGTGGGTCAAGGATGAATTAACCCAGCGCGGCTATCAAGTTTATTGGCTTTTATCGGGTCAAGATGCGCAAAAATATTTTGATTTGGCTGATATTGTTGTACTAGATATTATGCTGCCTGGTCTTGATGGTTTTACTCTTGGAAAAAGATTTAAAAAATTGCGGCCACAGGTACCAATTCTTTTGTTGTCTGCACGAACAGCACTTGAAGATAAAGTTACCGGATTAAAATTTGCGGATGATTATTTGACTAAACCATTTGCCCCAGAAGAATTGGCAGCAAGAATAGAAGTCCTGTTACGCCGCAATAATTTTATAGAAACTAACAAAATTAAGTTTGGTAACCATCTTATAATAGATTTTTCTGCCCATACTGTCATGAATGAAGAAACTAAGCAAGAAATTGTGCTGACGGGCAAAGAATACCAGATTTTGGCATATTTGGTGAAACATGCAAATCAAATAATGACCAAAGAGCAGATTTTTGAAGATGTATGGGAGGAACCCTATATTGATGGTGATAAAACATTGTCAGTTCATTTGCGTCATTTGCGGATAAAATTGGAACAAGATCCAGATAAACCGACGGTGATTCAGACAATTCGTGGTATTGGGTATCGGGTGAAACAATGAAAAAACGATCTTTACGGCGTTATTTGTACTTTCATTTTTTAATATTGATTTTTTTGCTACTGGGACTGTTCCTAATGTTGGTCGGAATTTATCCGGTTGAAAAAACGCAAACTGCTTATTCAGCAACCCGTTATCAAGCCGTTTTATTGCTCCTATTTTGTGTGGTGATTCTTTTTGTAATGATTTCTGGGCTCTTTTTTTATCGTTTGCATAAACGCTTACTTCCTTTGCAAAAGGCAATGGAAGTCGCCACGAAAAATTCTACTATTCCGCAAAAAATTTCTATTAAAAAAGGCAAAATAGATGAAATTGCCCAATTAGAGTTTGCATTTAATCAAATGTCGCAGCAATTGAAAGAAAGTTATCAAAAAGAGAAAGAAGAAGAGAAACTAAGACAAAAATTGATTGCAGATATTTCGCATGATATTCGGACACCTTTAACGGTTTTACGGGGGCAAACGGCACAGCTTGAGCGCGAGAACCTCAGTGAGAAAGGCAAGTTAACACTTACCTCGCTTAATCAAACTATTTCGTATATAGGAGAACTAGTCAATAATTTGCTAGATTACTCACTATTACAGGCAGGAAAATACCCGTATCATCCGCAAGTAGTCAATATCGTGAGATTAGTTAGAGTAGCAGTTGCCTCTTGGTATCCGACCTTTGAGCAAAAGGATTTTCGGATAGATGTTTGTTTACCGGAAAATCATTCTTTTACGTGGGAAGTGGATCCACAGTGGTTCAATAGAGTGCTGAATAATATTTTTCAAAATGTTTTACGGCACGCTAGCGCAGGGAAATATCTTGCCATCTTCTTAGATTTTAAAACAGAGCAGTTAACTATTAAGGATCATGGTCCAGGGATGGGGCATCTTTCTGCTAATCAAGGTTTAGGAATTGGGTTAACCGTTTCGCGTTATATGCTGGAGCAGATGTCATTGGAAATTAATTTTGTTTCATCTAAGCATGGAACAAGTGTGCAAATTTCTAAAAAATTAGACTGAATTTAACCAGAAACTAATTTTAGTTTTGACTGAAAATACTAAGATAGGCACATAAATAAAAGAAAGGTGTGTTATCGATGATTTCAGTCAATAATCTAACTAAAAAACGGGGCTCTGCAACAATCTTACAGAATCTAAGTTTTCAGGTAAAAAGTGGTAGGGTTACAGGATTTTTAGGTCCTAATGGTGCAGGTAAAAGTTCCACTATCAGGATTTTACTAGGATTGGATCAAGCAACTTCGGGAAATGCATTAATTAATGGCATTCCATATATCAAACTTAAAAACCCGCTTTATACGGTAGGAGCTGTATTAGATGGTTCCGGTGCGCATCCCGCACGTACTGGGAGAAATCATTTAAAATGGATTGCTCAGGCTGCAGGGATTTCTACCAGCAGGGTAGACGAAGTATTGGAAATTGTTGGGTTAACTCAGGCTGCTAGCAAGCGTGTTAAACAGTATTCTCTTGGGATGTCGCGTAGGTTAGCTCTTGGAGCAGCACTACTTGGGGATCCAGATATTCTTATTTTGGATGAACCAACGAATGGTTTGGATCCAGAAGGCATCCGGTGGCTGCGAAATTTTTTACATAAACGTGCTCAATCCGGGAAAACAGTATTGTTGTCTAGTCATTTGATGGGTGAGACAGCGGAAACAGTAGATGACGTGATTATTATTAATCATGGCCAAATTATTGCTAACGGAACATTAAGAGAAGTAATCGGTGCTCATTCTTGTTTAGAAGATGCATTTTTTACGCTTATTAAACATGATGGAGGGAAGCAGTAATGAACGACATTAATTCAGAGTTTTGTAAACTTTTTTCTCTTCCGTCAGCCTGGCTGGCTTTTCTTGTAAGTATTCTAATCGCACCAGTAATTACTGCGATTAATTCGTACTACGCACTTTCTGATTTAAGAAAAGGCATATTAACGAAGATTGATCCAGGGCTTGGCTTTCAAGAATTAGCATTTGGGGTTGCGGGTATAATTATTTTGGGCGTTATTATGATTAGCAGCGAATATTTTACTGAAAATGCAGAGTCTGGGAACAGTAGGCAGATTACAACTAGTTTATTGAGTGTGCCTGCACGTCTACGGTTATTACTTTCTAAGTGTGTGGTTACTACACTTGTAAGTGCATTTTTAGCAATTATTGCGAGTGTTATTACTTTTTTGACAATTAAGTTAGTTCTTGGTTCGTATGCTCCTGCAATTAAATTTAAAGAAATTGGTAAATTTTTAGGAGTTATTTATTATTGGGTATTAACTGCATTGTTGGCTTTAGCAATTACTGTTTTCACGCGTAACGGTATAATTCCATTGACATTTTTGATTCTCAATAGTTCAGTTGTGACTGTTTCTTATTTATTAGCAAAAACTACTATATTGGCTAATTATTTACCGGATATGGCGGGGCTTAGGATGTTTACCAAAGTTAGCGGCACTGGTGTTAGCTTTTCGCCGCTTTTGGCAGGAACTATTATGACAGCTTGGATTACTGGGCTATTTCTGCTGGCTGCTATTGTGTTTTGCAGAAGGGATGTGTGACAATTTTGCAAAAGAGTAGATTCTTGCGTGCCCTTGCTGCTGAATGGCGGAAATTATGGACATTGTCTTTAGTCTGGTGGACAATTTGCAGTACACTGGCAGCAAATATTGTTTTAACTTTAGCTTTTGCCAATAATGCTGCACGAGAAAAGGTGATAACGTTAAATATACTTGATGTTGGGCTGTCTCCAGTCAGTTATATTCAAGCTGGTTTTATGATTTTGGGGATTCTAGCTATTTGTTCAGAGTATAATAGTGGTCAAATCCGGGCGACATTAGCTGCCATGCCTTGGAGAAGGATACAACTATTTGCCAAGCTTTTAGCGCTTCTATTGCTGCTGATTCCGTTTGCCTTTATTATTCCGGGGATGGGGGTCTTAATTGTTAAACTTTTTTATAGCAGTGCCGTGATAAAGGCATCATCTTGGGCGATAATTAAAAAGTTATTGACGGTAACCGCCTATCTTACTTTGACAGCCTTACTTACTGCAGGTATCAGTATTCTTGTCCGGCGTACTACCTCGTCTTTAGTTGGGATACTGACATATTATTTCATTTTTGGGCCAATTCTAAGAAAATATATTGAACTGGCTAAATATTTACCCGATGCTGCAGGGCTAGCGATGTGGGGTTCGCACCATAGCGGCAATATGATATTAACGCCAGCTTTAGGAAGCTTATCTTTAATTATTTGGGTTATAGCTATCTTATTTGTAGCAGTCATTAAATACCAGCACTATGATGCGTAGGCACTGAATTATAAAGAATAAAGGGAATAGCGATGGCACTCAGGTAAACGCAGAATTTTTTAAGAAGTAAAATATTTGCAAGTTATTTAGGAGAAAAGTTTGCAGTTAAAAAAGCAAACTAACCGTTTAGCTAGCTTGCTTTTATTCATAATGTGACCAGCAGGATAAAATGGCTGTACAATTTATTCTGTTTATTTATCTTATAAATTATTCTGTGTTGACTGTTTAAACGTCTTGAATAATAATTTTTACCAGATGGTTCAAGCTTTTCAAACGATTGAATGGGATTATAAGGATTCTGCTCGATAGTTTCTACTATTTCCTTAAATCGGTTACGTAAATTACTCTGCATGAGTTTCTTTAGATCGTTCTTAGCAGATGGTTTAATTTTAATTTGCCACTTAGTCATTTGGCGTCAATTTCTGCAATCATTGTCTCTAAGTCAATGGCTTCAGCTTTTTCATTATCGCGTTTGATCGCATCTTGTAGTTGACCATTGCTAATTAATGCTAAAGTTTCTTGTAATTCGTCATATTCACGTTTACTAATTAAAACGGCACTTTTTTCGTCGGTTGCTCCTGCAATAATTACAGGCTTGGCATCACGGTTAGTTTTATTGATTAAACTATATAAATTTGTTCGTGCTTTAGTTGGGGTTACAATATCTGCCATAATTATACCTCCTAATTATATTTAAAATAAGTATAGCGTCCGTTATTAAGTACGTCAATTATGCGGAATTTTTTGTTAGTGTCAACTTTTTGTGGGTACTTGTTTACAAAGACCCGTCTGATAAGATTCTGTTATTTAGTATTATTTTTTATATTATGCACTCGCTTTGACCGATTTTTTGTCCACCATGTTTTAAACCTTCTAAGAAATAATGGTGTTTTTGACTTTCTCCGAAACTACTCTGCCATATTTCATAATAATTATCTTTAAGCCCCTTACGCTGCAATTTAATTCGTTTATCTACACGGCTGACACGTTCCTGCTTGAAAGATTTGTCTGCTTGTTCTTGCAAGCATTTAGCTACATTCCCGCCATTCATTTGAAAAATTCTCACGCGAGCAACACTTTGGGCACCAACTAGGCTCCAGCCCTTAGGCCTTGAACTTAAGCGCTCAGACAAATAATGACTGATATGACCTCACTGATAATCTTGCTCGCTGGCCCGCACTATTGCCTCCAGGTTACCTAAGATATAAGTTTGTGCCTTTTTAATTTGTTTACGCGCACTTTTACTCAAATCTGGGTCAGACAACTTAGTGGAAAAATATAATTTTAATTTTTCCTGCTTGCCGCTCAATGCCCATGCATACAATTTTTCTGCTGTACCTTGTTTTGCTTTGGTACTTGCTAAATGACAGTATTTAGACAGATGAAAACGGTCAAGAACGAACTTACAATGCGGGAAATAAGCCGTTCCAGCCTTAATCCAAGCGGCGCCATCACCAGCTAAATAAATTTTTTCTACCTGTGGATACATTGCTTTAACATACTGCCAAACTTCGTCCCACAATAAGTCATTGTCACTGCCTAAATAATTACCAGTAAAGTAAACCGCATGCTTAATAAAATGGCGCTTCGCACTTGTATTGTAGCCTTCATGAACATAAACCAATTTCATAAAGCGATTACTGCTGTCTTGATAAGCAACATGATCTTCATCAGCTTCAATATAAAGTACTTTGTTGGTGCGCGGCTTTATCTTTCCTTCTGCTACCAAGTTGGGAATTAGCTTTCCCTCATGGTGAACAATATTCATCACTGTAGCTTTAGAATGAATTGCATTGTACTTAGTCATGTCAATAGCTTCTTGATAAGCATGCCTGCCGGTATTAATTAAAACTGCTGCTTTAAAGCCTAAGGTCATTCGGCTATATTTAGCTAAACGCAATTGTTCATCCAACCAATAAAAATATTTGCCAGAACTTTTGTCTTGGTAATAAGTTCGTTTAAACGCAATTTGACCGTAAACTGTTTGCTTAATACAGGTACGAAGGGCCTTAACTGCATACCGCTTTTTCCTAATTGCCAGCTGCTTGTAATCCTTATCTAACTGTTCTAACTGCTGGGTAATAACTTCTAATCCCCAAGTTCTTAAGTTTTGCATGAACTGGTCAATTAATTCATCTAAGGTTACTTTTCCCTGTAAGAGATTGGCACTTTCATCATAAAACTTATCCAAGACATTTATAAATTGTTGTTGTAAACTATTCAAAGTAGTAAAAAGTAATGAGTTAAATTTAATCTAAAATAGAAAGGAAATGACAATGGAACTCAAGCAAACGTTGAATGAAAAGCTCAGGGCGTCTTTAACACCGACAAATCATAAGTCGTTAAATAGTACCTTTGTTGGTGACAGCCAAATTTATCAGCAGCGCATTTTTGTAAAAGTATTCGCACAGGCCAGAAAATTATATGCTGAAAAAATGGTCAATCAGGAGTTAAACGACCGTGTGCTGACTGATTTTGCTTTGCCTAGGGAAAAGTTGCTTGTCTTGGTGATGACAGATTTGGCGCCGCAAGATGTGACAAGTACTATGACGCCGCAGTTAGCCAAGGAAATGGGACAGGTTTTGGCAAAATTTCATACCGAGGTTAAGCCTTTTGCACACATTCGGCGCGTAGATTATCCGCTTGATCAAGTAGCTGAAAAAATAAATAATTTGCAAAATATACAGGCGCGGACAACTTTGGCTGAGTTACGAAAATATTTTCTACCTTACAGGGATGTAATTGCTGCAGATTTGGCCGCTCATAGTAAGATTGTCCAGCACGGGGATGTCGGCTTGCGCAATTATAAAATAGTTGGCGGCAAGTTAACCTTAATTGATTATGAAAAAGCCCGCTTAGGCACGGCGTTTGAGGACTTTATTAAATTATTTTATCAAGATCTTAGCTGTGATCAGAAACTAATTGACGCGTTTTTGCAAGGCTACGGCATTGAGAAAAGTCAGTGGCAGTTAAAACCGGTGACGGAAGTTTATCTAATCTATATTGTGGCTTTGGGGATCATGAACTATACGGAAAAAATTCCTGATGATGTTTTCAGAGCGGAGGGTAAAAAGATGCTGCAAACGGTAGCGGAGTTTTTTAGAGAAACAAATTAAAGATTTACTTTTACTTTGAATGACGTTACAATAACATAAATTAAAATATTTTGAGAAGTCTTCTCGGGGTCATCCTGGGAGGACTTTTTTTGTTTAAAAAGGAGGTAGCTATGCACGTTTCACTTAAACAGCAGCTGAAAAATGTGTTAGAGCTAATGAAATATTTGCGCTGGCAGGTGGTGGCGACCCTGTTAGTAACAAGGTTAATCCTTGCAGGCTTTAATGTATATATTTCTTTTTGGCTGCAGCAGGGAATTGATGTTGCAACTAATGGTCGATATTTTATGCTTAAAACCATTTTACTGTTGATGCTGCTAGGAATTGTCATTTATACAGTGGTTGACTATTTTTCGGCGCGCTTGCAGCAGCAGATTAAAGTTACGCTTAGTCAGAAAATCAGTACGCAAGTGTTGCAAGGATTTCTACAGCAAAAAGACCAACGACTAACAGCTGGTAAAATGCTGAATATCATCAACAGTGACATTCAGGTGCTGTCGTCAACGCTGCTTGATGGCTTAATGCCGTTACTGGACTTTGCCTTAACCGTTTTGTGCGGCATCATTTACCTGCTGTTTTTCTCAGTGGCTTTTACCAGTATTTTTATGGTAATCAGTCTGCTTTTATTTCTGATTGTCCGCAAATTTTTAAAATTACAGACAGCTGCAAATCTAGAATTTATGACAAAAGATGATCAGCATAAAGCCTTTTTGGAAGAGTTGTATAAAGGCTTGCCGGTGTTTCGCACGCTTGGCACATTTAAGTGGGTCATGAACCGGCATGATGCTTATTATCAAGGCAAGCGGCCGGCTTATTTAAAATTTGCTAATTACGTTGCCGAAAATAACGCGGTGCTTACCGGCGGTGTTTATTTGGCGCAAGTGGGCACGATTTTGCTTGGTCTGCTCTTAGTGCGCATTAACCAACTAAGCATGGGTGCGATGCTAGGTTTATGGAATGCCGGCGTGGGTTCAGTTCTTTATCCCTTTATTTCGCTGCCGCAGACATTGGAATATTTAGCAAGGCAGCAGGCTTCATTTACTCGTGTTTTTTCTAATCTTGATCAAAGTGCTCCGCAAATTTCGGCAACAAACCAGCAAAATAGTGATGAAATAGTTTTTACCAATGTCTCGTTTAATTATCCTAAACAGGAACGAAAAATTTTTGATCGCATCAATTTGCGGCTGCATAATCACGGTCTTTATTTCTTATTAGGTGAAAATGGTGCTGGTAAAACCACTTTGCTGCGGCTAGCGGCGGGGAATTTGCAGCCAACAAGCGGAACGGTTAGTTTCAAAGCTGATGGTAAAAATTTATCAGGCAAGCTGGCAGCACAAATTTCTTATGTGCCGCAGAAAAGTATCATTTATTCTGCTAGTTTGCTTGAAAATCTGTGCTTGGGAAATAAGAATTATTCTGCAGAAGAATTGAGGCAGTTGCTGGAAGAACTGGGTTTGTGGACAAGGATAAAAGAATTGCCGCAAGGGTTGGCAACACAGATTAGCCCAGAGAGTGATTTTTCGGTGGGGCAGATGCGCCGCATTGCAATTATTAGGGCGTTGGTTCAAAAACGCCCATTTTTATTCTTAGATGAACCTTTTTCCGACTTAGATCAGGCTAGTCAAAAAAATGTCATGCAGGTTTTACGAAAGGCAGCGGTTAATCATGGGATTGTGATCATTACCCATACTTTCAACATGATTAATGATGCGGATACGGTAATTAGATTACAAGAGGGACAAGTTAATGAAACAAAATTTAATGACTAAAGTGCGACTAGGCATGGTCTGGCTGTTAGGTATTGTCGGTGCAGCGGCGGAATTTATTCTTGCACGACTTTTAGGAACACTCGATGTGAAAATGTCCGTTAAGCAGTTTGTTTTTTACGGCAGCCTGTTAATAGTTTCCTGCCTAGTAATTATTGCGGCCAAATATGGCACATCGTTTTTAACAAGAAAATTATTGTTTACAGAAGAAAAACAGCTTTCCGATAAAATTATTGGCAAAGTCCAAGAGGAATTAGCGGCCTTAAATAAGGGAAAGTGGCTGACCCTGATTTTAACGGACACTAATGTGGCAGGTGGACGCTATGCCAGCACGCTGACCAACTTACTGATTGGCGGCAGCTCGTTTATTGCAGCAATTATTTTTGGCTTGTTCACTTCTTGGCAACTGACCTTAATAATTCTATTTCTGTGTCTGCTGTCCTTAATTGGGCCCAAGTTTTTTAATAAGTTGATTATTAAATCACGGGCAAAACAGCAAATGCACCAGGAAAAATTGCAGGAAGTGCTGACGGAAATTATTAATTCACGCGAGTTTATCATGATTAATCAGCAGGAAAAGTTTACTGAAGATTTATTTCAGCGCCAGTATCGGCAATTTTTAAAGGCACAATACCGCAATGCAATGACCCAGCAATTGATGTTGATTACCAGCACCTTTTTTGGCTTGCTGTTTGATTGCCTCACGCTCGTGATTGAAATTTACATGATTAGTCAAAAAATGCTGACGGTTCCCCAATTTGTTAGTTTTTCAATTTTGACAAACAGTTTGACTTGGGTATTCTACGAAGCACCGTATTTTTACAGTGAATTCAATAACCAAAAAGTTTCGGAAGACAGAATCAGGAACTTCTTGAAGCAAGGTAGCGTTAAAAATCAGCTTACCTATAATCGAAATAATGAATTTGGGTTGGAAAATATTACTTTTGGATACGATAATACGGAGCTGCCTTTTAAAAATCTCTCTTTTAAAGTTAATTTGAACAAGCACTCAAAATATTTAATCTATGGCAAGAGTGGCTGTGGGAAATCAACATTGCTGAATATTATGAGCGGAGCGCTGCAACTTAAAAGCGGCAGCATTTCAATCCCGCAGGAAATTTCGTCTTTGCGCCAGCTGGTGACACTTGTGCCCCAAGTAAATTCAGTTTTCAGCGGAACGATTAAAGAAAATATTATTTTAGGAAGAGATATTGCAACTGAAAGGATTAATACAATTAGTGATGAAATTGGGTTGACCAACTTGATTAAAAATTTCAAGGGTGGGTTGGATTATCAATTGACTACCGGGGATGAAAATATTTCTGCAGGGCAAAAACAATTAATTGGCATTGCGCGGGCACTTGTGGCAAGTCATGAGCTTCTTTTACTGGATGAACCCTTGGCAAATTTGGATACAAGGCAGACGGTCCAACTAACAGACTATCTTGCCAGAACTGCCCAAACAGTGATCATGGTGTCGCACCGCTTGCCTGATAAGGATAAATTTACTGAAATTGAGTTAAAAGGCGGGAAGCTGGGTAAAAATTAATGCAGAATTGTTTCTTCATAAAATAGTTAAGAAAATTTAGTTATTGAAAATAATTGCATTAGTATTTAAAAAGTGCAATTTGTTAAATGTGAAATAATTAACTTTACCAAAATCTCATTTATGATAAAATAACGGTGTTTATTTTTTAAGGAGATGCTATGAAAAAACTAGAGAAGATACAATATCAAAAATTCATACTGCCTGTGGTAGTTGGCTTGATTATTTGGCTGACGACAGCAGTTCGTCCCGCTGGCGTGAGTGTTCAAGCTTGGCAGATGTTAGCAATTTTTGTTGCAACTATTTTGGGATGTATTACGCAACCGTTGCCGATTGCTGGTGTGACTCTATTAGGTTTTACATTAACAATTTGTCTTGGGTTAGCACCGCTGGCCGATCAAGTTGTTAATGGCAAGGTCGTTGCTAAAGGTGCGATTGATGCTTTCAGCAATTCTTCTGCCTGGCTGATTGCGATGGCCTTTATGATTTCCCGGGGAATAGTTAAGACCGGTTTGGGTCGGCGGATTGCCCTGTTTTTTATTAAATGGTTTGGCAAAAAATCCTTGGGCTTGGGTTATGCAATTGGTGCCATTGATTTGATTGTTTCACCAGCTACCCCTTCAAACGGTGCGCGTGCTGGTGGAATTGTTTATCCGCTGATTCAGTCTTTAGCCGACACGTTTGATTCAAAGCCAAATGATCCTTCAAGAAAAAAGATGGGTGCATATTTAACATTTACTGAATTTCAGGTTAATGTCATTACTTCTTCATTATTTATGACGGCTTGTGCGCCAAACTTGATTGCGGTAGCTTTGGCTGCCAAGGCGGGCGTTACCTTAAGCTGGATGGAATGGCTGCTTGCCAGCATTGTTCCGGCAGCAATTTGTTTGGCTGTTATCCCTTACTTTGTTTACAAAATGTACCCGCCAACGATCAAAGAAACCCCCAATGCAAAAGAGTGGGCTAACGGTCAGTTGGAAGAAATGGGTAAACTTACAGTCCCAGAAATCACTATGAGTATCATTTTTGTGATCACACTAGTTTTATGGATGCTTTCAAGCACACTGCACATTGATGCCACTCTGATTGCTTTTATTTCGGTATCATTACTACTTTTAACCGGTGTTTTGGCTCCGAAAGATCTTTTACGAGAAACTGGTGCCTGGAATATTTTGATTTGGCTGTCGATTTTAGTATTTATGGCTGAAAAATTGACCCAATTTGGTTTCATCGGTTGGATTTCAACCAGTATTTCTGCTGGGTTAAAGGGTGTCAACTGGCTAACAGTTTTGATCATTTTAGCCTTAGTGCTGTTTTACACACACTACCTGTTTGCGAGCGCAACGGCGCACAACTCAGCAATGTACCTGCCGCTTCTGACGGTGGCTATTGCCGCTGGTGCACCGAAAGTAATGGCTGCACAATTCTTAGCTTTGTTCTCAGCGATTATGGGTTCAACCACGCACTACTCAAGCCCGGCTTCATCTGTTTTAGCCGCTTCTGGTTACGTTAAGCAGAGTGAGTGGTGGAAGATGAGTTTTGTTTTTGGAATTTTCTACATTTTAGTTTACGGTATCATTGGCTTAGGCTGGATGAAAGTAATCGGTATGTGGTAATTAGCACTGATTAATTTAGTTAAGAGAAAAGGTGTTTCAAAAATTTGGAACACCTTTTTTAATGATCATTTTTTCCATAAATATGAAAATATAATTGCATACAGCATTATACTTGTCATGGCTAAACCAATCCAGATAAAGTTTTTAATTGCATAAAACCAGATTGCGGCGATGGCTAAAATTGTTGGCAAAAGAAGCAGCCACTTTAGTCCTTTTTTACTGAATAAAATTTGTTGCCACTTGTATTTTAAGCCAAGAGAATTAGAATCACTAAATTGGTCTAATTCTATTAAAGTTCGGACAGTTAACCAGATTGAAAAAAATTCAATCAGAGTAAAAATAAATGATGTTTTTGCTGATGTGTGCCAACTTTTTGGAGAATAAATAAAGATTACCCATAAGATAACTATAATAAGTAGTTTAAGTTTTATCGGTTTAAGTTCTTTTGTAACTTCCTTTTTTTCTAAATATTCGCGCATTCCTGTATCCTCCTTGAGTAAAGTATCCAATGAAAGATGGTAATAATCGCTCAACTTGATTAGCATGGTCATATCGGGATAAGTTTTTTCATTTTCCCAATTCGAAATTGCCTGTCTAGTGATAAAGAAATCTTCTGCGACTTGTTCTTGAGTTAGCTTCTTGTTAATTCGTGCCTGTTTTAGGCGTTCACCAAATTTCATTGTTGTCTTCCTTGTTTTAAGAATTATTATGTTTGGCTTTATTGAAAAAGCAAACAACGATTTATTGCCTGCTTAGTACTAAAGAAATCAAAAGTTCTTACTGTCATTCCTTTTTCTGAGTTTTATAAAATGTTTTTCAATAATTATAAAAATAATTCCAAGCGTCCAACCAACACTTACTGAAATGACGGTGCTGCTGTATTTCCATTTGAGTAAAGTTAAAATCAATCCTGCAATGACACATAAAATTGGTGGAACAATTGCGATTGTCAGACCTTTTTCACCGGTAAGATATTTTTGCCAAGTATATTCGAGCTGAAGTGAGTGTTTTTGGTCAAATTTATTTAGTCGTGTCATGGTAAAGCTGACAATTAAAATGGCTAATATTAATAAATACCAAGTAATACTGCCAACTGGAATAGTGTGCTTATAAATGTTATAGATAAAAATACCAAAAAGAAGCAAATCAATTAGAGTTAAGCTACCTCTTATTGGTCGTACCCCTTTAACTACTTCTTTTTTCTCTAAATATTCGCGCATTCCTGTATCCTCCTTGAGTAAAGTATCCAATGAAAGATGGTAATAATCGCTCAACTTGATTAGCATGGTCATATCGGGATAAGTTTTTTCATTTTCCCAATTCGAAATTGCCTGTCTAGTGATAAAGAAATCTTCTGCGACTTGTTCTTGAGTTAGCTTCTTGTTAATTCGTGCCTGTTTTAGGCGTTCACCAAATTTCATTGGTTTCCTCCTTGTTTTAGAAATTATTATGGATAGTTTTAGCAAAAAGAACAAGCAACGCTTCATTGCGTGCTTGCTGCTAAAGGGATTAGAGCGTTAAATGATTTATAGACGCTATTTGTACGTCTCATAAAATTGCGTTAACGTTTGACCGTATTCTGGCATCCCCAACACCGTGAAATTTTTTAGTGCCAATTGGCAGTTTGCCAAGTGTTCCTTTTGCCCATCCAGATGATAGGCAATTAGATTGGCCATTAATAGCAGAGCATTTTTATAGAAAAATAATTCCGGCCGCGTTGTAATTTCGTTAGCACTTTTAATGAAAAATTGGGCCTCCTTGTCGCGTTTAGCTTCAATACAATTGGCTAGCAGGTTGCAGATAATACCCAAAAGTAATTCCTGGATGGAAACGTCCGTACTGTCTTGGAACTTTTGCACGATTTTTTTAACCAGTTTGAGATTATCGTCTAGGTCATAAAGGGTAAAGAAGTTGCAGTATAACTCCAATTTAGTTTTATCCAACTCAGGAATGTTAAAAATTTTCTCTCTTAAGGCAGTTTTATCTGCCGTACTTAAATCTTTGTGCATAATGCTAGCAATAAAGGCTCTGATTGTTAACAGCAGATCGGCTTTATCTGGCAAATCAGAAGCGGCTATGACTTGCTGTAATTGTTGCAATTCTTTGGTTGAATTATGATAAAACGCATGAATAATAATATTGTCAATTTCATCTGTCTGCTCTTGCTGACTTTCACTATCAGTGTCTAGTTCATCAAAAAATTTTACTAATGGCACCTTATTTTTGCGCAATAAAGCAATTAAATCATGGGCAGAAATATGGTTAAGGTCTTTTTCAACTTTTGAATAAAAAGAAGGGCTAATCACATTCTCTGACCATTCTTTTTGCGTTTTCACCTGTTCGATGCGGTATTTTTTGAGTAATTGACCAATTGACATTTTGCTTTCACCTTGAGCTGACTTTCAAATATGACATTTTTATAGTTCTTATTATAGCCGAAATATACTAAAGGCACGTTAAGAAATATAGGAGTGACCATTATGAGTGTCTTTTTCAAAAATAAAAATTATCGTTGGTTTTCGGTTGCTGGTTTTCTGTCAAGTGCAGGTAATATTCTGTTTTACTTGGCGCTATTAACTTATGCCAGCAGACTGCAGAATTATTCTTTAGCCATGTCGCTGATTGCAATCACTGAAGCGATACCCGATCTTTTGCAGAGCATCGGCGGCTACCTTGCTGACCGAACCAAAAATAAATTTAAAGTGATTACTTGGCTGGGAGTTATCCGTTTTGTTTTGTACATGATTGTCGGCCTGCTTTTTACCCGCAGTATTGCGGGCTGGAACCTGGTATTAATGGTGATCGCGCTCAATTTTATTTCAGATGTTGCCGGTGTTTATTCTAGCGGCTTGGAAACACCTTTAATTGTTAAACTGGTTAAAGAAAATGATGTGGCTGAAGCTGAAGGCTTTACCAATGGTGTTTCGGCAGCTTTTCAAATGTGTGCGCAATTTATCGGTTCAGGCTTGCTGCTGTTCATGTCATATTCAGAAATAGCAGTGATTAATGCACTAACCTTTTTGGTTGCGGGTTTAATTTTTGCCAAAATTGGGCACGATTATCGTAAAGAACACCAAGATGAAGTAGAAGAAACAATCAATGACCAAAACTTTTTTGCAACACTTGCTTCTTCTTTTAAACAACTTAGAAAAAACACGGGAACATTTACGGTTATCTTAGTGATTGCTTTATTAAATGGTGTTTTAGGGACATTGCAACCACTGATTTCGATTGTGATTGCTGCTAATAGGAGCATCATGGTCATCGGGACTTTTTCATTTACAATTGCCCTTGTTGGAGCTATTGGATCAATTGGTGCTGCTGCCGGCAGTATTTTAGGGACAACAATTTTTAAGAAAATGTCACTGTTAACGATTGCTTTGCTTGATACAGCTTTTGCAGCCGCGATGATTGGGGCGATTTTCAGTAAAAGCATTATTCTGTGTTTAATCTTGATATTTTTCTTGGCTTTCTTTGCCGGTACGGCCAGTCCGAAATTAGAGCAATGGATTGTTACGACAGTAGATCGGACGATTTTAGCATCAACGATTGGTGCAATTAATACCATTTTGATTGTAGCCAGTCCGCTTGTAACTTCAATTTCGACCACTATTTCGGCGGCCACGAATGTAAATTGGGCCCTGGGAATGCTGCTAATTGTGAGTGTTTGCGTCTTTTTCATTACACTGTACGTGATGAAAAAATCTAAGAAAACTGCAACCAAGGTAGAAAGCGAAACTAACTAATTAAATAACATAAATTTTCTATTCTACTTTGATTTGTTAAGTGGTAAAATCATTAATATAACAAACTATTAGATGATTTAAAGGAGGTAATACCTTGAAGTTTAAAAAAGTTTTAGCTGGTGCAATCACTGGCCTTAGTTTAATCGCTGGCACTGGAGTTGCCGCAAGTATTGCAAGTCAGCCGGTAGAAGCTGCTGCCGTCACTCATACGGTGCCTAAGCAGTTTCGTGGCAAGTGGTATTCAAAGGGTTATGGTCAATATTACATGATGCAGTACACTAAGAATACTTATGCAGAATTTACCGATCACACTAAGAAAAATATAATTGCTGGGATGCGCGAACCGGTTTCTGTTAAGAAAACAGGCAAAAATAAGTGTATTATTTGGACCAAGTCTGATCTTTATAAGCCGCATCTAACTATTAGTAATATCAAATATAATGGTAGAACCTACAAGATGTTAAGTTTTAAGCGGGGCAAGAACCCGGCTCTGTATTACTTCAACCATAAGATTAATCGCTTCTACTCTGCTAGACGCGGTTTTATCAAGTAAATAATAACTAAGGACAGTTTTGGCTGTCCTTTTTATTTGTGTTCGGTGATAAATTTTTCAATTTGATCAGCATACTCTTGTAACCCAGTTCGTTTCATATTTTTGATAGTGTCAGTACAAATTACTAAGTGTGAAGCTTGTTTGTCAAAATGATATTCAATTAGATTTTCTAAAAGTAGCAGCATATTTTTAACGAAAAACAATTCCGGTTTGGTAGTAATTTGATCGGCGGCTTTAATAAAGAAGCCAGTTTCTTCATATCGATTTTGTTCAATACTATCAATCAAGATGTTGTCAATAATTCCGAGTATTATTTCCTGAGTTCGATAATTATTTGTGTTTTGAAACTGGTTGATAATTCTTTTGGCAATAACAATATTACTGTCGAAATCATAAATATGCATTAGATTGCAATATAATTCCAAAGTTAATTTGTCAAAACTGGGCATGTTAAATAGCTTATCTTTGAGTGCAAGTGCTTCTTTTTTATCTAATTGTTGGTTAGTAACCTCTGAAATTTCTGCATCGGTATAAAGCAACCACTCTTCTTTGTGTGATAAATTAAAATTTTTGTTGCTAAGTAATTTTTTGATTTTACGTAAGTCTTTTTCTGAATTATTGTATGTTGCTTCATAAAGTAGATTGCTTATTCTATTTTTCTGATCTATTTCGAGTTTTTCCCGCGCTAATTTTTTGTGATTTAATTCTTTAGCAAAATTAGAAAAAGAAACATTATTACGTGTCAATATTTTAATCAAATCTGCCGCTGAAATCCGGTGGATATTTTTTTCAACTTTTGCGTAATAGGATTGACTGACAATGTCGCCAATCCATTCTTTTTGTGTTTTTTCTTGCTGGAGCCGCTCTTGTTTTAGTAATTCGCCGATTGTCATGTATATGCTCCTTTGAACTTAAAAGTCGAATAGGACTATTTTTCTATTTCTTAATTATAACGAAAATATACTAAGGATAACGTTAAAAGGAATGAGAGAAATATCATGGACATTTTTTTAAAGAATAAAAACTATCGTAAAGTTACGTTTGCCAGTTGGCTATCAAGCGCAGGCGACACACTTTTTTATTTAGCATTAATGACTTATGCCAGTAATCTTAAAAATTATGCACTAGCGCTTTCGCTAATTTCTATTTCAGAATCTGTTCCGCGTCTAATCGAAAGTTTAAGCGGCTATTTTGCGGATAAAACACAAAATAAATTTAAAATGATTATTTGGCTAGCAGTTATCCGTTTTGTCTTGTATATGATTGTTGGCGGGCTATTTGCCAGCAATCTTGCTGGTTGGAATTTAGTCTTAATGGTGATTGGCATTAACTTTATTTCTGATATTTCGGGAATGTATTCTGGTGGATTGCAGACCCCGATTATTGTTGATCTAGTTGGTGAAAATGAAATTGCTGAAGCTGAAGGCTTTACGGGTGGAATTTCTTCAATGATTACTTTAGTTGCTCAATTTGCCGGTTCGGGTTTATTGCTAATTATGTCTTATTCAACTTTGGCAATTGTCAATGCATTAACTTTTTTAGCTGCAGGATTGCTTTTTGCTAATGTTGCTGTTAGTTATCGAAAGGAGCATTATGCACAAACATCACAGGAAACTAACGACAAGAATTTTGGGACAACAATTGCTTATGCTTTTAAGCAGGTGAAAAAAGCATCGGGTTTATTAACGATTGTGTTGGTAGTTGCACTCATGAATGGCATTCTTGATACGATTGAACCGTTGACCACAATTGTGATTGCCGGAAATAAGCAAACAATGGCACTTGGAAGCTATAGTTTCACGATTGCCTTGATTGGTGCTGTTGCTTCAATTGGGATAGCTCTTGGTAGCGCTGTAGGAACAAAAATTTTTAAAAAGACATCAATTTTTGCTATTTCTTTAGCTGATATAATTTTTGCGGCCGCAGCTTTGTTTGCAGTAATTTGTCGCAGTATTATTATGTTTATTGTATTTCTTGCTTTTCTCGGCTTTTTTGCCGGAACTGCTAGTCCTAAATTAACACAGTGGCTTGTAACTGCAGTTGATCGCAATATCTTAGCGTCTTCAATAGGACTTCTTAATACAATTTTAGCAATGGTTGGGCCATTGATGACGACGATTTTTACTAGTATTGCAGGAACGATCAATGTTGATTATGCCCTGTATGGGGTTTTGATTACTAGTGTAGCAGTTTTTGGAATAACTTTGATAACGATGATTAAGACAAAGAAGAATAATTAAGGTGGCAAAAGTTTTTTGCTGCAAAAAAGTGCTCCTAACTGCCAGTTCTATGTCTAACAATTATGGAGCACTTCAGAATAAGGATAGGTTTTTATATCAATTCATAATGATGATTTTTACAGCAATTGAACGAATGAGTCCTATGTCTATCTAACTTTCGTAAACACCGTCGGCTTTTTCAGTGCCGGTTCTGTCAAAATTGCTACTTGCTTCTCGCCTATGGTAATTGGCAGCAACTCGTGTTCGTACAATCTTTCTTCAATAAATTTTTGGCCATCGGCATTGACGACTACTGGGAAGCGCCACTTGCCGAGGGTAACCATTAGTTGTCCGTCCTCTTCACTCAAAGTTACCAAACCGTAGCCGGGATTTTCATAATCACCTAAAAGTTCCTTGCTTGCGGCTACTGGCTGAGCATTTTTACCCTTAAGGGCTGCCAGCTTAGCTTCTTTATTGGCAAGTTTCTTGTTCATTATTTTGCTGACCTTGTCTACCCAATCAGTTTCTCTGATTCCTAGGGCTTCATCAATTACTTGATAGGCATAGGCGAAGATTGCATCGGTGGAATCCATATTGGTTGTGCAGACAAAGGCAAGATCTAAGTCGGGCACAAATCCTAAGAAAGAGCAGTAACCGATATAGGAACCACTGTGGTAAAAGTACTTGTGACCACGATAATCTTCCATCATCATTCCGAAACCGTAGGCGGCAAAATTAGCTCCGCCGTATGCACGGTTAGGCTGCATGATTGATTGCGGCAGGTAACGCTGCCCTGTAATCTTGTCTGCGGCTTCTTTTTGTGTTTGCAATTGGAATTTTGCCCAGGTGAGCAGGTCGCTGATGGTTGCTAACATGCTGCTGGCCCCGCCGACCTTGCCCGGAGCAATAAACGGGACTTCCTTAGTGGTGCCCTTTTCCCTGATATATGGCTTAACAATGCGCTCTCGTGGTGCTTCATGATGATTGATGTAAGTGTTGTGCATGCCCAGTGGGTCAAGCAAATTTTCTTGCTCATAGGTACCATAGCTTTCATTGATAACCTGTTCCATCACATAGGTAGAAACCGCATAAATCAGATTGCTATACTGCATTTTGTAGCGCAATTCGTGATTGGGCTGCAGATAGCCAACGTGTTCGGCCTTTTCCTTTAAAGTTAAGTCATGCTTGTTCATGTTGGTAAACCGCATTAAATCATGCGCAGGCAGGCCGCTTTGGTGGCTTAAGGCGTCCCGCCAAGTTAGATGATCTTGTGCATAAGTATCAACAAGTTTAAAATCAGGCCAATACTTTTTTAACGGTTCATCCAGATCAATCTTGCCTTCATCTGCAAGTTTACAAATTGAAGTTGCCAAAAATGACTTGGAAATTGAGGCTAGGGGATACAGGCTGTTTTCGCTGGCATCACCGTAGACCTTGCTGAAGTTGCTGCCGAAGTGGTAAATACCTACACCTAAACTAGGCAAAGAAAAAGTCTGCATTACTTTGCTGGCAAAATCATCAATTAATTTGTTGTCCATCTTATTCTCCTCTTATTTTTTATTATTAAAATTCAGATTATATGTTAGCCCCTTGCCGCCAATTGTTGCTGAGTTGGTAATGGGCGAACTTCCTCTTAACCATACTACACCAAGAATATTTTTAATAAAATATTATATTTAGGGGTTAAATGGTTTGATAAGAATAAATAAATTAAGAAAGTTGACTCGGTTGGCTTTCTTAAGTGCATAATTATTTTTTTCTTGTAAAAGTTGCAGTAATTTTGCCGCTCTGAATAATTTTATTCTGACAAACTTTTAAGAGCTTTTTCTTAGTTGTGTTGCTACTAAGTTTTAACCTGCAGTTTAATGCATAAACCGTGAATTGATAAGTATGGGTGTGATTTAAGGGAGGCTTGGGGCCCGCATATTTGTGCCATCCATACGCAATTCCTTGTTTAGCTTGCAAACTAGGGAGATGTTTTCCTGGTGTAATTTTTCCTTGGATTGTTTGAGTTGCGGGTAAATTCCAAATTAACCAATGGGTAAAGTTATGGATTAGCGGGTGTGATAAATCTTCTAGGATAATGGCGATGCTTTTGGCTTCAGGACATAAATTGCTAAAGGTAAAAGTTGGTGAAAAATTATCTCCGAGTTTAGTATTAATTGGATTAAAGGTATGGTTGGCCTGGATGGCCGAACAAGTAAAAATTAATTTTTTCATGATTGTTCCTTAGTGGTAATGAAACAAGTTAATATTAAAGCGGTGCCCGCAATGAACATCATACAAAGCCATGCTTTTAGGAGCTGAGTCCACAAACTACTCATGATAACTGGTAAAAATATTTTATTTTGTTTTTTGTTCATTAAATATTAGTCATTTTCTCAATGAAATTAAGTATAAGCTGATTTACAATTAAAAAATAAGCTTAATTTTTAATAGAGATTAATAAGTAAAACTAATATCGAGGTTAAAATGAAAATTACTCAATTACAACAGGTAGTGGCAATTGCAAGGTATGGTTCCTTCAACAAAGCTGCAGAGCATTTGTATGTTTCACAGTCTAATTTGTCACAGGCAATTAAGGAATTAGAAGGGGAAACTAACCATAAAATTTTTGTCAGAACAGGCAAAGGTGTTGAGTTAACAACTTTTGGCAGTGAATTTTTAGAACATGCTAAAGCAACATGTGATCAATTTCAGTTAACGACGGAATTTTATCAAAACTTTTCTGTTATGGGGCCGAAAAAACTGAAAATCGCCAGCCAATATCTGCGCTTTACGAATTTGGTATTTATTCAGTTGCTGAAGAGGTATCAAACAGAAGCAACCAAATTTTATTTTCTAGAATGTTCATCTTCAGAAATTGTGCAAAAAGTTGTCGATAACAATGTTGATCTGGGTTTGCTTGTGTTAGCAAAAAATCAAAGAAAACAATTACTTAGCTTATTTAAATTAAAAGGGCTAACATACCATTTCTTGACTAATTGTTCTTTGCAGGCAACCGTTAGTGCCAATAATCCAATTTTTGCCCAAAATTTAAAGTCAATCAGTTTGCCAGAAATGCAAAAATATCCTCTAGTGATGTATGAAGATAGCTTAGTCGATTTTTCTACTGAATTTTTAGAACATGATATTTCTGAGTATGCTAAATTGACTGTTGTGAATGATCGCAGTACGTTACATGAAATTCTAATGCAAACAAATGCTTATTCCGTTGGTATTATGACTAATGCCTACGATCAGGTTGAATATTATGCTCATTTACAAGCAATTCCGTTGCAAAAAACAGAAGACACTTTTGAAATTGGCTGGCTGCAAAAAGAAAATTATCAGTTATCAGGAATGGATCAGGAATATTTAAAGTTGCTAAAATCAGTCACTAAATAATAAAAAGGACCAATCCTCAATTGAATCTTGAAAATCAGTCCTTAACTTAATTTTATTTGTATTATTTTGCTTGTTCGGCGTAATCAGTAATGTTTAATTTCTGCTTAACTCCATTGTCAATTAAATCTAACTCCGTTCTGTCTTGGTTAAAGGTAACTTGAGGTATCTTGCCAATATATTTGCCTTGAATAGAAGTGTAAACTAAAGTAACAATTTTGTCGGCTTCTTGCGCAGTAATGTGTTGCAGATCCTGCACAACAACTTTAGCACCATTCAGTTTATTTTGTGCGTCTTGCAGGCCAGTTAAAGCTTGGCTAACATCTTCTGGGGTAGCAATATCGGAATCATAAACTTGTTTTGCCTGCTTTAAATAATAGTCATAACTTGAACGTTCATTGCTTAAACGATATTTGTCACTGGCTTCAATCGTCGGCGCTTGCGCGATTAAATCGCCCAAACTCTTTTTATCACTAGTGCTTGCTAAACCATTATTTGCTTCTTTAGCACTTGCAACAGTGTTTTCTGGCTTTAATTGGGGACCAAAATTGTTGTATTTAAAGTCGCTGGCTTTAATGAATAAACGTGTAATGTCACTGGCGTAATCATTATCGCGTAACTCGTAAAATAATTCGGCTTTTTGCTCGGCAGGAACCCAAAGATATAATTCTCTTGTGACAGCAACGTCTTCCCCCTGTTTGATTTGTGGTGTCTCGGTTTTGGCGACAGTTTGGGCTTGTGTAGCACTGCCAGCAGTCACAGTAGCACTAGGATTGCTATTGTTTGTGGTGCCTTGTTTAACTACTTCGTTAAAGTGACGAACAAAAATACGGCCTAAATTGTCATATTCATTAGCATCCTGGGTAGCTCTGACATGCATGAAGCGAGTGAATGGCAACAAATTACCACTTACTTCGTCAGTTTCTAAAATAACGAATTTGTTGGTGCCGCGAATCCGGTAAAAACAACTATCATCATCGCCATCTTCACTGTGACCCAATAGTTCAGGTGTGTCAGCATAACGGTCAAGTGTAATTTTTTGTCCTGATTTTAATACTTCTTTAGTTATTTTGCCGTGATCATCAAACACTGATTGATTTTTATCAGCTCGAGCAGTAACGCTATGAACGCATACCTGTAATTGATCAATCATGCCAACATTGCTTGCTTTAATGTAACCGCCGTGACCTAGAGAATAATAGTATTGTCCTTGAATCTTACGGTAAGGCAGGTAGCTAAAAGTATAATCCTTGTTTAATAAAAAGTATTTCTTGCCGTCAGCATTTTTCAGCGGCTTAACTTTGCCAGCATAATTAACGGGCATGCCTTTCTTTAAACTAGCACTTTGTCCAGCAAAATATGTTAGCTTTTTGCCATATTTGTTGTAGACTCTGGTGTTTTTTGAAAGATTTAAAGTTCCAAGGTTGTTAAGACTTACGACGTCAGAGATTGGCAGGTAGCCGCCTTTACCGATGCTATAGCAAAATTTATGATTAATTTTTTTGATTTTGCCATTAGTTGTGAAAGTCGCATTCTTTACATCAGTAGTACTTTCTACACCTGGATATGATTTTAAAAACTGTCCTTTGCTGTCATAAATGGAAGAGTAGTTGACATGAATAGTTTCTTTTTGCGCAGCTTGGGCATTATTGCTTGGTAACAACATACTTGAAGTAGTCAGTACAAGTGCAGCTGCTAAGCCTAAGATAAATTTATTTTTTTGCATTTTTCGTCCTTTCTAGTAAATTAGTTATATGCGCATTTTAGCACCAAAAAACAGACCTGTTAATTAAAAGCTAATGTTTATTTAACTTTTAACTTCTTAGACTTTCTAGATAACCGTTAAAAAAGTTGCGCATCTTATCTGCGTATGAAGGCATGCCCAGCAGTGTAAAATTATTGATGGCGATTTGACAGGTGCTTAAATATTTTTCTTGATGATCTGCGTGATAATAAATCATGTTTTCAAATAGCAACAGACCGTTTTTGTAGAAAAATGATTCGGGTGACGTTGTAATTCCATCCGCAAATTCAATAAAGAATTGTGTTTCATCGTAGCGTTCATACATGATACACAAAACAAGCAGGTTGAAAATGAGGGATAGTATGGTGATTTTTATGTTAATGTCTTTAGTGTTTTGATACCTAGTGATAATTTTTCTTACTAAGAGCAAATTGCTGTCAACTGAGTAAAACATCATGAAGGAGGAATAAACACCTAAATTATCACTTGTGAAATCTGAAATATTGAAAATTTTTTCTTTAAGCAATTTCTGTTCGTCTTCGGGGAAATTTTCTGCTTTTCCAGTGATTAGTGCTAAGTAGCCGTCGATGAAAGCCAATGGTTCTTCCTTGTTTGCAAGCTTGCTTTGAGCGATTGTCTGCCGGAGCTCACGTAATTCTGGCGCGGATTTATAATAGTAGGTTTCTGAGATTAGATTATTTAACTCATTTTCCGGTGTATTTTGTCTAATCTGCGGTGCGGTCAAGTCAGAAAAGAATTCCGGTGCGGAAATATTATTTTTGCTCAATAATTTAAGTAAGTCTTGAACCGCAATTTTGTTGCGGTCTTTTTCTACTTTGCCGTAAAAAGAGGGGCTGATCACATCTTGGCACCAATCTTTTTGCGTCTTTTTCTGGTTTGTCCGGTATTTTTTCAATAATTGCCCAAGTGTCATTTTCTGCCTCAAATGCATCAACTATCAAATATGATATTTTTATCTTTTTTATTATAGCTGATTTATACTAAAAACATTATTAAAACTTGCTAACAAAATTAATACAAGATAGAAAAAGATGATAAACAAAAAATTCATGTTAGCCAGCATTTTTATCCACTTAACTGCCTAAAACAGCCACTTAGCTGTATAAAGTAGATTTAATGCAAGCTTTTCATTATAACTAAATATATTTGATAAAACTGACAAGGAGAATGATTGATGCTATTAGATGTGAAAAATATTAGTAAAACATTTACGAAGGACGGTAAGAGCAAGAAGGCTGTGGCGGACGTTTCTTTTTCCTTAAAACAGGGAGAGATTACGGTTTTCTTGGGGCCAAACGGCGCAGGGAAAACAACCACGATTAAGTTGATTCTTGGTTTGATTATGCAGGACCAGGGGCATGTGCTTTTTCAAGGGCACGATTTAGCTGCATCAACTATTCCCTTGCTGCAGAAAACGGGCGCGCTTCTTGAAGGTACGCGCAATATTTACTGGAACTTATCAATTACTGAAAATTTTGCTTACTGGGGTCGTTACAAGGGTCTTAGTAAAAAGGCAGCAATTGAGCAGGGACTAGAACTGTTACGTCTATTTAATCTGGAAAATAAAAAAGACACGCCGGTTAAGGAATTAAGCTTGGGGATGCAGCAGACAGTTTCTATTTGCTGTGCCTGTCTAGGCGATCCTGAATTGTTAATTCTGGATGAGCCAACACTGGGACTTGATGTTAATGCCGTTGCCGTGATGGAAGATGTCTTGCGTAAGTTGGCGCGTGAACGCAAGATGGCGATTTTGATAACTACTCACGAAATGAAATTTGCTCAGGAAATTGCCGATAAAATGATTTTAATCAATCATGGTAAGCTGATTTTCAAGGGGTCACTAGCAGCAACATTAGCCAAATTTAACCAGCAAGTTGTTTACCGCCTTAATTTCAGCCGCGTACTGACTTCTGAGGAGCAGCGGAATTTAGCTGATTTAGGTAAATTATCGTTGGGAAAGCCAGACTACTTGTTAGAATTAGAAAAACAGGAAGACACACCGACACTGATGACCAAGCTGGGCCAGCTGCCGGTGACCGCGGTTAACCGTGAAAACAAAACTTTGACAGATTTATTTAGAACGTTTGTAGGTGAATAAAATGCGACTTTTTGCAGCAGAATTAGAAAATGAACTTGTTTGGATTAAAAGATATCCCCTAAATTATTTATCAAATATTGCCCTTTATTTAATTATGTTTTTTGGCATTTTTCTGGGCGGGAGTACCTTAACCGGAGCCAACATAATCGGACGCTCGTTTACTTCCGCAATTCTGGGTTTTAGCTTGTGGACATTGATTACCAGTACCTTGGATAATATGGGTTTTTCAATTAGTCAAGAAGCCGAAACAGGAACCTTAGAGCAGTTATATTTAATGCCGGTAAATCCAGTAAAAACCTTTTTGGTTAAAGGCTTTGTTAACTTAATTTATTCCGCAGTTTATTCGCTGGTGATTCTCTTTTTCCTGATGTTGTTTACCGGCAAGTGGCTTCACGCCGGAATAATTGTGGTGGTGCCGTTTTTGCTGGCATTGATTTCGGTGACTGGACTGGGATATCTGATTGCTGGATTAACGTTGCGGTATAAACGAATTGGTGCAACGTTGCAGATCGCTCAATTTATTTATTTAGGGTTGCTGTTGACAGATTTTCGCAGTTTCTCTGGTGGGTTAAGTTATGTCGGTAACATTTTACCAGTAGAGCCGATGGTTTATTGGATTCAGGACAGCGTGAATGATGCAGCCGTGAATGTACCGCTGAATTTACTGATATGCAGTTTGAATGCGGTGATTTGGTTGATTTTAGGGATGCTGTTCTTCAACCATGTGAATAATAAGGTGAAAAAAGACGGCACGGTAGCATTCTTCTAACTTACATAATTAAGCAAAAATAGTAAGCGCTAAGTTATAAAAAAATTGGGGGGTTAGTGATGAGCTTTAAGACTATTCTTAAATGGTTGCCTAAGTGGTTACTAGTAGCATTGTTAGTAGCTACTGTTATTTCATCTTTTGATGGTGTGATTTTAGCCACAGCTACGGCAACTATTGCTGACTTTAATAGAAACTCGACTGCTGGTCAGATAATCTTGTTTATTATGCTTAGTGTAGGAGCTTGGATCATAGTTTATGTGGCAATGGCTGTTAGGGAAGCGTTGCTTAATAATGCGATTAAGCGATTAAATACCAAGTTAAAAGAAAATTTTATTTATCAGCAGCTGCTTAGTGCACACCTTGCAACTGATGCGGCTGATAATGTATCGAAACTCTTTAATGATTTTAAGTTAGTGGAAACTAATTATTATCGGGCAGCTTTTAATTTGGTAGTGGATCTTGCAATGGCCGTGGTTTCAGCAGTTTATATTTTGTGGCAAAATTTTTCATTAGGACTGATTTTTATTGTTTTTTCAACTCTGCCAATGCTAACTCCTAAATTGTTTGGTAAAGTAAATATTAAGGCCTCTAGTAATTGGCAATCTGCTAGTAGTATTTTTACTGGTAAAGTCACAGATTTGTTTAGAGGGTTGCATACGGTTAAAACTTATTTAGCTGAAAAGACTGTTTATCAAGATACGGATCATTATCTTAAACGAATGGAAATTTCTTACCAAACGATGAATAATTGGCAGGCTGTTGCATTAGGCGTATCAGCAATTTTGTCTACTCTTAGTTTTATGATTCCAACAGGAATTGGCTTGTTAATGATGATTAAGGGACAAACAACTGTAAGTAGTGTACTGGCAATTTATATGGCGACTGATCGTGTAGTGGGGCCACTGAGAGGTTGTGCGCAATACCTCAATCAAATGAAAACCACAACCAATATTCGTATGAATTTGCATGACCAGATAATTAAATTTTCGCCGCAACCGGTAATTGTACAAACGAGTAAACCGCAAATTAATTTTGTAAATGTTAGTTTTACCTACCGTAATAACCGCAAAATTTTACAAAATCTGACATTAAAACTGCCTTATGGTAGTAAGGTGCTGATCACTGGTGCATCAGGAGTTGGCAAGTCAACCTTGTTGAATTTGATTCAAGGCTTTATCAGACCAACAACCGGTCAACTGTATTTGGAAGACAATTTCGGTAAAACGACGGAACTGTTAAAATCTGGGCTAATTGCTTATATTCAGCAAAGTCCATATCTCTTCAATGATACTTTGCGTTTTAATTTAACTTTGGGAGAAGAATTTACGGATGAAGCTTGTCAAAAGGTGTTAAAGCAAGTCGGTTTAAGTAATGAATTAGGGATTGGCGCTCTTGATAAGTCTTATGGTGAAGCTGGGAAAGAGCTGTCTGGTGGTCAAAGACAGCGAGTCGAAATTGCTAGAGCACTCTTATTTAATAAAAAGATTATTTTGTTGGATGAAGCTACTTCTAACTTAGACCTGCAAATGACGCAAAAAGTACGGATGGTAATCCATCAATTACCTTGTACTGTAATTGAGGTCGCGCATCATTATGATGAAGGTGAAGTACAGCAATTTGGTTTTAAGCATTATGAATTAGCAGGACAGCGATTGCAGAAAGTATAAAGCAGCTGTTAGCAGCTTACTAAGCTAATGATAGAGATTTAAATGAATTATTGAAAAGAGCTTATCGAATATTGGATAAGCGAGGATGAGTTTTAGGCTTTAGATAAGAATTATTTCTACACAAAAAGAGGAATCTGCGTAAACAGGTTCCTCTTTTAATGCTAATTTTGTTTTACAATCCTAAATCTTCTTTAGAAATCTCAATTGACGGGTAGTGGCCAAGATCTGGTAAATATGTATCTTGCGGACAGCTGTAAATCATATAGAATTCATCCACGGTTTTGTGTTCGTTTAGGTCTGCAAATTTTTTCGTGGCTGCGTCTACATCACTGGTGATGTAGACAACACTGACAACGCCAATCGTGTCTTGCTCTTTTTGTTCGGTGTTACCCTTGATAATTAATTTCAGGTTGCCATCAGGCTGTAGTGCCATGTTTACGAGTTCATTAAAGCTTGGCTCTTTTTTAGTTGTTGCTGTCATGATTTTACCTCCTTGATTTTCTGCAAATTTATCATTTGGCTATATTATTAGTTATGTTAATAACTGTGTATTTTTTATAATAGCACAGAGTCGCTTTATAAAAAGTCATGTTCCAAATTATAATTAAGGACCTGCTGATGACGTTTGCCCAGAACAATTATTAAGGTAATCACCACGTAAAAGATAACATAAACAAATGTCCCCAGCCATTGAACTGCTGTTGGATCTGCCATTCTTGACTTGAAAACACCATTATTGCTTGCTTCATTATGCATAATAAATAAAAGAAAGTCATAGACACCATGAAAGGTTATCGGCACCAACAATGAGCCAGTATATAAATAAGCTGCAGCAAGCAGTAACCCTAGTCCACTAATTTGTAGCATTTGCACTAAGGTAGCTTTAGGTGATTGCGAAAAAATATTTTGTAGGTGCCATACACCAAAAAAGACACCGTCACATAGTATAACTAAAAAACTTCGATATTTGCTATTTTGAAAAATTTGAATAAAAAGGCTGATAAGCATAAAGCGCATTACCCATTCTTCACCAATTCCCGCTCTCAGTCCAAGAAAAACACTAGCTAAATTTATCTTTGGTAGACTAAAATGTGACTGTGTTAACACCCCTAATAAAAGAAAGCCGAGTTCAAGTGTCATAATCAAGATAATAAAGCTATTTGTACCCCATCCTGCTTTACAACTAAAAGCAAATTTAGGACGATTGATTCTCCATGGGCGCATTACAAACGAAGTGATAATCAAGGTGGTTATTACTCCTGTAAAACCTGAATTTATTACTATCTGTAATAGCTTAGCATAATGCAAATTGCCGGCAATATTGACTTGTGAATTAACTAAAAAAACAAAAACAATCCACGATAAAACAATTATTCTGCCCCAGTTGTTGGCAATTTTTTGTAAAGCTAATTTGGCCATGGGAATATACATGACAAACGAATATAGCATGATCAGAAGCATCCAAAAAGTGGGATTGATTAAATGATAAAAATTAAGGAGTTGCGTTATAGCTGCTAAGCTGCACATCAATGTATAACAAATGCTCGCCGTTGCCAGATAATGATTAATCTTTTGCCATATAGCCGGATATTTTCCTTCCGGTTTTAATAATACGAATTCAAAACAAGATAAGAATAAACAAAGTACCATGAGCCATTCTCGTCTTTGACTAAATAGATTTTTATTCATTAATCCTACGAATAAGCATAGCAACAAGATTGCATCCTGAATAATTGTCTGCCAAAGGTGCCACTTTCTAATATTTTTCTCTTCTAGCATATTTTCTCCTTTAATAAAAAGTATCCTGTTAATAAGATGCTGCAAAGGACTTATTTACGAGTTCATCTTTTTCTTCCTCAACTAAATTTATTCTGGATAATTTAACTGCAAAGTGCAAGCAGAGATTCTTTGCATGTTGATTTGATGATGGTTTACGTGCTTCAAGTAAAACAAAAACCTTTTTTACTATCAAAGCAAAAAGGTTTCTGTAAGTCAAAATAATTTATGGTTGTAAGCTATTTAACACCCATAGCTTCTTCTTTGGTGTGAATTAATCGTGTGATTGTTTCACAATATGGTGTAGCAACACTGTACTTAACGCCCTTTTGCCAAACAGCACCGTTGATGTAGTCGATTTCTGTTGGTCGGTGGTTAGCTACCAAGTCCTGGTACATTGAAGGATAGTGATCAAGTGCAAAGGATTTTTCTACGTGGTCTATTACTTCTTTTCTGTCTAAAAAAACACCCTCGCGTTCTGCTACGTCGGCAAATTCATCGATGATTTTCCGTGTCAGGAAATCGGCACCTGAAGTTTTGCCAAATTCCTGCATGCTGCATTCCAATAATGCACAAATAGAATTGACAACACCGTTTACACAGGCCTTACGCCAAATTGAGTAGACGACATTTTCACTGTAAACCGCATCCATTCCTGCTTTGTTGAAAACATCAACTACCTTTTTGGTTTCGTCTGTGCCGCTGGCATCTAAGCATTGCAGCTCGGTTTGGCCATTACCGTCAAATCTTACTTGACCAGGTCCAGGCATACTGGTAGAAACCATAGTGACTCCCATGATGATGTGATCCTTCTTGACATATTTTTCTAAAACTTCTACGTGACCGAGGCCGTTTAACAAGCAGAGAATGTAGGTGTTCTCACCGATCACTGGCTGAATGGTAGACAGCATCTTCTCAAGTCCCATCGACTTGGTGAAAACAACAACCAAATCAGCTTTTTCGGTTTGACCAGCAACTTCTTCCAGCGCAAGAATCGGCATTTTCTCGCTGGCTTTTTTGCCGTTGATTTCTGCGGTTACCCCATCTTTTCTGATGGCAGCAATATTTTTGTCCCAGCCATCAATCAAAGTCACATCGTTGCCGCTGTGCTTCAACTGCCAGCCGAATCTTAGGCCCATTGCTCCTGAGCCTGCAATAACAATTTTCATAGTGAATACCTCCTTGTAAATAGTATTTTAATAACCTAATTATTCACCATCATTATATACTATTATTGATTTATAGGAATAAAAAATTGTTAAGTTTTAAATCTTACATAACAGACAGGAATCATCAGCTTACGGCTATTAAAAAGCATCCTTACTTTTTGGGTAAAGATGCTTGTCGTAATTGGTATTAAATTGAAGTTAGTAATTAAAATAATTTACAGTTGGGCAAAGTAACGCAGGGTTCTAACCATATTGCATGTAAAACCGTATTCGTTATCATACCAAGCGTGTACTTTTGCAAGACAGGTGTTGCTGTCCATGTCCAGAACTTCGGTCATGGTTGGGTCAAAGATGGCTCCATGGGTGTCGCCAATGATGTCCGATGAGACAACGCCGCTGTCGTCATAGGCAAAAGATTCATTGTTGGCAGTAATTTTTTTGAATAAGTTATTGATGTCGCTAGCAGTAACAGATTGGTTCAGTACTAGTGCTAATTCTGTCAGAGAACCGTCCCGCACAGGGACACGCTGCGCCTTACCGGTCATTTTCCCGTCCAATTCGGGAATAACTAAGCCGATAGCTTTAGCCGCACCGCTTGAATGGGGAATGATGTTCTCAGTTGCAGCTCGGTTAGCCCGTTTATTTTTCCCGCGGGGACTGTCGGTTAGATTCTGAGATGCGGTGTAAGCGTGAACTGTTGTCAAGCTGCCGACTTTGATGCCGTATTCTTGGTTAAGTGGCTGTGCCAAAAGCGCAACTGACTGCGTTGTACATGAACCGGGCGAAATGATTTTGTCTGCGGAGGTTAAGGTACTTTGGTTGACGCCATAAACTACAGTTGGCATTTTACCTGCAGGAGCGGAAATTAACACTTTCTTAACTCCTGCTCTGAGATGAGCACTGGCCTTTTCCTGACTGGTATAAAAACCAGTTGCTTCAAGCACTATTTCCACGCCGTCATTGTTAACCCACGGAATTTTGGCAGCATCCTTTTCGGCGTAAACATTGTAATGTTTGCCGTCGACGATAATGCCAGTGCTGTCGGCACTAACTGTAGCGGGAAAAGCACCATGAATTGTATCGTGTGCTAACAGGTAGGCCAGCATTTCTGGATCGGTTAGATCATTGATGGCAACTACTTCAATATCTGTGGTACCTAATTCAAAGATACGCCGGAAAGCTAGGCGCCCAATACGGCCGAAGCCATTGATGCCAATTTTAATAGTCATAATAATTACCTCTCTAAACTCTAAAACATTTATCTACAGTTTTGAGTATAGGAGGTTTTATTCGTGTTGAATAATACCAGTTTGTGCTAGGATTATCATTAAAAATGATAGTGGAGGCGGACATGAATCTTAATGACTTAAAAATTTTTCGGTCCATTTATGAATTAGGTTCGTTGAATAAGGCTGCACAGGCATTGGGGTATGCGCAGTCGAATGTCACCGCCAGGCTGCAGAGCTTGGAAAAAGAATTTGCAACAACGTTATTCTTGCGGACACAAAAAGGAGTAATGCCAACTAAGGCTGGCCGAATTTTGTACTCTGCTAGTCTCAATATTGAAGCAGAATTAGCAAAAGTTACCGCGGAAATAAGTAAGCAGGGACAGAGTCTGCTGGGAGATGAGGTTTTGGTAAATTACGTTTTGCATAACGATAGTTTATTTCAAGGCAGTAATTTTACCAAAATTATTGTCAAAACACAGAGCACAATTGCACAGGAGGCGGCCAGCAATCTGTATGATATGATTGTGACTTTTGTTGATCTCACTAAAAATAAAAATTATCACCGACAAAAAGAGGGGTTACTTGCGGCTAATTATCTAGTCAGTTCTGCTGATGAAAGTGCGCGGGCGGAAATGCCGGTTTTGGTAAATAGTGATCCCCAATGTGCTTTTCGAAAGCAGACACTGCATGATCTGCAGCAAGAAGAGCAGATTACCGAGGTGGATTCGCTCCAGGCCATTGAAACTTTGGTCAAGCAGGGAAAGGGTATTGCGCTGCTTCCCAGTTCGGTTGCCGAACAAGAATCTTTGATCAAACTAAAGAAGCAGGATGTTTACTTGCAATATTATATTTATCAGGCTAATGTGGGATAAATATATTCTTGAAAAGTGTTAAATTTAATATTACAATTCTCAATCAGATAAAATTAAAAAGTGAGGGTAATTTTCAAAAGTTACTCTCACTTTTAAGTTGAAATAAATCGGAATTAAAACCACCAGTTGGTTACGTTAAGTGTCATTGTGTGACTGCAGGCGATAATTGTAAAGACGAGGGAACTGATAGTACATCCTAGATAAATTTTTCCTGTCTTTAAATAAAACCTTCTTGCAAAAATGACGCATAAACTTTGAATAATAAAGAAAGTCCACGTTTGCATCACTCTAGCACTGTTTAACGGCACACTTCCTTTTTGAGAGAACGTGTAATATTGGTAAATCCATAACAATAGTAGTCCTAACTCGTTGATTACACACATTAATAAAGTGTTTTTCCATTCGGCCCGTGTCTTGACCATTCTTCCAATGTTTTGTGTAAATGCATTTGTAAAGTAGAAAATAGCAAAAAGCGGGATGTAGCGCAGTGCGATTAAGAAATCGGTTTTGTTAGGAAAACTGATAACCCAATTTAGCACACTAAAGTAAGAGTCAAAGAAGTATGCTGCCACACCAACAACGGCGTAACCAAATAGTACCGCTAAGGCTGCTAAACAAAAGGTTTTCCATGCATTATTTGCAGAAATTCCCATGTTCCATTCTGCAGGATTAGCTCCTTCTTTTTTCATTGATAGATAGTAGCGTAGGGCAAAGAATACAATCGTGGCAATTCCTGCACTGGCCACCCAGATTGCTTGTTCCAGCTGCAATCCTTGCGGCCAAATGACGGTGCCGAATAAGCTTCTTTGAGAAAATGTCGGGCCTTTGTGTCCACCGATCCACATTGATAAAGGCATTAACCAAAGTACAGGAATGATTGATCCGATAATCATCAATCCCCAATACCATATTTTACCGGATACCGTTTCTGGGTAATCTGGTCTGAAAATATCACTGTCTGATTTTACCAATAACGTGCCAAAGAAGTTTGTTGTCAGTAAAATGCAGGCAAATGAATAAATAGCCATAAAGAAACCAATTACACCGATAAAACTAAATAGTTGTTGATACTGCATGGTTGTATTTTGGGGGTCAATATAATGCGGTGCTTTGAATGCTTTCTGGAAAAAATCGACAACATTGCGGTTAGCGGCTAAAGCATAGGGATTAACCATATGAATTTCTTTAGGTTGATATAATATGCGAATATATTTTTCTTTTGAGCCGTGAACAGTGCCCTTATAGAGATGCCCAACTTTTACGTCATCTTTCTTGGTTAAATGTTCATTATCAAGTTCGTTAATGAAAGTTCTTGCATTGTTTGATTTGTAAAAAGTCCAAGGGCCGCCGGCTTCTGTTGTGTAGTTGTTTTCGTCAAATTGCGATGCGTTGACACCATAGTCAACGTTGTAATAAAGTGGAACCTCATCACCGCTTTTTGGTTTATTGTCTGGATCATAAGTGATATATGGCTGCCAGATAGGTTTGCCTTTCTTATTTGGAACGGACAGTTGCTGGTTACCGACTAGAAATACGGCACTGATTTTGTCATTTGATTTTTTTAAATGATTTTGAATTTTAAAGAATGCGTATGCTGCGTCAGATATTTTTCCGCCCAAAGAGTGTCCTGTGACACCAATCTGCTTTTTATCAATGAAGTCCAAATTGTTGCACATGTATTCAACCATATCAGCAATTCCGGAAGTTGGTGCAGTTTTTAAATTATTAAATGCGCTTCCTGGATGTGCCGTTACGGTAAAAAATGCGTCCATTGGGTTGGATTTGTAATTGTCTGAATCGCCGTGACCATCATTATCAATTGTGACTGCGACATAACCTCTTTTGGCTAATTCTAAGGCAGAAAACCCTTGGCTTATCCGTGAATTGTAGCTTCCGTGAAGGGAGACAACTGCTGGCGCGGGATGCTTAGAATCTGCTGTTTTTGGTTTATACATTGTTGCGGCAATTTTGTGGCCATTAGCGTTTAGAATAGAAAAATCTTTCACCGTAACATTGCCGAAATCTGTTTTCACTAAATAGGAGCCAACCATGCTAATAGCACATAATAACAAAGAAATAAACAACATTTTTTTATAAAACTTCTTATTGAGATGCATTAGATTCACCATCTTTCAATCGATCTTAATAATTTTTTGTATTAACTAGTATTTGTTTAACAAAAGCAAAAATGAAAATTTATCTTTTATCTAACTCTTCAACGACTTCACGCAAGGTTTCTTTATTGCCGACATTCCCTGGGAAAATGACATAGGCTAATTTAGGAAATTTGGCTTCCATGCCTGTGTTCCAAACGGGAATTCCTGGTTTTATTTGACCTGCAACTGTAGCACGTTTCACTCCCAATCCGTGTACGCCAACATCACTAGAAGTGATTCCTCCTTTGGCAATCAAAAATCTTGGTTTAACTGTTAAATTTTTAACTATATTAGTAATAGCTTCAGAAATAGAAACAGATAACTTTAAGGAATGTTCTTCATTGTTGTCTGCTGCTTCGATCTTTTTTCTTGAAGTATAGACTGTTACAGTTCTTCCTTGTTGTAATAATTTATTGACTTCCGCTGAAACACGTTCTTCTTCGGGGATCAGGCCTTCTTTTGTTAAAATTTTGGTTGCATTGAATTCAATAAATTTAATATTTGATAATTTTTTTAACTCGTTTAACTGCTCCGTTGATTTTTGTACATGTGAACCGACGATAATTAAACCTCCTGCCGTGGTATCTTGGGCCACTAAATCATTTTTTGTTAAAAGCGGTTTATCGCTCACGCCGCCAATAATTTTTGGAAGAGCAGCGGCAGTTCGAAAAATAAAGTTCTTACCATTTGTAATTGCTTGAATTAGAGCAATTACAAAAACTTGGACGTCACAATAATCAGCAGCATTGACAATTACCTTGTTAAAATTTTTAACATGCTGCAGTTGGGCAGTTATTTTAGTAATGTTTAAAGTACGTAAATCAGCTAACTCAATCGAAGTAACATCCTTGGCTAAATATCTTCCGACGGTCTTTTCCTGAACCCAATCTTTTAAGTTAGAAGACTTAAAGCCAAATGTTGCATCTTTAGCAAATTCTGTCTCACCAGCAGGAACTAGTTTTTCACCCATTTGGACATAATGAACATCATTAATTGTGAAGCGGCCGCCTTCTTTAAGAAACGGCATAATTACCTCACCGTCATATTTAATTGTCATCTCCTTTTCAATCACTTTTTTAAGTATTTCGGTTTCTAAGGGATAGTGTCCGCGTAATGTAGAGTCACTTCGGCTAATAATTAAAAACTTTTGCCGTGTTTCACTAGCAACTTGGCAAATATTTTTTGCTATTTCTGTGTGTAAAGTTTTTGTCTCGTTTTCAGTTAGGCCGCGAGAATTAGTTAAAATATAAAACATGCTATTTTTCTCTGCGAACCCTTGCCGAATGCTGGTGATTGACCAATTTGTATAAACGGAAATATCGTGTAAAGTCTGACTACCAGTTGGGTCATCGTCTAGGACAATAATCTTGGTGGCAAATTGGGCTAAAGCGGGTTTAAGCAATGCAGTAACTTTATCAAACTCAGGTTCTGGTGGAAGGCTAGCAAAAGTTTCTTTTGCATCAATGGCTGACATTTATTTTTCACCTCTAGTAACAGTTACATTAGCAATTTTTTCAAAATATTGTACAATTCCACCATGATCATCCATGATTTTTCCATCTGCTTTCAAAGCATGGAAGATTTCCAGCAATTGACTTGAGAAAGGAACAGGGACATCTAAGTCATGAGCGGTTTGCAAAACATTGGTTAGATCTTTCATGTTGATTGCCATTGTTCCGCCTGGTTTGAAGTTTCTGTCTAAAATTAATGGTACTTTAGCATCCATTACAGCACTTCCGGCTAAGCCCCCACGAATTGCCTGATACATTTTTTCAATGTCAATTCCCGCCTTGGCAGCTAAAACCAAAGCTTCAGAAAGAGCGGCAATGTTCAGATTGACGATAATTTGGTTTGCAAGCTTAGCGGTAACACCGCTGCCGTGATCACCTACCAAAACGATATCGTGTCCCATTGCTTGTAATACATCTGTTACTTTAGCGAACGTTTCTTTCTTTCCGCCGACCATGATTGACAGAGTTCCGTCAATCGCTTTTGGCTCACCACCACTTACAGGAGCATCCAAAGTTTCTACTTGATGGGTAGCTGCTTCTTGGGCAATTGCTTTGGCATCAGTCGGTCCGATTGAACTCATATCTAAAATAATTAAACCAGGATGAGCATTTTGTAAAATTCCCTTTGGTCCGTTCAGTACAGACCAAACTTGTTTAGCTGCAGGAAGCATGGTAATAATAATATCTGTATTTTTAGCCATATTTTCAGGAGTCTGTTCTTTAGCACCGAGAGCAGCTAGTTTAGCGACTGCTTTGTCGTTTAAGTCGTTAACAGAGACATTAAACCCTGCCTTTAACAAATTTTGGGACATAGGGTTGCCCATGATCCCTAAACCAATAAAACCAATTCTTTTCATAAAATAGCCCCTTTCAGACAGCGCTTTCATTTATTGGAAAAAATAAAATGCCTATTAGCATTTCTTAATTTATATAACCTGTATACCGGAATACACCATTAAAATATCACAGCAATTATTCTGCGTCAATAGGGTTAGTAATAATTTTTATTAACCATTAGTTTACTTATTCACACTCATATAGTATCGTTAATATTAATTAAGGACTAATGATTTAAGAAAGTGAAAATAATTTTTATGAGTCTGCAAGAAAACGCTTATAGTTATTTAAAAAAAGAAATTTTAGCTCATCATTTTGATTACCAGAAAGTTTATTCCGCAACTAAAATTGCTAACCAATTAAGTATCTCTAGAACACCATTTCGAAATGCTTTACAGAATTTATCGCAAGAAAAGTATATTGATATTATTCCTAATAAGGGTTTTATGCTGCATCGATTAACAGAAAAAGAAGTTATTGAGATGTACGAGGTACGGTCTGCAATTGAATCATATTCTGCTTATTATCTTTTGCAAAATCAGCAGCAAAACTTTGCAAAAGATATCACAAGCAAACTAAAAAAATCGTTGCTTAAACAAGCAAAAATTATTGAGAAGGACGACATTACTTTTTCTAAGGAAGATTTTAATTTTCATCGTATTTTGGTTAGTTCAACTAAAAATCAGGTTTTTATTGATTTGCACAATCGTTATTCGTATATGATTAAGTTGCTTGCAATTAACGCATATAAAAATTCTAACCGCAAAAAGGAAGTTATTGCTGAACACCAACAAATATATGATGCTATTATGAGTAAAGACGCAACTTTAACACTTACATCGGTTCTAGATCATATTAATTCACCTAAAAATCTTGATTTGAAAACAATTCGGCATCAAATAAATATATAACAATTTCTATTTTTAGTTTAGTTAAATATTTAGTCATATAAAAAGTGCTCCTAACTGTTAGTTCTATGTCTAACAATTATGGAGCACTTCATTACTTTACCTGGGACTTTTTGCAAATTTAAAACAAATTACTTAACTCTTTGCGTGACACTCTTTTGTTTATCTTCAACCTTGTCTTTTTGCTCATTGACCTTATCTTTAGCGTCTTTGCCTGCACCGGTGATTCTGTCCTGCAAGCTGACTGAGTCCTTTTGATGCTGCTCTTTTGTCTTAATGTCAACAACTGTAACATTGACTTCGACTGTGTCTAATCCAGTCATCTCTTTGACCTTGTTATAGATTTTTTTCTTGATTTCATCATAAAGCTTGGCAATGTCAACGCCATATTCTGCAACAATATCAATATCGACAGCAACCTGCTTTTTGCCGACTTCAACATTAATGCCAGAGGTAACATTGCTGCTATTGACGATTTTATCAGATAAGTTAGAGAAAAAACCACCGTCAACGGTCAACAAGCCTTTGATATCGGATAAAGCGATACCGATAATTTTCTGGATAACCTTTGAATCATAATTAAGGTCGCCCTTAACTTCTTTTGTATTTGTCTGTGTCATAAATAATTATTCCTTTCATTTGTCGCGTAATTTTTTTAATACCGGCCAAAAGTAGCCAAATAAGCCACCTAGAACCAGCATCACAACCACAAAAATAGTTTTAAAAAAGCCTAATCCTAAAAAGCAAAATGCCAATAATAAGCCGATTGCGCCGCCGCATAATATGGGGAGGTGCTGTTTAATAAATTCTTTCACTTTCTACCTCCTTACTGCACGCGCTTAGCGTTATTATTTGTGCTTTGAAAGTTAGTAAACTTAATGGTAATTTTAGGCTTTTGGTTAATTCCTAAAAGTTTACGCAAATTTTGGGTCATTTGATCCAGATATTCATTAAGCATTGCTTCCAGATTCTCTCCGGTACCAAGATTACCGCTAATCTTAATCTTGATATGACGGTTGGTTAGCTTTGAATCAACCTTGACTTGGTTTACGTAGGGCAAGTCCGTTAATGAAGAAGCCACGAAACCGTTGATTGCTTTGCTGGTAATTCTAACCTGCCCGTCCTTGCGCTTAAGCAGGTTAAATTTATTGTGCGTTGGCCAGCATAAAATAGTGAAAAAGCTGATGATTAAAAATACAATTGCAACAGCGCTAATTATAATGAGATACCAAGTAAAAATTGGATTAACTTTTCCTACTTGCGGTAACTGCAATCTTAGATATTTTTGCCAAACAGGGCTGGTAGCCCATAATAAGTAAAATGGTGGTGGTAATAACAATAGTATTCCCAACATTAACAGCCATTTATTTGTTCTTCTCAATTTACCACCAACCCCTCAATCTGATTTTCATCATACCATGATTGTTCGCAGTAATCTATAAATATGAAATTATCTATTTATAATATTTTTATAAAAGAAGGATTATCAAGAAAACAAAAAAGAGGCAAAGCCTCATGGACCTTGTCTCTTGCTTAATAAGTTATTGTTTAATTTTTATATTTGTCGTCTAATTCGGCAGCAGCAGCTTGGTCAAGAATAACCGTTACGTCTGGGTGCTTCTGCAAAACAGATGCAGGAACTTCTTCGGTTACGGGACCTTCGATCATCTTCTTAACAGCAGCGGCTTTGTTTTCACCGAATGCCAACAGAACAATTTTTTTGGCTGACATGATGTTGGCAATCCCCATGCAAATTGCAGACTTTGGCACGTCATCAATGCTGGCAAAGAAACGTGAATTAGCCTTAATCGTATTGTCGGTCAATTTAACCTCGTGGGTTAGGGAATCAAATGGAGTTCCAGGTTCATTGAAAGCAATGTGCCCATTTCTTCCGATCCCCAGCAATTGAATATCAATTGGATTATCTTTGATAATTTGGTCATATTCACGTGATACGCCTTCAGGATCATCGACAGCCTTAATTCCGTCTGGAACATAAGTTTTCTTAAATGGCTTCTTATTAAACAAATTTTCCTGCATGAAATAGTGATAACTCTGGTCGTTATCGACTGGCAGGCCGACATACTCATCAAGATTGACACTGGTTAAGTTATCGAAATTCAAGTTGCTCTTGATCATTTCCTTATATAGCGGAAGTGGTGTCGAACCGGTAGCTAAGCCTAAGACTTTAGCGCCATTTTTAATTCCTTTGGCAAAAATTTCGTATGCTGCAGCACCACATTCTGTGCTGTCTGCTCTAACAATTATCTTCATAATTTTCCTCCTAGTTTACTTGTTAAAGCCATTATAAATTGGTATATTCCAATTTGTCAACAGCTAAATTGGTATTTACCAATTTTTAAATATTTTGTCGAATTTTTAACTTCAATGAGATGACTAAAATGTAGCTAAACACTTTAGCCGTAGTGGTTGATCATTATCTTCATAATTTTTGTTTGACTTTGCTTTTTAAATAATTTATAATTTTGACATTGAGCGTTGGAGGTAGTTTTTATGACTAATAGTGAAAGTCGAAAATTACAATTGAATACTCGTTATTACTTTAGCTATTTTAGATAGCGTTTGGATTCATCTAGATGGGTTCAAACGAAACGCAAGTTTGAATTTATCTATGATGGCTAAAGCAATTTGTTTGCAGTTAGTCACATACTTCTAAGTGGCTAATCGCAGCGATTAATTTTGAAATGATTTTTGAGATACCTGCTTAGAAATAAGTGGGTATTTTTTATATGTTAGATTTTGGAGGACTAGTAATGCATATTAAAAAATTAATTACCGGAATAGGTGTCGGCTTAGCAGGTTTATTGCTATTAAGTGGATGCAGCAATAAGAGCGGCAAGAGTGCAGAGGTTAAGCATGTTGGAATATTGCAAGTCGTGCAGCACCCATCGCTTGATAAAGCCTACAAGGGCTTTAAGGAAGGCTTGAAAGACGGCGGTTATGTTGAAGGTAAAAATCTGAAGATTGATTACCAAAACGCCCAAAACAGCCAAGATAATTTGAAGAGTATGAGCGACAAGCTGATTAATGAGAAATCCGATTTGCTTTTGGGAATCGCGACGCCAGCTGCGCAAAGTTTGGCTAATGCCACACAAAAAATTCCAATTGTTGTTACAGCTGTAACTGATTTAAAAGGTGCTAAACTTGTCAATTCAGATGAAAAACCAGGCAGAAATGTTACGGGTACAACCGATATGGTTTCACTAGATAAGCAGATCGAATTATTGCTGTCAATCGTTCCTAAAGCTAAAACTATCGGCATCATGTATAACGCGGGTGAAGCCAATTCTAAGATTCAAGCAGATTTGGCAATTGCTGCACTAAAAAAGGCTGGCGTAAAGGTATTGGTTAAAACTGCTAATACAACTAACGATGTCCAGCAAGTTACGGAAACTTTAGCAGGTAAGGTTCAAGGTATTTACATTCCAACAGACAATACTTTTGCTTCCGCAGCTTCGCTAGTGGGCAAAGTAGTTAAGGAACACAAGATCCCCGTAGTTACAGGTTCAATTGATCAAGCTAAGGATGGCGGCCTTGCTTCAATCGGAATTGATTACGAAGCACTTGGCAGACAGACTGGTAAGATGGCAGCCAAGATTTTATCCGGTAAGGCAAAGCCTGAAAACATGCCGGTTGAAAAGGCTGATCATCTGCAATTATTTGTTAACAAAGGTATGGCTAAGGCTTTAGGTATTGATCCGAAATCGATCAAGACGCCTAAATAAGCTAGAAAGGTAGAGAAAGAGCAAAATATGATGAGTGACTTTTGGGATTTGTTTTTATCAGCTACTTCACAGGGCCTACTTTGGTCCTTAATGGCAATTGGGGTTTACTTAACTTTCCGTATTTTAGACCTGGCAGATATGACCGCTGAAGGTAGTTTCCCTTTAGGCGGGGCAATTACCACGATGTGCTTGATTCAAGGGGTTAATCCGATTTTAGCAACAATTGCTGCGTTTGGTGGCGGGATGATTGCCGGCCTTGTTACCGGTCTACTAAATACCAAACTGAAGATTCCGTCTTTGTTAGCGGGAATTGTTACAATGACGGGGTTGTACTCAATCACTTCGCGGGTGATGCAGAATGCAGCTAATGTTTCCTTATTAGGAAAAGCTACAATTTTTACGATAGCTCAAGACTGGGGCTTGTCCCGCAATAATGCTGTCATTGTCATGGGTTTAATCATTGCTCTCTTGGTAATTGCCCTCTTGATTATTTTCTTTCGAACTGAGATTGGCTTGGCCATGAGGGCAACGGGGGATAACCCAGAGATGAGTGCGGCCAACGGGATAAAAACCCAGAGCATGAAAATTTGGGGTTACATGATTTCCAATGGCTGCATTGCTCTTTCTGGTGCTTTGTTAGCCCAAAATAATGGTTTTGCCGATTTGAACTCTGGTGTGGGTACACTAGTTGTCGGCCTAGCATCAATTATTATTGCCGAAGTTTTGCTGCGTAATCTGAAAATTGGTCCGCGTCTTCTTACCTTAGTGCTTGGAGCAATTATTTATCGTTTGATTTTAGCGCTCGTCTTCCAGATGAATGTTGAGCCATCTGATGCTAAATTAGCATCGGCGCTGGTACTGATCATCTGCTTGGCCTTGCCTAATTTCCATTTATCGCACAAAAATAAAGGAGAAGATAAAAATGTCTCAAGTACTGAAGATTAACAATTTACACCAAACGTTTGAAAAGGGAACTGTCAATGAAAACCGTGTATTGCGAGGTGTTGACCTTGAATTAGAAGCCGGAGATTTTGTAACGATCATCGGCAGCAATGGTGCGGGGAAATCAACTTTGCTGAATAGTATTGCGGGTACCTTACCGATTCAAGAGGGGCAAATTATTTTGAACGGCACGGACATTACTAAACAGCCCGTGACTAAGCGGGCCAAAAATATCAGCCGTGTCTTTCAGGATCCTAAAATGGGCACGGCTGTGCGGCTGACTGTGGAAGAGAATTTGGCTCTTGCAATGAAAAGAGGGCAGCACCGGACTTTCCGTGCCGGTGTTAAAAAGCAAGATCGCAAATTTTTCAAAGAGCAGCTTGCTCAGCTTGACTTAAACTTAGAGAACCGGCTGGAAACCGAAATTGGTTTGCTTTCCGGTGGGCAGCGGCAGGCGATTACCTTGTTAATGGCCACCTTGCAGCGTCCGGATCTGATTTTACTGGATGAGCACACGGCGGCGCTTGACCCGCAGACTTCAATCACAGTCATGAAATTAACCGAAAAGCTGATTACCGAGCAGAAGTTAACGGCATTCATGGTAACGCATAACATGGAAGATGCGATCCGCTACGGCAATCGTCTGATTATGCTACATCAGGGCAAGATAGCGCTGGATCTGGCAGAAGAAGAAAAAAAGAAAATGACGGTGCCGAAGCTGATGGAACTGTTCCAAAAACATGTCGGCTCTGAATTAAAAGATGATGCCATCTTACTAGCTTAAAAAGGTATCAAAATAGGGGATAAATTTTTGTTTATCCCCTATTTTTTATTGGTTAGAAGTTCTTTGGCAAATGCTACATGATGTGGCTGTTCAGCCAGGAAACTTTTTTGATTATTAGGCTGACTATTAATGATGCTAGGAAAACTACTACAGTAATTACTGGTACGGCCAAGGGAGCATTGCTGTTAAGTGTACCGACGTGCAGTGATTTTGTCAGGATACGGATAAATAAGAAGTGTACCAGGTAAATGCCAAAGGTAAGATTGGATAATGCAGTCAGCCAAGTTTCGTTTCTTTTGTTATGAAAGTGAGCGTTGCTTTTTTGACCACAGTTTTTAATGAAAACGAAAATTGCAATTGCAGTGGCGGCGACATTGATACTCATGTAGTCATAAAGTGGGAGGACGCGGGCATTGAAATGAAGGGATAAGCTATTGGTGCCGAAAAAAGTAATAAATAGCCCCAAGATTCCCATAATGTAGATGCAACGGATCCAGTTTTTACTTAATTTAGCTTGACTGAAGTAGTAGCCGGCAACAAAGTAACCGGTAAAACCGAGGACAAATTTTACATACATGCTGGAAAATAGCGTGGACAAGCTGTTGATGATCACCCTGGCAGCTGGGGAAAAGGTATGGAAGCGCAGTAGGCTTTTATAGATACTGAAAAAAGTTGGTAAGATCACGGCAAAAATTGCTGCCAGCAATAAGAAATATTGGGTTAATTTGGTGTTTTCGGTGATTTTTCGCAGCAAGGGAACGAGCAGGTAGAGACCAATAATCATGTGCAAAAACCAAAGATGCGAATATCCTTTGATTAATAGTCTGATCAAAGTTGCGTAACTGTGATTTTCAAATAGGAAAGTGTAGCATGCATAAAAAAAGTGCCAAAAAATTGTCGCACAAACGATGCGCCAGATATTCTTGGTAAATAATTTTTTGGTTGAGATAGGGCGTTTAGGATCAAGAAATAAAACGCCTGAGATCATCACGAAGATAGGCACGCCCCAGCGCATGATTGAAGACCAAAAGTTTAAGCTCTGCCAAGTAAAAGAGTGGACCGGCTGGCTGTAATAGGGTCTTTGCGAAGAAACATGGATAATGATGATCGCAAAAGTAGCAATAATTCTAAGAAAATCTAGGTAGTAAATTCGTTTTGTTTTCATGATTCCTCTGACATAAGCTGCTATGGTTGTATTTGCAACGTAATTATAACAGATTATGCAAACCAAGAATTTTTAACAGCAAAAAACTGCTGATCACATGTAGTGAAAAGCAGTTTCTCTGAATTTTTTAAAATGGGAAATTAAAATTGAATAGGAACAATTGGGCAATTTGGTAAAAATCATTGATTGCCATTTTTTCGATAAATTCAACTTTTCTACCAGCATTATCAGTGATGTCGAATGAGTATACTTGTCTTGTAACAACTTGACCATGGGTTTGGTAACCAATTAAGTCATAGTAACCGTGTTTCTGTCTGATTTTTGAAGTAATTGGACTGACAATAATAAAACCAGTGTCTTGATTGTATTCATTTCTACTTAGAACTAGAGCTGGTCGTCTTTTTTTAATTTCATGTCCACGTTGTGGGTCAAAGTCGATCCAAACAATATCTCTTTGTTTAGGAAAATACACTGATTATTCAACCTCCCGATAATCGGTATTAGGCCATTCTTCTGGCTCATATTGATTTTTGAAATCAGGCTGTTTATATGGGTCTTCTAATTTAGGAATCAATTCATATCCCCCTTTTTCGTTGGCAATTAAAAGCCATGATTGGTTAAGCTTAAATTTATCTTTTGAAGGCAGTGTTAGACACAAACCGTTACCACGTTTAGCAACTTTTACTATACTCATTTTGTAATCTCCTTCTATTTTTAATCTAGTTTAACATGTTATATTTGGTTTAACAATTTTTAACAGCAAAAAACTGCTGATCACATGTAGTGAGCAGCGATTTTCTGCTTAGATAATTATTCGTAATGATTTTTACAGGCAACGATAATTAAATGTCCATCGTTGTGAGTATAGACCAAGCGATCTTTGCCATTAATCCTTCTGGACCACCCGTCTTGATATTTTAAACGCTCAGGCTTGCCAATTCCGGAATTTAACCCATCACTTTTGATTGATTTAATTAGTTGATTAATTCTTTTTAGGGTTTTGCGATCCTGCTTTTGCCAAGCAACGTATTCATCCCAAGCTTCGTCTAGAAATTCAATTGTCATTATTTTTCTCATTATCTAATAGTCGATGAGAATGAACGTTTTTATTTTCATTAATGACTGCAAAACGACGATCAAGCTCTTTTTGATTAGTCTCGCTGTAAAAAGGATCTCTAACTTCAAAGGGTAATCCCCCTTCAGCAATACTTTTTTTAAGAAAAATATTAATCGCTGTTGAAAGATTGAGTCCTAAACTATCGAAAAGTTTAGTTGCCTCTTCTTTGTCTGTTGCATTAGTTTTTACAGAAATAGCAACTTTTCTTTCTTTAATATTTGGCATTTTGTTTCACCTCATAGTCATTGTATTACTTTGGCTATACATTGTAAAAGAAAAACTGCCATTCACATTTAGTAAACAGCAGTTTTTGGTTTAATTATAATTGATTTTTACTTGCTTCTTTCAAGCAGTTCATCCATTTTTTGATAAAAGATGTTCTTGTCAGCTTTAGTAACCAAAGTGATTTCCTTGCCGTTAGGATCTTCTTCCAGGCGGCCAGCTGCTAAGCCGGTAGTGATCACTTTTACTTTGACCTGCCGGCTGCTTGCGACAACTTCTGGATAAAGAGCATTGATTGTGGTTAACACGTCCCAGAAATATAACTGTGCGGTTGGGATTGGCGGATTAACCAGCAGGCTGTATGCCTGGCCGACTAGATCAACTGCGGGATACTTACGTAGGCTTGCCCAGTGCATTCTCAGTTCATCGTTTAATGGCAGCTCTTCACTACTTTCAAGGCCAATCACCTGCATATCAATCTTAGATTTAAAGACACGCTCAACTGCAAACGGATCCCAAAAAGCATTCCACTCTTGGCTGCCGTCGGCGTTAACTACGACAACATTGCCGTGACCGTCAAGTGAGCCGCCCATCCAATATAATTTGGCAATTTTCTGTTCAATTGTCGGGTCCTCATCTAAAGCCCGGGCTAAATCGGTTAAGGGACCGGTCATGACTAAAGTTACGGGTTCAGCAGCATCTTTTAATTTGGCGATCATGTCAAGGTGCGCCGGCAGTTTTGCTTCCTTTGTTTCCATTTTACCGGATTCGTTCAACATTGGCAGGTAGTTAAAGGAATAAGAGGCTGTCCGCCATTCCTGGGGAAATTGGTTGACTGCACGTGAAGTTGATTTGGCTATTTCCAGCCTGTCACCGCGCAGATTGAATAAATCGGTCATTTTGCGGCAAACCTCAACGGCAGGATCAACGTAGCCGTCGGCATCGATTGCACCCACTCCTAATAACTTGATGTTTGGTGCCTGCAAGAAAAGCAGATAGGAAACTAAGTCGTCGATATTGCCGTCATGGTTAAAGTAAATTTCTTTCATTTATCTTTCTTTCTAAAATCTATTTTGATTTAATATAATTCTCGCCATCAGCTGCAGGAGCAACCGATTTGCCGAAAAAGATTACCAACACGAGAATCGTGATAACATAAGGGGCAATCTGCATATAAACCGCCGGAATTTTATTAATCACCGGTAATTGTGAGCCAATGATACTCAAACTTTGGGCAAAACCGAAGAAAAGCGAAGACCACATTGCTCCCAGTGGATTCCACTTGCCGAAGATAACGGCAGCTAGTGCCATAAAACCTTGACCAACAATGGTGGAAACGGAAAAGTTGCCGGAGATTGCTTCTGCAAAAACTGCCCCGCCAATGCCGCCTAAGAAGCCGGAAATTAAAACCCCGGCATAACGCATGGCGTAGACATGGATACCCATTGTATCAGCTGCTTGGGGATTTTCCCCGCAAGAACGCAGGCGCAATCCGAAGCGGGTTTTGTAAAGTACCCACCATAATATGATAGAAACTAGGATTGCGCACCATGCAGGTGCCGATGTGTTGGCAAAGAAAATTGGGCCGATCACCGGAATGTTTGCCAGGCCGGGAAAGGTAAAGTAACCAAAACTCTGGCTGATATTTTCGGTTTGACCTTTGTCATAAATGGCTTTAATTAGGAAAACGCCTAACGGCGGCGCCATCAGGTTGAGCACCGTGCCGCTGATGATGTGGTCGGCATGAAAATTAATGGTGGCGACAGCGTGCAGCAGCGAAAAAAGCAGGCCGACAACGCCGCCGACTAGCAGGCCGAGCCAAGGGGTGACGGAACCAAAGGTTCCGGCAAATGTCAGGTTAAAGACAATTGATGAAAAAGCGCCCATTGTCATGATGCCCTCTAAGCCAATGTTAGTGACCCCGGAATGTTCACTGTAGACCCCGCCAAGAGAAGTAAAAATCAGTGGTGCCGAATAAACAAAAGTTGAAGAAACAATTAACGCCATTACTGTGACAAAATTCATTATGCTTGTCCTCCTTTGTTTAGCTCTGTGGCTGAAGCTTTACTGTCTTGTTTTTGATCAGGATTAACTTTTTTTGTTTTGAACAACAGACTGATCACATAGTTAATGGCAACGAAGAAAATGATGGCGGCAATCACGATTGATACGATTTCGTAGGGAATGCCGGCCATTGTCTGCATGCCCAGGCCCCCAATTTTTAAAATTGAAAAGAGTAGGGCTGCCAGCAAGATACCAACTGCAGTACTGCTGCCAAGCAGGGCAACAGATAGTCCGTCCCAGCCAATATCAAGGCTGGTAGTTTGTGTAAAGTAATTTTGGTAAGTACCGAGACCTTGAATTACCCCACCAATCCCGGCAAAGCCACCGGAAAGAAGCATTGACAGCATAATGTTTTTCTTGGTAGACATGCCGGCATAACGACTGGCGAAAGGATTAGCACCAACGGATTTAATTTCAAAACCGGTTGTTGTTTTTTTCATTAAAAACCAGTAAAAGACGACGGCAATTAAGGCCAAGAAAATTCCGCCATTGATCCGCGAATCACCAAACATGGAGCTTAACCAGTCGATTTTCAAACTGCCGTTTGCGGTGATCGTTTTGGTTGTATCGGTATCTAGTCTAAGATTAGGGGACATTATCTGCTGCATTAAATACTGGCATGAATAAAGAACAATATAGTTAAGCATGATGGTTGTGATAACTTCACTGGTGCCAAATTGGGCCCGCAAAAAGCCGGCAATTCCAGCAACAATTGCGCCAGCAACTGCCCCAACAATAACTGCCAGCGGCAGAAGTAAAATTTTGGGCATATTGGGGTTTGCTAAAACAAGCCAAATTGAAGCTAACCAGCCTGCTTGTGCCTGTCCCGGAAGTCCAATATTGAAGAAGCCGGCGCTAGAAGCAATTGCGAAGCCGATTGCCGTAAAAATCAACGGCGTTGCTTCTCTAATTGTTTCACCAATGCCGTTCATGTTGCCAAGGGCACTGGAAAAAAGGGAGCTATATGCTTGAAGCGGGTTATAATTCCAAATAAGCATGATAATTGCCCCAATTAAAAAGCCGGCAATAATTGATATAAGGGGCACTAAAATACGTTTAACTTTTGGGCTGACACTAATCACTTACTTTACCTTCATTCTTAATCCCGGTCATTAATAGGCCTAACTCTTTGTCGCTTGTTTCTTCCGGCTTAACCTCACCAGAAATCTGTCCGTCATGCAAAACGATGATGCGGTCGGATAGCTGCATTATTTCGTCTAATTCGTAAGAAACGAGTAAAACTGCCTTTCCTGCAGCCCGTTCGGCCAGCAGTTGCTGGTGGATATATTCAATTGCCCCAACATCAAGACCGCGAGTGGGCTGAAAAGCGATGACTAAATTGCTGCCCCGGTCCAGTTCCCGAGCAATGATCGCTTTTTGCTGGTTGCCGCCGGATAATTGGTCAACCGGAAGACTGGTGCTGGTTGTTCGAATATCGTATTTAGCAACCAACTCTTCCGCATGTTTCCTGATTGCACTATGATTGATAATCTTATGCTTAGAAAAAGGCTCTTGGTAATAGGTTTGCAGTGCGAGATTGTCGGCTAAGGAAAAGGGTAAAATCAGCCCAAACTTTTGGCGGTCGGCAGGAATGTGCGCTACTCCCGTCTGTGTAATTTTGCGGACAGGCTGATTAGTCATGTCTTGGTTGTTGATTACGACTTTTCCGGCTTCAACGGGGCGCAGCCCGGTAATTGCTTCAACCAATTCATCTTGGCCGTTGCCATCGATTCCGGCTAAACCAAGAATTTCGCCCCCATTGAGTGTAAAAGATAGTCCTTTAACCGTTAAAACTTTTTGCTCACTTTTAACCTGTAAGTTGCTGACCGCTAAAATTGTTTTCCCCAGTTTAGCCTCAGGTTTATTTAGTTTCATGTTAACGTGTCGGCCCACCATTAATTCTGCCAACTGGTTTTGATCAACATCCTGCACATTGAAGGTGCCCACACTTTTACCTGCACGAATAACGGTTACGCGATCGGCTGCCAGCTTAATTTCTTCCAGCTTGTGTGTGATCAAGATAATTGATTTTCCTTCTTTGGCCAGTCCCTTTAAGATTTTAATGAATTCTGTAATTTCTTGCGGGGTTAGGACCGCCGTTGGTTCATCAAAAATTAAAATGTCGGCGCCGCGGTAGAGTACCTTCAAAATTTCTACCCGTTGCTGCTGCGCCACCGTGATGTCAGCCACCTTTTTATTGGGATCGACGGTTAAACCGTAACGCTTAGATAAATTTAATACCTGCTGTCGTGCCTTTTTTAAATCCAGAACAGGGCCCTTGGTTGTTTCGTGCCCCAAGATAATATTTTCTAGGACCGTGAATGAATCCATTAGCATAAAATGCTGGTGCACCATACCAATGCCTAGGTCTTTAGCTGTTGCTGGGTCTTTAATGTTCACTTTTTTACCGCGGACAAAAATCTCGCCCGCAGTCGGTTCAAGCAGGCCGGATAAAATGCTCATCAGCGTTGATTTACCCGCACCGTTTTCGCCAAGAAGCGCCAGGATTTCGCCCTTTTGGAGCGTGAGGTTGATATCGTTATTGGCTTTAAAACCATTAAAGTCTTTAACGATATGGCGCATCTCAATTATATTTGTAGTCTCTTTTGCCATGATTAACTTCCTTTTGATAAAAAACTCTTTGTTCTAAACAAAGAGCTTTTCAAAATAATTATAATGATTACTTAGTTGCTGTTGCAACTTTGATTTTACCGGCAATGATTTCCTGTTTTGCTTTTTGCACCGCTGCCCAAGCCTTAGGCTGTAATTGTCCCTTGGTGAGAGAAACACCGTTGCCTTTTAGAGAATAAACAAGATGCTTGCCGCCGGGAAACTTGCCTTCGTAAGCCTGATCAGAAATTGTTTTGGTAGCAATGTTTAAGCCCTTTAAAACAGAAGTCAGGGTAAAGTTGGCCTTTTGACCGCCTTTTGCCTTGTAGTTGCCAAGACTTGTTTGGTCAACATCAACACCGATTACCCAAACTTTTTGCTCGCTTGGCCGTGTCTGGTTGTAATCTTTTGCTTCCTGAAAAATTCCGTTGCCCGCATTGCCTGCTGCCTGGTAGATAATGTCTGCCTTGTCAGCATACATTGATTGGGCAATTGACTTTGCCTTGTCGGTTGAAGTGAAGTTGCCAATGTATTGACTGGAGACAGCTATTTTCTTGTGTAGTGCTTGGGCACCGTCTTTCACACCTTGCTCAAAACCGGCTTGAAACATATCGATAATTGAGGATTTAGCGCCACCGATAAAACCAACTTTGTTAGTTTTGGTTGTGTAGGCAGCGGCAATTCCCGCAAGATACGATGACTGGTTGCTCATAAAGGTAACGGAAGTGACATTCTTTTGTCCAGTGATTACATCGTCAATGATGACAAAGTTTTTCTTGGGATTTTTCTTAGCGGCGGCTTTAACCGAATCGGTTAACATGTAGCCGACACCGAAAATTGTTTGGTAACCAGACTTGGCTGCTTGATTAAAATTTGGTGTAAAATCAGCGGCACTGCTCGACTGAAAGTATTGGTAGCCGTTGCCCTGCTTAAAGTTGTGCTCCTTACCATAATTTTTAAAACCCTCCCAAGCTGCCTGGTTGAAGGAGTGGTCATCAACCCCGTTTGAGTCGGTAATTAGCGCAATACTGTTTTTGGTGTTTTTGCTGCTGCTATTACCCTGCTTTTTGCCGGCACAAGCCGTAAGAACTAGCCCCAGGGATGCAACAACTGCTCCAAGCGACAACAACTTTCTAAGTTTTTTATTCATCGTATTTTATCCTCCATCAAAATAATACGAACGATTTATATTTATATTATATATAAAGTACGTAATAATTCAATTGGAAACGTCAAAAAGATGACTTTTAGAGGATAAATTTAGAAATTACGAATTATTTGCTTGGGTGAATTGGAACATTAATTTTGCCTGCGATAATATCGTTTCGTGCTTCCTGTGCCAGTTTCCAAGCATCAGGGGTAATGTAACCACGCTTGATGGAAACACCGTTTGTTTTCAGACCGTAGATAATGTTTTGGCCGCCAGGGAAGTGTCCGTTGTATGCACGGTTGGCAATGTCTCTAGTTGCAACATTAACGCCGGTGATTACCGAAGTAAGAACGAAGTTTGATTTTTTGCCATCCTTGGATGTGTAATTTCCAAGTCCTGATTGGTCAATATCGACACCGATTGCCCAAACCTTTTTATTTTCTGGTCGTGTTTGGTTGATTGACTTAGCTTCTTGGAATAATCCGTTGCCGGCACTGCCGGAGGCATGGAAAATGATATCAGCTTTCTTAGCGTACATTGACTGGGCAATGGATTTTTCTTTGTCAGCACTAGTAAAGTTGCCGACATATTGGTTTAAAATTGTGACCTTCTTGTGCATCTTTTTGGCTTGATCCTTAACGCCTTGAGTAAAGCCGGCATCAAAGAGATCAATAATGTTGCTGCGGACGCCGCCGATAAAACCGACAGTATTGGTTTTGGTTTCCTTGGCTGCAACTACGCCAGCTAAGTATGAGGCCTGTTCGCTCTTGAAATTGGCGGAAGCTACATTCTTTTGACCTTTAATCACATCATCGACGATAACATAGTTCCTCTTAGGGTTCTTTTTGGCTGAAGCACTCACGGCATCTTTTAATGAGTAGCCAATTCCGAACATTGTTTGGTAACCAGCCTTTGCAGCTTCATCGAAGTTTGGCTGAAAGTCGGCAGCACTGCTTGACTGGAAGTATTGGTAGCCGTTTTTACCCTGTTTTAAATTGTGTTCACTGCCGTATGCCTTAAAACCGCGCCATGCAGATTCGTTAAAAGAATTGTCATTAATTCCGGCGGTGTCTGTCACCAGAGCAACTGATTTTTGCGCGTCAGAACTGCTGTTGCCGCTGCCGCCCTGTTTTTTCCCGGAACAGGCCGTTAATAGCAGTCCAATACCAACAGTGACCGCACTAGCCGATAATAATTTTTTAACTTTCGAATTCATTTTCCTAAGTTCCTCCTAATAATTATATCTCATCAAGAATATCAATATTTAGTGGTTTAGTCAAAAACGACATACTAGATAAAGTATTGAAATAGCGGGATTTAGGATTGGTCTAGAACATGATATTTTCTTAGAGACTAGCTTATTTTGCATATGCCAATAAAAAATTGCATGTTTTTTATAAAAGCGCTATCATTAGCATGTGAAAAAATGAACAGAAAGGAAAAAGAAAATGTCAAAATTAAAATCAGGTAAATATATCGAAACAACTAAAGGTTTTGGTGGTGATATGAAGATAGAAGTATCAATCTCTGATAACCACATAGCAGATGTTAAAGTCTTAGCAAATAAAGAAACTAAAGAAGTTGGCGGTAAAGCAATTGGTAAACTGGAATCAGAATTTGTTAAAGCCAATTCTGATGAAGTAGATGCAATTTCTGGTTGCTCTTATACATCAGCTGCTATGAAAGAAGCAGTTAAGCTTGCTTTGTTGGAAGCGCAAGGTAAATCTATGAGAACACAATTAAATCTAAAGAATGGAACATATCAGGCAACTGCAAATTCTTTTGAAGATGATCAAGGAATTAATACTGGTCGAGGTAAAATGACCTTGCAAACTCAAATTACAGATAACCAAATTACAGATATTAAGATTTTGCATCAGACTGATACACCAGTTATAGGTGGCGCTGCCTACCCAATTTTAGCGGATAGAGTAATCAAAAATCAGTCCTTGGATATTGACGCGGTTTCTGGTGCAACAGTTTCTTCGCAGGCTTTTATGACGTCAATTAAATCATGCATTGAACAGGCTGGATCTAAAGACGATGTTATGATTTTACAAAAAAAGTCAATAGCTAAACCTGAACCACAAGATAAAAAATATAGTACAGATATTGTTGTAATTGGTGCAGGGATGGCAGGACTTACAGCAGCCATTGAAGCACGCGATCATGGTGCCAATGTAATTTTAGTTGAAAAAAATGAAGTTTTAAGTAGTTCGACCACTAGATCTGCAGGATATGTTCTAGGTGCTGATACTAAAATGCAAAAGCTGCAGGGAATCGAAGATACAACAGACAAATTGTTTTCTGATATTTATTCCTGCTATAAAGATGAAAAAGAATTGGATGTTGGTTTATTAAAAAAGTTAACAAAAGATTCTACTTCTTTAAATGAATTCTTGATTAAAAATGGTGTGAATTTTGTTGATCTAGTAAATGTTTCCCCTAAAGAACCACGAGCAACTAGAAGAAATCATGTTAGCATCAATGAAGGCTCTGGTTTGTCTGAGGCTTTAATTAAATCTGCTAAAAATAAGGGTGTAAAAGTTTTGATGAGTACCCAAGTTACAGATTTGATAAAAGAAGAAAATAATATAATTGGTGTTAAAGCTACTAATACAAATGGTGACACGATTGTAATCAAAGCTAAAGCTACGATTAACTGTGCAGGTAGTTATTCAGGTAACTTAGAATTAATGCATAAATTAAATCCACGGACTAAGCATGCAGAGTATGTTTCTGGCGGTGGAAATGGTGATGCGTACTATCTAACTAAAAAGGCTGGTGGCGATATTGTAAATGTGCCATACCCACAAATTGTTTATTACTTTTATTCACCTACTTGGAAATCTGCACCTGCAGCTCTGCCTGCATCCCCGACTTCTGGAATACCAGATATCTTGCTTGTTAACAAGGACGGTAAAAGAGTTGTTAGTGAAGATGATTTTTGTTTTGAATTTGTCAAAAAGATTTGGGAAGGTAATTATGATGAAGGATATTGTGTAGTTGGGCAAGCATTTGCTGATAAGTATCCGGAGACTATCAAAGTTGCTTTATCAACTAAAGTATCGGTAAGTGGGTTACCATTTGGTTACAAAGAAAATTCAATTGAGAAATTAGCAAAAGATGTTCAAATTTCTTCTGAAACTTTGAAGGCTACGGTTAAACGATATAATGAATTGTGCGATCAACATGAAGATACAGATTTTCATAAAGATCCAGATAGTATGGTAAAAATTACTGCACCGTATTATGTTTTACGATTACCAGAAATTGTAAGTGATGGCTATACAGGAGCGCGTATTAATGAAAATGCTCAAGTTATTAATCCTGAAGGGGAGCCGATACCTGGCTTTTATGCGGCAGGTTCATGTGCTGATGGACAAGTAACTGGAGTAAATTATTTTGGTTGCGGTACGTCACTGCTCACATGTGGTGTTTTTGGTAGAGCAGCGGCCCGTGATGCGGTTACTTATATAAATAAATAACAAAAAAGTTATCTACTTTAAAAATTATCACTATATAAATACACGATCTCGATGTTCTACCAAGATCGTGTATTTTATTTTTCTTTTTCAACCCAATAGGTTTTGCCATCATCTGTACGGTTAAGCAATTGATGATCAATCAAATCGCGGCGTCTGGTCACGTAATTATCAATATACTTGCGTAAAATCAAATTGACATCTGGTTCAGAATATTTTTTACCAGGTTCAAACTTACTTGCAAGATATTGCAGGATGAGCAAACGCTTCTTTTCCTTACCCGGCCAGGTTTTAACAACCCCATCTTCATCTAAATAGCGTTCTAAAGTTTTTTTATCTGTTTCGTTCATGTTAGCTCTCCAATCTTTAATTAATCGATTATCAAGATGTTTTCAAATAAAAAGGACGTTCCATCTTTAAAACGTCCCTTTAAAAGTTAATTTTATTCACTTCTTAAGGCAATTGCAGCATCTTTCTTGGCTGCCATCCGTGCGGGGATGTGACCGCCAAGCAAGGTTAAGATTGTTGAGATAATAATCAAAATCAACGCGTGCATTGGATTCAGTTGGGCCACATTGCTCAGAGCGGTAATATTGTACAGGATACTGTTAATCGGAAATGTCAGTATGTAGGCAATTGCAACACCTAAAACGCCAGAGAAGACGCCCAAAATAAAGGTTTCGGCATCAAAAACACGGGTGATGTCTTTCTTACGGGCACCTAAGGCCTTCAAGACACCGATTTCCTTGGTCCGTTCAAGTACCGATGTATAAGTCAAAATTCCAATCATAATCATGGAAGTGATTAGTGATATTGCGGCAAAGGCGACTAAGACTGTTGTGATACCATTCAGTAGCCCACCAGTCATCGATGTTACTGCGCTTGACATGTCGGTATACAAAATTTTGTTCTTCTTGCTCTTGCCTTTGTTCCATTTATCAAGGTAATCTAATACCTTATCCTTAGAGTCAAAATTATTTGGATAAATCATAATTCCGGTAGGAAGTGAAGAGCCGCCGATTGTTTCCATCATTTGTTCTTTTTCGTTGGCTTTCATTGGCTGGCCGGTAATAACGCTGCGCTTAGTTTTCTTTTGTGCTTTCACAATTGCGGAATTCTTATTTTCGCGAATTACTTTTTTGCTTAATTCATCGCTGTAGGCAATTCCTGTAGAAAGCAGAGCCATTGAATTTTCATTCCTAGGTCTGATGACCCCAACAAGGTGCAGCTTAATTTTGCTGTTAGCATACATTGAATTGGAAACCTTTTTTGGAATAAACATTCCTGTTGGTAGCTGCTGGTAGTAGTCATTATTTGCGACAATTCTAAATTCCTTGCCGATCATCTTCTTAGTTGTAAATTTTTCTTTATTAGAAACATTTAGGCCAAGATTTTTCATTGCATTAATGTTAACCACATTTTTATTATCTGCTACCAAAACCACATCGGTTGCTTTATGCGGCCATGTACCTGACAATAGTTGATAATTTTCTTTTAAAAATGATCCCTTTTTAGCTTTTAAAGTGGTCGGAAAAACTGACGACCCCATACCAACAGTGTTGATTGCCTGAGCACGCATTGAGGCAATTGATTGCGAACCATCTGGATCATTTTGTGAAAATTGCACGTGTTTGATTTCACCATTGACTTTGGCAAGCAGATTGAGACTAGTTGCTCGTTGGTAAGAAATATTATTAGCATAATCAGGATTGATTTTTTTGATATAGTTAACGTAAGCTTTAGTAATCTTATTTTGCCGCGAAGTCTCCTGATTCAAATCCTTTTTTGCAGTAATATAACCGCGATTTTTCACATTTTTATCCGATTTGTCGCGGTCAGAAATTGAACTAACATCAATTGCTGTTTGCGAGATTGAAACAGGATATTTGGCTAACGCTTTGCTCATCGTGGAATCGATTTGTTTTTGAAAACCGTTGGAAAGTGATAGTACAACGGCAATCGAAATAATGCCGATACTTGATGCAAAAGCAGTCAAAGTAGTTCGGCCTTTCTTAGTCATAATATTGGTAAAACTCAGCTTGATGGCGTTCCAATAGGACATCTTGGTCCGCTTTAGCTTGAAAGTGTCTTTTTCTTCTTCAGCCGTATAAGGGTCAGAATCATTTAAAATTTTACCATCTTGGAAGTTGACGATCCTGGTTGCATATTCGTTGGCCAATTTCGGGTTGTGAGTAACCATGATGACGAGGCGGTCTTTGGACAGCTTTTTAATCAGCTGCATGATTTGTTCGGAAGTTTCCGTGTCCAGAGCCCCAGTCGGTTCATCACAGAGCAAGATATCTGGATTATTGGCAATCGCCCGTGCAATTGCCACCCGCTGCATTTGTCCTCCGGATAACTGGTTCGGCTGCTTACCCATGTGATCTTTTAAGCCAACCTCAGTTAAAGCTTCAATTGCCCGCTCGCGACGTTCCTTGGCTGGGACACCAGAGAGATTCATTCCCAATTCAACGTTGGCAATTATTGACAGGTGAGAAATCAAATTATAATTTTGAAAAACAAAGCCGACGGAGTTGTTGCGGTAAGCATCCCAATCAGTTTCTTTGAAATTTTTAGTTGATTTACCATTGATAATCAGGTCGCCACTGTCATAACGGTCAAGGCCGCCGATGACATTTAGCATGGTGGTTTTACCGGAACCACTAGGACCTAAAATAGCAACAAATTCTTGATTGCGAAAGGAGATCGAAACATCGTCTAGGGCGTGTGTTACGGTGTCGCCAACGTGATAAGACTTGCGTAAATCTTTAAGTTGTAGCATATATTACTGTCCTTTTCTAAATAAAAATTATTAGCATCTAGTTTAACATTTATTAAAAAATGAAGCCACTTAAAACCGTCTATATATGGGGATGAATAAGACCAAATCCTGTGAGAATTGACAAAATAACGAAAACCAGCAGAATTAAGCCAATAACTAAAAAATGCCGTTTTTTATGCATCACAAAGACCCCGGCAAATTCCCGAACAATCGCGTTAGGCAGAAAATAGAAACGGGTATGGGCCCCAACCCCGTTTGCCTTTAGGCCGGCGATTTTGGCATAAAGTCCAGCACGGAAGATATGGTAGTTATTGCTAAAGAACTTAGCATTGAAATTTTTACCACCATAATCATTAGCGGCAATTTGAGCAGAGAACTTCATATTTTGGTAGGTGTTAAGTGACTTGTTTTCCTGCAGGATATCAGCCGGCGCAATGCCCCGATCGATTGCGTAATTAGTCATTGCTTGGGCTTCGGATAGTTTTTCGTCACGACCCTGGCCACCGGACATAATCAACTTCGGCATTTTTCGGCCTTTAGCAACCTGCTTCTTGGCAAATCGGATTGCGCAGTTAATACGGCTGGCAAGAAGCGGTGTAACGGTCTGACCATTATAGAGCCCGGCGCCCAGCACGATTAGATAATCTTGGTGATAGCGCCGGGGTACAAATTGGTATAAAGCAAGATTTACCAAAAAATTGTAGGCAACAAGGGCTAGATAGAGTGCCACGGCCGGTGTCGCATAAAGCAGCATGTGTAGCCACTGCGGCAGGTATTTGTCCGGGCGCAATAAGGTGATGGCCCAGACACCGATCAGGATAATTCCGATGAAAAAAGTTAATAAATTGGGCAGGGTGTGGCTTTCGTATTTCCAAACAAAATAGGCATTCCAGAGGCAAAATAACCAGGAAAACGCGACAATTAACGCGACTATCAGAAACACAGAAATTAATAGGGTATCAAAGATAATAATCAATACATGCGATTTAGCCGCCAGAACTAAAATCATGAACCAGGCACCCAGTGTCAGGATAAAGAAAGTAAATAAAATGCCATTAACTAATCGCCGTGGCTCAATTAGCCAGGATGTTAAAAAAATTGTAAATGTGGTTGCTAGCAAAATCGTCATTAGGGTAAATTCTTGATTTTGCTGAAAGAAATTTGAAATTTGTGCCATCTTATTCCTGCCTTGTGTTTTGAATTATATTTATTATAATAGAAGAATTAAGAAAATAGTAGAGGAACGAATATATGGGTATGAGACAATTTTTGCATTATTTTTGGAATATTGCATGCATGGTAGTAGCCTTTTTTGCTTACTCATTTTTACAGTCATTTTATTTTTATCCTCAAAGAATTAAGCTGCGCCTTCATTTAAACACGTGGGAGCAGGCGGTGCTGACGGCTTTGATTACCGTTATCATTTTATTTCTTGTGTTTTGGCTGTATAAACGGCAGCTGGCAGAGACCAATGACTGGGGGTTTAATAGAAGGCCGCATTGGGATGGCACCCGGCTCATTATTGCCGTAATCGGCGTTCTTCTTATTTTGCTGCTAAATTTTGTGTTGAGTTTTTTTATTGTTGCTGGAACTGGGAAAACTACCTCAGCTAACCAGCAGGCGCTGAATCAGATTGCTATGCAGGATAATTATATGTTTAAACTAATGGTCGCAATTATCGCGCCATTTTGTGAGGAAACCATTTTCCGGGGGATGTTTTTCAATACCTTTTTCACTAAAAATACGAAGGCAAACAAATGGTTAGGAATAATAGTCAGTGGTTTTCTTTTTGCTTACTTGCATGATCGCGCCTTTTCGCCATATATTCTTGTTTATTGGTCGATGGGCTGCGTTTTAGGCTGGGTTTACATGTCCACTAAGGATTTGCGCTATTCAATGTTGACCCACATGATTTATAATTCTTTAGGCATGATTCTTTAGACGAGCGTTTCTGTTAATGTAATGATTTAGAATAAGTGGCGAAAGCACGGTGGTAATTATTATTACTAAAATCAGGCTGGAATAAATGCTGTTGGGAAATAACTGATAAGAGCTACCAATTTGTGCCACAATTAAGGCAACTTCACCGCGGGAAATCATTCCGGCACCGACAATGTTTGCTTCATTTTTATTAAAACCAAATAATTTACTGACATATTTTCCTGCCCAGAATTTAGATAAAATGGCTAAAATGATCATGCAGATAATGAATGGCAGATCTTGAAATACGTTGCTAAAAGTAACTGCCAGCCCAATATTGGCAAAGAAAACGGGAATAAATAGGGTGTAGCCGATGGTGCTGATGGCCGTATGAATTTCCGTTTTTTGTTCTGTTTGTCTGATCGCCAAACCGGCAAAAAAGGCGCCAACAACTGCGGATAGACCCGTAAAATCAGCAAGCCAGGCTAGACTGAGTACAATAATCAGTGAGACGGTAAGTCGGGCATAATTAACAGAAAATCTAGCTGTGATTTTCATAATGTAAGGGATAATAAATTTATATGCGAAGTAAATCACTCCAAAATACCCAACTTCGAGCAGTAAAGTGATTGGTAGATTGTTACTGCTTTTGTTTACGTGGCTAAAGGTGGTAAATAAGCTAAGAACAATCACAGCTAGAATATCATCAACAACAGCAGCTCCTAGGATAGTTGTGCCAGCACGTGAATGCAGCTGGTGTTTTTCCTGTAAAACAACGACAGAGATCGAAACGCTGGTAGCCGAAAAGACGATGCCAATGAAAATTGCTTCAATAATTTTCATCCCGAATAATAGGCAAGCAGCTTCCATAAAAATAATGGGTAGGATCACGCCCACAAGAGCAACTGTAAAACTTAATTTGAAATATTTTTTTAAGAGCGTCAGGTCACTTTCGAGTCCTGCTAAGAACATTAAGAAAATGACGCCAAATTGAGAAAAATTAGCAATTAAGCTGCTTGAGTGGACTAGGTTCAATCCGGCAGAACCAAGAATGATTCCCGATAAAAGTTGACCAATGACGGCAGGCAGGTTGAGCCGGATGGCGAGTTGCCCCAATAAAAGTGCTGCCAGCAAAATTAGAATTAGTTCTTCAATAAAATGCATAATTTTTCCTTATAATACTAAAAAAGCCTTCAAGCCTGCTCCTTGACCCAAAGAAGCACATCTTGAAAGCTTTTTAAACTCCAACCACTTAGCTGTTTAATTGTTAATCAGTTTAACTTAATTTTTATTTGTTGGCAACTTTACTAATCAATAACTGAAACTTGAAAGCTAGAAACTACGCGAAAAAAGCATTATTTCTGGCTTTTTTTGATGTAAAAAATGAAGCTTTAACTAGAATCAGTTGAACTATAACTGCTTAGTCCAAAAAGCAATTGGTCTAGCTGATCTGAGCAAGAAAGTTAACTTTGAATGACATTTCTTAGTGGTGATCAAATGGATGATATAATCACGTTTCGCCAACAAATTTTGTCTTGATGTCAACTAAAAGTAGTTAAAAAATGATTTGCATTAAAATTATTTATTATTAATATACGAATTGTGATATTCACATCAAAATGTATTTATGATGGTTAAGATAAGCAAAATTTGACATTATTAATAGATGGGTATACACTAATACTAATTGCGTATATCTGTGTTATACTAATTACACTTTATATACTATACAAATAATTAATATACTCGCTCACTAATTATTTAAAAGTTATTTAATTATGCTTGTAAACTTAAATAATGTTTGGGAATTTTGGGTTTATTTTTGGTTAATTCTAAATATTAATTAATAATATAAAGGGATTAATTTTAACCCAACTATAACTTTTAATAAGCGGCATTAATTGCTTATATGCGTATGCTCGGCTTTAAATATATTTTAAAGCATGTAATAAAGGGTGCATTGAGATGGAATCTACTAAAGTATAAGAAGCCAATATTGTTTTACTGCTGCAAACGGATATAGGGGCATTAGACTGCAATTATAAAGGGGATACATCTTATTAAAGGCAAGAAAATTAATTGTCAGGATTTTGAAGTGGTGTCAAAAGCTGAGTTAACCAGGTGTTAATTAGGTATATTGATTTTTAAGACTTGGAGAATAGCATGGAAAACTATTTTGATTTTTATCAAATACTTGAAATCATTCGTAAACATATAATTTTTATTATTGCTAGTTTTGTCATTTGTATAGTTGCTGCAATGGCAGTAGAGAAATTTGTTATAACACCGCAATATACCGCAACCACACAAATATTAGTTAATCAAAAAAAAGTTGGCGCTGATCTTAATGGTGTTTATCAAGGTCAGCAAGCTGATGTCCAAATGATTAATACGTATAAAGATATTATTACGAATCAAGTGGTCTTGAAAGCTGCCAGTCAAAATTTAGCTAATCCAAATGCTACCACTAAGCCTTATGATATTAGCGTTAAACAGCTGCAGAAAGCTATTTCTATTACTAATAATCAAAACTCGCAGGTTTTTGCATTAAATATAAAAAGTCATGATCCTGATGAAGCTGCCGCAATTGCTAACGAGATTGCCAGTGTATTTAAAAGAAAAATCGGTAAAATCATGAGTATTAACAACGTTACGATTGTTTCTAAAGCCTTACCGATAAAGCAAAAGACGTTTCCTAAAACCTCAATAATGTTATTAATTGGTGCAACTGCCGGCCTGGTGATTGGTTTGGGTTATGCCTTCATTAGAGAAATGACAGATACAACTATTAAGGATACCAAATTCTTAACTACTGAACTGGGATTGACGGACTTGGGTCATATATTTAGAATTCAGCAAACACAGGATTCAAATTTTACTAACAGCGGCTATTATAAACGTACAAATATGAGACGACATCGTCGGGTTTGAGATTTAATTATCACAAGGATATGTATGAATATGTTTCATCGCAAAAAAATAAGCAATTTACTAGTAGCATAAAAAACGGGGTTAATTTAATTACTAATGCTGATCCGAAAAATGTTGTTTCCGAACAATTTCGAACGCTTCGAACGAATATAAATTTTTCAGCGGTTAATCATGAATTGAAGACCATCTTGATTACTTCTCCGGAAGTTAATGAAGGCAAGTCAACGATTTCTGCAAATTTGGCAGTTACTTGGGCTCAACAAGGACAAAAAGTTTTATTTATTGATGCGGATTTACGACAGCCAACAATTCAAAATACATTTGGCTTATTCAATAGAAAAGGCGGTTTATCAACAATTCTCTCAAGTACCAAGGACTTTGATTCGGTGGTACAGCGGAGCCTAGTGAATAACTTAGCGATTATTACCAGTGGGCCTACTCCACCTAATCCGGCGGAACTTTTAGCATCAAAACGAATGGAAAATTTGCTTGCTTCTTTTAGAAAAAAATATGATTTGGTGGTTTTGGATGTCCCGCCAGTGCTGCCGGTAACAGATACCCAAGTTATTTCTGCAAAAGCAGATGGCGTCGTGCTAGTTGTCCGTCAAGGGCAAACACAAAAAGCAGCTGTTAAGCGGTCTTTGGAACTTTTAAAAATGGTCAAAGCGAATTTATTGGGTTATGTATTAAATGATGTGACACCTAAGAATGTTTTAGGTTACGGCTACGGTTATGGTTACAGCTATAGTCAGGATACATAATGATCGATCTGAATTGCCATCTAGCACCATCAGAGCGACATTTATTTGCAAGCAGTATCTAATATTAGGCTTTCCTTTAAAATTATTGTGGTAAGGAAGAGAGTTTTAATGCAACGCAAAAGTAAAATTGTTGTAAATCAAAATGTGCTTAATCAGCGATGTCTATATAGCTTTTTTAAAAGACGTTTTGACGTTGTGTTAAGCATAATTGCTCTGATAATTTTAAGTCCGCTTTTCTGTGTGATTGCCGTTGCGATTAAATTAGACAGGAGCTCACCGGGACCGGTTTTTTATTCGCAAATTCGAATCGGTAAAAACGGATGTAGATTTAGGATATATAAATTTAGGTCAATGGTAGTCGATGCGGATGAAAAATTTAGTGAATTACTTCATAAGAATGAGATTGCTGGGGCGATGTTTAAAATGAAGGATGATCCGCGCGTAACTAAAGTCGGAAGAATAATTAGAAAGCATAGCTTGGATGAGTTGCCGCAGCTGTGGAATGTGTTAAAAGGAGATATGACTTTAGTGGGGCCACGTCCACCTTTAGAACGTGAAATAAAAGAGTATACAAATTTTGATATGCAAAGATTGGTAGTTAAACCAGGCTGTACGGGCTTATGGCAAGTGACGGAAAGAAATTCTGTTAGTTTTTATGAAATGGTAAAAATAGATATTACCTATATCAATAAAGCCAATTTTTGGATGGATACGCGAATTTTACTAAAAACTATTTTTGTAATGTGTGTTCCCAATACGGCCTATTAGATAAAAAGGATTATTAATGAAAGTTTGTTTAGTTGGCTCCAGTGGTGGGCATTTAACGCACTTATATATGCTAAAAGAATTCTGGCAGGATAAAGAACACTTTTGGGTAACCTTTCCTAAGAAAGACGCTATAAATTTATTAGACAAGGAAAAAATGTATTCGTGTTATTTTCCAACCAATCGGAATTTAAAAAATTTAATCAAGAACACTTTTTTAGCAATTAAGATTCTTAAAAAGGAAAAGCCGGATTTAATAGTTTCTTCTGGTGCTGCGGTTGCTGTTCCGTTCTTTTATATTGGCAAGCTGCTAAGGATAAAGACTGTTTATATCGAAGTGTTTGACAGAATAAACAGGGCCACGTTAACGGGAAGACTGGTTTATCCCGTTACTGATTTATTTATCGTGCAGTGGGAAGAAATGAAGAAGGTTTATCCTAAAGCGAAAAATTTGGGAAGTATTTTCTGATGATTTTCGTAACTGTGGGTACGCACGAGCAACCGTTTAATCGCTTAATAAAGAAAATTGACCAGTTAAAAGGGCAAAATAAGATTACAGATGAGGTATTTATTCAAATTGGCTATAGCACTTATTTGCCTAAAAACTGTCAGTATCAAAAATTCGTTTCGCCGGCTAAAATGCAGTTGCTGATTAAACAGGCTTCTGTGATTATTACTCACGGCGGACCGTCGTCTTTTATTGAAGTCATCAGGCAGGGTAAAACTCCAATCGTGGTTCCGCGGCAAAAAAAATTTAACGAGCATGTGAATGATCATCAATTAACCTTTTGCACTGATTTACAAAAACGGGGTTTTCCAATCAAAGCTGTTACAAATATTGAAGATTTGGATGAAGCAATTTGTGCTGAAAAAGATAATCAACTTTCCAAGTTTCACAGTAATAATCAAAGATTTAATCAGCGTTTAGAAACTTTGCTTAGGCAATTGTTTTGAGGAAAGACGCTAATGATACCTAAAGTAATTAACTATTGCTGGTTTGGCAAGGCACCTTTGCCTCCCAAGGTAAAGCATTGTATTAATTCATGGAAAAAATATTGCCCAGATTACACTATTGTTCAGTGGAATGAAAGTAACTTTGACGTTAATAAGTACGACTTTACACGGGAAGCTTATAAAAAACGAAAATGGGCTTTCGTATCAGATGTAGCACGATTAGACATAATTTATCATCATGGTGGTATTTATCTGGATACCGATGTTGAGTTGATTAAGAGTTTAGATTCAGTTTTGGCTGCGCAAGCTTATTTCGGCTGTGAGGATCGGTTTGCGGTTAATACTGGTCTAGGATTTGGAGCCGTTAAGGGTAACAAATTTATTTTGGCTAATCTTAAGGAGTATCAGAAGTTACATGTTATTAACGCTGATGGTACATTCAACCAAATAATTTGTACCGATGTAACGACACAGCTGCTAGCAAAACGAGGATTTAAATTTAATGGGCGTAAACAAAAGATTGATAATGTGCTTATTTATCCCAGTTCATATTTTTGCCCTGTGAATTTTTGGAAACATAAATTAGACATTAGGCCCAATACAATTTCGATTCACCATTATGCAGCTTCATGGAAAGATGAAAAAAATAAGGATGAAGCAAAGGGAAAGATCTTAGTAGTAAAGAAGTGTCTCAAGCATTACATTGATGTTCTATGTGGTTATGGTACTTATAACAAAATTAAGCGTTTAATAAAATGACTTTGTAAGTAATTATGGGGATTTTACGTGTGAAATTAACTACTGCAACTAAATTAATTATTATTATGTCTGTTGCTGTTTCAGTTGTGACAATTTTAAGTGGAACGGGGCTAATTTCTAATTCACTTGCAAGTGCTGTTCAAGCGATTGTGAGTATGCTTTTGCTGGGCACAATTTTGTTTTTAAATAATAAATTTAGTCATTCTTTTCTTTTTTTGTTTTTGGTATCAATTTTTATTTGTCTTATAAATGGCGCTATATATATGATCTCGGGTACATTGATGATTACCCTTATTTATGTATTGAACACGTCAGTTAATATCGATTACAACAAAATACTGAAGTATTTGGCAGCAGTCTCAGGGATTACGTTTGGCATTGTGGTATTAGCTAATTTACTAACCGGCTGGGGAGCAAATAACTTTGAAATGTGGCGGGTTAACGGGTATGTTTTTAGAAAATCATTAGGCTTTATCCACCCCAATGTCGCGATGCTGCTATGGTTAGCAGTAGTATTAGCATTTTGTTCTATTGAAAAGTCCAAATTCGAACGTGTATCTAATTTGTTTGTTGCGGCTTTGACCTACATTATTTATACTCAGACGCAATCTAGAACTTCAACTTATATTATTCTGCTTTATTGTATTACAGCATTTGTCTTAGGAAACAAGATTTATATTAGAGTTAATAGAACAGTTTCAAAGTTAGTTTGCCTGATTCCAGTGGCCATCTTTGCTGCATCTTTGAGTACTTTATTCCACCCATATTCGTCATCACTTGATAGTATTCTATCCGGCAGATTAGCGCTCTACCAACAATTTTATTCGGTATATGGCATCCACTTTTTAAAAACTCCTCAACTTGAAGCGGCAATGTTTGATAATGGGTATTTACAGGCTTTGCTTGCAAAAGGAATAATTTTTACAATTCAATTATTATATATTTTAATAATGATGGGATGGAAAATTAAAAAAATGCGGATTAAAGATATTTTGATATTTACAATGTATGTTTTAAGTGGCTTTACCGAAACTTCCTTACAGCACTTTGAACTTTTCATACCTGTTGCAATATTGTTAGCATCTAGTGCGCAGCTGGAGAGAAAAAACACAAAGCTGCTCCCGAAATAAGTTAAAGGCTCATACATGAAAGTTGTTAAGAATTATTTATATAATATTATTTATCAGATCTTTATTGTACTTGTGCCATTAATTACCACCCCGTATATCGCCCAAGTTGTTGGTCCCACAGGTGTGGGAATTAATTCCTTTACTACTGCTATAATGCAGTACTTTATTCTTTTAGGTAGTATTGGGATAAATTTGTATGCTGAACGTCAAATAGCTTTTGTTCGTGATAAACATAAATTAGTTACACAAACTTTTTATGAAATTCTATTTTTAAAAATTTTTACAACTGTCGGCTCTTTTTTATTGTTCCTGCTTTTTTTGTTCCTTATTCAGCAATATCAGATATATTATTGGGCACAATCATTTTTGCTAATTGCATCTGCTCTTGATATTTCATGGCTTTTTATGGGCGTGGAGAACTTTTCTGTCACTGTTATTAGAAATTTTATTGTTAAAATTTTAACCATTGTCAGTATTTTTGTTTTTGTTAAATCTCCTGCCGATTTAGTCCGGTATATCCTAATTTCATCCGTCTCAGTTTTAATTGGTAATTTGACAATGTTTCCTAGTCTAAAAAGGTATGTTGGCCGGCCTGATTTCAAGTCTTTAGCTATTTGGCAGCATCTTAAACCGGCTCTAGCCTTATTTATCCCGCAAGTAGCTTCACAAATATATTGGGTTTTAAATAAAACAATGCTTGGATCGTTAAAAAGTGTCCAAGCAGCAGGTTATTTTGATCAGTCAGACAAAATTGTGAAGATGCTCTTAGGAATAGTTACCGCAACGGGAACGGTGATGTTACCCCATGTTGCTAATGCCTTTGCCAATAAGAATTATCGTAAGACAAAAGAATATCTGTATAAGAGTTTTTCGTTTGTTTCTGCAATCGCGGTTCCAATGACGCTGGGGTTGTTGGTGGTTGCGGGTAAGCTTATCCCGTTGTTTTTAACGATGCAGTTCATTGACGTGATACCGATTATGATGGTTGAATCTTTCGTAATTTTACCGATTGCATGGAGTAATGTGATCGGCAATCAGTACTTATTGCCGACTAATCAAAATAGAAATTATACTGTTTCCGTTATTTTGGGAGCAGTTGTCAACGTGCTCTGCAATATTATCTTTATTATTGCGAATGGCGCAGTTGGCGCTGCATTAGCAACAGTTATTTCGGAAGCGGCAATAACGGGCTATCAGCTTTGGGGAATTCGAAGACAAGTAAATTTTCATAGCTTATTTTATGAATTTGGCAAATATTTAATTGCAGGATTAATAATGTATTTATGTGTTTTAGGGGCTGATCACGTGCTTTCGACGAGCTGGCTGATGTTAATAGTCGAAATTATCGTGGGAGTTGCTGTTTATTTAGCAGTCTTGTTTTTCTTAAGGGCCTCAATCTTGACTGTCTTTGAAAAGTGGTTAGCTAAATTATTTAGAAAATAATTTTGCATTAATCAGCTTGATTAGTGAGTAGCCGATAATAAAGCCTAAGCTATTGGCAATAACGTCATTGATGTCAACCCAGCGATGAGCCAATAAGAGGTTATCTAAGATAAATTGGGTTAATTCAATGAGGCAGCCAAATACAATACCAATGAGAGTTAGTAACTTTAATTTCCACTGGTATTTTGTTATTACTGCAATAATTATTCCTAAGGGAACTGCCATTAAAATATTTAGCCAAAATCCTAATTGGTCGATTTCTTGAAATGGGACGTAGGCTACTAAAGCTTTACCGATAATAATATGGGAAATTTGGTGGTTATCAGCGGGCAGGTTGATAGGTAGGTTAGGCGAGAAACATAAATATCCTACTGTACCGATAAAGATAAGTAGTAATATCCAAATCACTATGTAGAAGTACTTTTTCATAAATTTGTTCCTTCATTTGGATTGTGACAACAAAGCATATATTTGTTTATTTCAGAAATTGCAAAAATCTTAGAGTAGATAGTAGATGGAAGTATGATGATTCTTTTATCTATTTTTTCTTTTATATTATACTAAAGTTGAAGTCAAGGCCGAAATTTAATATGAAGAGTTAAGGTAAAGGATTATTCTTAATGTAATTGGTGTTAAGAATAATCTTTTTTGAAAATAAAAATAAAACCGCTCTAGTTTTAACAGGTTAGCGATTTTATTAAAACATTAGTAAGGCATCGCTCTTTATGCGGGAATTCATGTTTAGAAGTTCTAACGTTAATAGGGCTTCTTTTATTCATAGTAATATTGTAACACATTTATAGTGCATGTACGATAAAAGTGCAGAATAATAAAATAATCCCTTCAAATTTATAATTTCCTGATAAATTATTTTTACACTTGTAATCAGAAAGGGGAATGCTGAATTATGAGTGTAGAAATGTTGTTAACAACAAAAGGTTTAACTAAAAAGTATGGTAAGCAGGAGGTTATCAAAGATTTATCACTTGCGATACCGAAAAATACAGTTTATGGATTATTAGGTCCTAATGGCGCTGGAAAATCGACAACGCTTAAAATGATAACAGGAATTGCGCAGCCGACCAGCGGGCAAATTTATTATCGCGGTAAGCCATGGCAGAGAAATACATTAAATGAAATTGGGGCCTTAATTGAAGAACCACCACTATATAGCAATTTAACTGCGTTTGAAAATCTATTAGTGCGCACAACTTCTTTAGGCTTACCGCAAAGTCGAATTAATGAAGTTCTTGAGACAGTCAGTTTAACAAATACTGGCAAGAAAAAAGTACGGCAATTTTCCTTAGGAATGAAACAGCGTTTGGGAATTGCCTTAGCGTTAGTTAATTCGCCGCGATTGCTGATTCTGGATGAACCGACTAATGGTCTTGATCCGCTAGGAATAGAAGCCTTACGCAAACTAATTCGTTCTTTTCCTAAAAAGGGTATGACTGTCATTTTTTCAAGTCATATTTTGGCTGAAGTTGAAAATGTGGTTGATGAAATCGGCATTATTGCTAATGGCAAACTGGGCTATCAAGGTAGGCTACCAGACAGTACGGAAAAACTAGAAAAGCTATTTATGGCAGTGGTTGGTCAGGAGCAAGCAGATGAATAAAATACAAGCTTTAGCTAAAGCAGAATTTATTAAAAATCGTCATTCTTTTATTTATTCTAGTTTTTGCTTATTACCTGTAATAACAACAATTTTGGCGATAATTCTGCTAGCAGGTGAGCAGCTGCAGCTGGCTATTTTCAATTGGTGGTACATGGTTCTTTTGCCGGTGGAACTTGCACTTATCTGTATCTATTTGCTTGAAAGTGATAAGAAACAGCATTATTTTAATCTCCAACTTTTGCCAGCTGCTTCTGTCAAAGTTGGTCTTGCTAAAATCTTAACCGGGTGCGCCTATCTTCTTTTTACCAACACTGTCATCATGATTTTAGTTTTGCTGGCAGGATGGCTATTTGGTAGCCAGTTAGCATTTTCGCAAGAGTTAGCAGCAACATGTTTGCTAACGGTCTGCTTTGCTTGGCAAATACCTTTGGGTATGTTTCTTGAATTTAAATTACCAGCACCATTTACTTTGATTATTTTATTTGCATTAAATATCTTTTTTTCTGGGCAAGGTTTTGCTGGCAGTAGAACGCTTTGGCTAATTCCCTTTTCAATTCCTGCCAGATTAATGGCTGCGGTTTTAGGTGTGAATCCTAATGGAATTCCTTTAACCAAAAACAGTTTTCTGTTTGATCCAGGTGTGATTTTGCCTGGTGTTTTCATCAATATTTTACTATTAGGAATTAGTATAACTATGTTTCTGCATTGCTTCAAAGAGGATAAATTATGAATATACTTAATTTGCTTCGCGCGGAGTTTTTAAAATTAAAGCATACAATTTTCTTTCCGCTTCATTTTTTTCTTCCTTTAATGGGAAGTTTGCTGTTTGCTGGCTATTTCTCTATCACTAACTATTCATTTTCCTTGTTTTTAGCTAATTATTTACTGGTACTTGCACTTATTTATCCGCTCATTCTTAGCTGGGCTTGCAGCAGTATTTTTGACCAAGAAATAGCGGCTGGTGGTTGCTTCAATCTTTTGCGTCTAACCAAGCGCTGGCAAATTTTATTAGTAAAATTGTTATACCTGCTCGCTGGTAGTCTAATTTCTTGTTTTTTAGCTGTTTTCATTTTTGCTTTTTTGGTAAAGATGATAAGAACAAAAACAATTGTTAGTGTAAGTTATTTGCTAGCAGCATGCTTATTAATTTGGGTCTGTAATCTGTTTTCTTATTTTCTTCATAGTTTTTTGGAGTTAAAGTTTGGCCGCAATGTTAGTTTGGTTTTTGCAACCTTTGAATTTTTATTGGCAGCTCTATTATTAACCGGTTTAGGTAATTTAATCTGGCCGCTTTTTCCTTGCAGCTGGGGACCACGGCTTTTACAAATTTACACGGCGGCTTTTTTTAAGCAAAAAAGTACTTCATTGGGGACAATGCTTTTACTTTTTATAATTATTATTTGCTTCACTTTGGCGATAGCAATTTTTGTTTTTAACTGGTTTAGCCATTGGGAAGGCCGTAAAAGTGAAATATAACCATGCTATAATTGGAAAAAGGAGGTCGTCATGCCTAAAATTCTAGTAATTGATGATGATCAAGATCTATTACTGTTAGTTAAACAGGCTTTAACACGTGACGGTTATACGGTCGATACTGCGCTTTCGTCTCAGCAGTTGACTGCCAGTGCATGCCGTTTTTACCAATTGCTTTTGGTTGATATCATGATGCCTGGCGAAGATGGTTTTGCTTTTTGTCAGCGAATCCGCAGGGAATTTGACGGTCCCATTATTTTTTTAACGGCTAAAACCAATGATGCCGCACTGGTGCGCGGCCTGGGGTTAGGCGGGGACGATTATATTAAAAAGCCTTTTAGTTTGGCGGAGTTACGCGCGCGGGTTAATGCTCACTTGCGCCGAGAAAGTCGCCAACCGCTTCATGCATATGAGCGTTCGGGGGTGCTGTTTAATTTATCAGAAAAGAAAGCCTATGTTAAGGGAAAAAGTATTCCGTTTACAAAGGGTGAATTTCAGTTAGCTGCCCACTTAGCACAACATCCGGGGCAAGTTTATACAAAAGAGCAGCTGTATGAAGCAGTTTTTGGCTTTGATGCCAGTGGTGATGATGCAGCGGTTACCGAACATATTAAAAATATTCGTGCGAAATTAAAAGAATTTTCGTTAGCACCAATCGTGACTGTTTGGGGAGTTGGCTATAAATGGCAAAAAGAAGAAGTCTTTCCTACTTATTAATTAAGTTTGTGCTGACTAATGGGTTAGTGATTGTTTTGCTGATTTTTGCTTGGTTTTTAAATTTGTGGCTGGGAATTGATATCGGGTTGCTCTATCCGGCCAATCATGACGAACAGGCAGTTCAGCTTTTTGTTAAAGAGCAAAAAAATAAGCACTCTTTTGTTTCATCACAGGTTCCGAACAATGTCGCTTATGCTTTATTTAATGGTAAGAAAAAAGTTTTGCAAACAAATACCAGTAAAGCTGACCAAAAAAAGATGCAGCAGTATTTACAGCATCCTAGGCAAACTGATTATGGTTATCAACTTGTCCGTTATCCAGATAAATCAGTTGTGGTTTTACATTATCATTATTTGACAAGGTATGTTGATCCAAATTTACAAAAAATTTTACCACCATGGGAATATTTTTCGCTGGGGATAACTTTGTTTCTGGTTTTGCTGTGCTTATTCATGACAACTTTTTTCTTGAAAAAGAAAATCGTTAAATCATTAACTTTGTTCCAACAGGTTGGCGAGAATATTGCCAGACAAAATCTGGATTTTCAAATTCCGCAATCTGATATTAAGGAATTTGAACATGCTTTGACTGCGATGACTGCCATGCAAGCAGCTTTAAAAGAATCGCTAACAAGCAAATGGGCGCAGGAACAGAGTCAGCGGCAAGAAATTTCTGCTCTTAGTCATGACTTAAAGACACCGCTGACAGTTATTCATGGCAATAGCGAGCTGCTGCTTGAAGATGATAACTTGACAAAGCAGCAACGAGAAGATTTGCAAAGTATTATCCGCAATGCCAAGCAAGCAAATGAATATTTGGATTCATTGCAGACAGCAACTAATGGCACTGAAGAGCAAGCAGTAACTGTTAATCTTAATAATTTGCAAAGAGAAATTAGCCAGCAGGCTAGGGAATTGGTGCGAATTAAAAAAATTAATTTGCAGATAGAAGGTGAACTGCAGGGCTATGCTTACTTACAAAAAGAGCATTTTGTCAGAGCGGTGATTAATATTATTGCTAATGCCATCACCTATACTTCTATTGAAAGTAAGATTGGCTTGTATTTTGTGGATAATAAGCAAACGATAGAAATAAGTGTGCATGATAGTGGTCCTGGTTTTTCCAAAGAAGCTTTGACGAATGCAACCAAACGCTTTTGGAAAGAAGATCAAGCACGGGCACTTAATGGTCACAGCGGTTTAGGTTTGTGGTTTGCTAATGTTGTTGTCCAAAACAATGGTGGTAGTTTGCTGATTAAAAATGGCTCCCAAGGTGGTATTGTTACTGTTGTAATTAAAAAAGTAGCTAAGACGTGAAGCTTGGCTACTTTTTGCTTGTTATTAATTTATTTTTCCGCGATTATGCCAGTTTGTTTTGGATTTTTCGGCTTGGTTTTAGCAAGCAAAGCCAAACTGATGGACATCATATCAACGCATTCCTGAATAATAGCACCCCAGAATGCTGGAATGACACCGGTGAAGGCGATTAGTTCAATAATGATGACAACGGAAATGGCGGTCAACACATCAACGTTAGCAACTTTCATTGTATGCTTGGAAATGGCCACGGCATCGTTAACCTTGGACAAGTCGTTAACCATGATGACGGCGTCGGCACTTTCGCTTGCAGCTGATGCCCCCTTAGCCCCCATGGCAATACCGACGTCGGCAGCGGTCAGACTAGGCGCGTCATTAACACCGTCACCGACCATAACAACAGGGCGGTTTTCTTTCGGTGTGTTCTTGATAGCAGCAATTTTTTCAGCTGGTAAAAGGTCGTGGCGAATATCGTCAACCCCGACAGCCTGACCAATTTTATCAGCCACATCTTTATGGTCACCAGTCAGCATCATGATATGCTCGGCCCCTTGACGACGCAGACGAGCTAGAGTTCCGGCCGTTTCCGGTCGTACTTGATCTTTAAAGGTGATGTAACCAGCATATTTACCATCAAGCGAAATATAAACGGCAGTTGCATTAACGCGGGTAATTTGATTATTGGGATCAACAAAGGAAAGTTTTCCGACCTTGACTGCATGATTTTCAACGGTTCCTTCGACACCTTCTCCGGTTATTTCTTTGATGTCGTCTGACGGTTTGATTAATTTTTTAGCAGTAACTTTAACTAGGGAATTTGCAATAATATGGTTGGACTGCTGTTCAATGCTGGCGGCGTAACTCTGCAGTTTTTCTTGGCTTAAGTCGCTGTTTGCTGCAGGCACAACTTGGTCGATAACCAATTGATTTTCGGTTAAAGTACCGGTTTTATCAAAAGCAAAGGTTTTAGCATTAGCTAATTTTTCCAGCGTTGGGCCGGATTTGACAATAATATGGTGGCGCGACATGGAACTCATACCGGAAACGAGCGCAACCGGTGCGGAAATCAGCAGCGGGCATGGAGAAGCAACGACCATCACTTCGGCGAAGTTGACAGGATTACCCGAATGAATCCAGGCGGCAATCCCAATAACAAGGGAGATAATGGTGAACGGCACGGCGTAACGGTCAGCCATTTTAACAAATTTAGCGGGTTTAGCCTGTGATGATTTGACCAAGGCAACGATGGTTTGATATTCGGAATCGCGTGCTTCTTTAGTTACCTCCATTTCAACAGCAGCGCTGCCGTTGATTGAACCGGACATTAATAAGTCACCGGGCTGCTTGGAAACGGGCACCGATTCGCCGGTCAGGGATGATTGGTCAAAACTGGAAACTCCGTCGACAACTTTGCCGTCGACCGGAACCTGTTCGCCCGGCTTGATGATCGTATGGTCGCCGATTTTTAAGTCATCCACTTCAACTGAAACCAATTTGCCGTTAACCAGTTTGTTGGCCAGCGTTGGCGAATTGCTTAAGAGAGAGCGCAGCTCTTTGTCGGCTTGACCAGTTGCGTAATCTTCAAGTGTTTCACCACCGGTCATCATCACTAAAATCATCCATTCGGCCCATTCGTCACCGATCAGAATCGTGGAAACAACGGCAATGACTGCTAAGATGTCAACGCCGTAACGGCCGGTTTTCCAGTCCTGAAAAATTTCACTCAGAAGGGAAAATGCCATTAGTATACCAATGATGTCAATTAAAATTGTTTCAATCGGAAAGTGCAGCTTGCCAATTTGAAAGAGACTCTGTGTATGCAGGCCAAATTGGCAGATTAAAGCGACGGCACCAGCAATTAACACAACAATAAATTTCCATTGGCGTTTCCAATTCATTGGTTTTCCTCCTAATAGTTAACGTAACTTTGTGCTATTAATTTTAACACTGATTTCTTAAATGTAAATTAGAATAGGTCTAAATTGGCATGCAAAGACCGCGTGCAAAAAATATTTAACATATAATTTTTCCTCTCCCGATGTTTGCTATACTAAAATTATCTTTATATTAATTTGGCTTAATTTAAACGTATTTTTCCTGAATGTAACATGATAATTGCGTTACTTCCATATGATTTGCTGGTAACTTGTTGTTTAGAAAGGACGGTAAGGTGTAAATGGAGCTTGCACGAATTTTACGTGAAAAAAGAATAGAATTGCATTTAACGCAGGAACAATTGGCAGATAAATTGCATGTGACCCGGCAGACATTGTCGCGCTGGGAAAATTCTGTGAGTTATCCGAATTTAGACACACTAGTGGAACTTAGCGATATTTTAGACGTTTCACTAGACACCTTACTTAAAGGTGACAATGACGTAATGGTTAAGAAAATTAGTTCAGATGTAAATGACAAGAAAAAGTATCGGCGCTATTTAATAATAATTGGTAGTATTTTTGCCGTAATTTTGTTATGGCTCTGTGTGCTGGGCTTTGGCCGGGCAAAGCAGATAGATATGATTGACCGTTTCAATCCGTTCTTAGAAACTAAGTATGGCTACGCCATCTTACCGGAAAAGGTAGCGGTAAAAAAGGTCCGTACAATTCTCCAAGGTACTAAGAAAAAAGGCTGGGGACGTGAGCCGCAAAAGGTTGATGCTTATGTTTTGGATGATCCTTTTTATGGTGGTTCATGGCTAAAATTTTATACGGGTTTGTACGATAAGCAGCATCGCTGGGCTTATGTGATGCATAAGGGGTCGTATGTAGCTGCAATTCGTTTGGTTAAGAAAAGTGAAATCCCGCTGCAGATGCGCGGCCAGGTCGGTCGATATATGCCATATAGCCAAACTGGTGGCCCAGAAGGATTACAGCCTAGAACAGGCAGCAAGCGAGTACCGTGGTGGCCGTTTGATTAAGTGAGGATAAAAAGTTGCGTATTGACAAAATTCGTTAGTACGCAGTTTTTTTATTTACCGGAATTTTGTCTAACTATTTTTAAAACTAGTTATGATCTTCAAGTCGCTCTAATATCTTTCTCATTGCCCAATGGATAAAAACCAAGTTACTGGCAAAAATAATTGTCATCAAGCAAATTGCAAAAAACCATTGGTTTATAGAAGCAAAGGTAAGTTTAATAATTGCGTATAAGTAGGCTGAAACTAGGGGCAATTCAACAATAGCTGTTACACATCCCGGAATATAGCTGCGCGTAGTTAACGGGAAAATAATATGAAGAATTAAATGCAAAATGTAAGGAACCGTTGCTGCGGCAACTAATAGCGGGGCCTTGAATTGGTAGGCCGCAAAAGCGACTACAAGGTAGCCGCAGAATTCTTCACTGACGCCGCCCGCCAAAATATCGGTGCGTTTGATCCCAGCAAACAGTTTAATTCCGTGAATTGCTGCTTTATTTGTTTTGCGCCATGATTGAACAAAAATCAGTTCTTCAAAGTCGTGTAGCATGAATAAGATTGGTAAAAGCCAATATGAAGTTAAAAAAGCCATTTTGTTTTTCTCCCTTTGTTTTGTAGTATATTTTAAAATGTTTAAAAAATATATAGTTTGGCAGTATGTGCCACAAAAGGAAGGGAATTGTGCCATGACGAGAATAAAGCTTATTAACCAATCCAAAAGAGCATTTACTGAGGCCTTGATGACTTTGTTAGCTAAAGAACCATTTGCGAAAATTACGGTTAGGCAGTTAACGCAGGAATCGGGTTATTCCCGAAGAACGTATTATCGCTATTTTGGCAGCAAGGAAGCTATCTTAAATGACTTGTTTTTGCAGTATTTAGCAGCTTATTATCAATACCTGCAAGGGAAAACAATTACAGTTGTTGAACTTCCAAACTTATTTTTAAATTTTATTTGGCCTAAGCGGGAAGCAATCCAATTACTAGTAAAGCAAAATTTGCTCTTGTCCCTGATTACAAGTAATATGAAAACAATCGTTGAAACGCTGCTCAAGGTCAAGGTCCCATGGCGCAAAGAGCTTGCAAATACTGCAGATACTAATGCTCTTATTTATTCTGTTGGCGGCTTCTGTGTTTTGCTGGATGCAATTTTTAGGAAAGAATTACCAACCTCAGTCAAGCCAATTAGTGCATCCATGACGTCAGCATTAAAAGAAATACTGCAAAGTTATGCTTCAAATGGTTAATAATTGCAGTCAAAAAAAGCAACCTAGTTTTGCTAGATTGCTTTTAAATTTACTTAATTAAACGTTTAGCACTTTGTCCAAAAAGTCCTGTAAACGCGGGTTTTGTGGGTGATTGAACATAGCATCAGGGGTTCCCTGTTCCAAGATTTGCCCCTCATCAACGAAGACTACCCGGTCGGCCACTTCTTTTGCAAAGCCCATCTCGTGTGTCACGACAATCATGGTCATTCCGTGTTTAGCCAATTTTTTCATAACGGCTAAAACATCACCGACCATTTCGGGATCCAGTGCTGAGGTTGGCTCGTCAAACAGCATGACATCAGGATTCATTGCCAAGGCCCGCGCAATAGCTACACGTTGCTGTTGTCCCCCAGATAATGACTGCACTGTTGCATCAAATTTGTCAGTCAAGCCGACGGTTTCCAGCATTTTTTTGGCTTGCTTTTGTGCTTGCTCCTTGTCAGCCTTTTTTAATTCAACGGGAGCCAGCATAATATTTTCACCGACTGTCAAATTGTTAAACAAATTGAAGTGCTGGAACACCATGCCGATGTTTTCCCGGACCTTGTTAATGTCAACCTTAGGATCAGCAACATTGATTCCGTCAACAATAACCTCGCCAGAAGTTGGTTCTTCCAGCTTATTCAATGTTCGCAGCAGAGTACTTTTCCCAGAACCTGAGGGGCCGATAATCACGACCACCTCATTATTTTCTACAGTTAGGTTAATGCCTTTTAATACTTTATTACTGCCAAAATTTTTAACTAGATCTTTAACTTCTACTTTTGCACTCATACCTTTGTCCTCTTTTGTACCCAATTCGACAGCCACGTTAGCAAGGTGATTACGATTAAGTAAATCACGGCGATAATTGTCCAAACTTTGAAGCCTTCAAGGTTGCGCGCGATAATAATTTTACCAGTTTGGGTTAATTCCAAAATACCGATGATTGATAGAATTGACGTATCTTTCAGGGTGATGATGAACTGGTTGATGAATGATGGAATCATGATCTTAATTCCCTGAGGCAGGATTACCTTGCGCATTGCCTTGCCAAACGGCAGTCCCAAGGAGCGCGCGGCTTCCATTTGTCCAATGTCGACAGCGTTGATTCCGCCTTTAACAAAGGCCGCGATATACGCCCCTTCATTTAGAGTCAGTGTCAACGTCCCGGCCACGAAAGCCGGAATTTTTTCTCCCGTTAAGCTTGGAATACCCGTGTAGATGAATAATGCCAATACCAGCAGCGGCATTCCGCGGAAGATGTAAATTAAAATGCTAGAAATGCTGTTGCAGAATTTATTTGGCATTACGCCCAATAAACCAACTAAAATACCAAAAATGGTAGCGAAGAAAATGGAAACAATTGTCAGCCACATGGTTTCAGCAAAACCCGAAAGCAGGGCATCTTTATTTTCTTTTAATAGACCGATGAAACTGCGATCATCATCACTTTGACCGGTGTCGGCTACTTTCTTTTCTTCCTTTGTTCCTAAATATTTTGCTCTAATATCATCGTAAGTGCCGCTGTCTTTCAGATCCTTCAAACCATTGTTAAAGGCTTGAAGCAGTGCTGCGTTTTGCCCTTTTTTAACGGCAAATGCATAAGGAGCACGAAGAACCGGTTTAGTGACAATCCTTAATTTGCTGCCTTTCTTGATGGCATATTGCATAACGGGCTGATCTTCAAAACAGGCAGCAGAATTGCCGGTCAGCACATCCTGATACATGTTGTTTGAATCGTCAAACGTTGTGGTCTTGAAGCCATACTTTTTCTTGATGCTGTTGGCATATTGCGCACCAGCAGTGCCCGTTTTGACAGCGACTTTTTTGCCGCGCAGCTGGGAAAGGCTGGTAATATTTCTCTTACTGGAAGTTGCCATGACCACGCCGGACATGAAGTAAGGATTGGAGAAATCAACTTTCTTTGCCCGGTCTTTGGTAACGGACATTCCGGCGATCATTCCGTCAATCTGCCCAGCTTCCAGTGCCTGCAAAGATCCGTTGAAGCCCATCGGCTTAATGACCACTTTGAAACCTTGCTCTTCGGCAATACTCTTTAAGATGTCAATGTCGATCCCAACGTACTGGTTCTGCCCGTTGGCAAATTCAAACGGCGGGAAAGTGACATCGGTTCCGATAGTAAAAGTTTTTCCTTTAACCTTGGAATCACCAGCTGTTCCCAAGTATTTACCGACAATTTTATTGTAGGTACCGTTTGCCTTAATTTTGGCAAAACCCTTATTGAACATACGGATTAATTCCTTGTGGGTGCCCTTTTTGACGGCGAAACCATACCAGCCGGAGTTGGCAGGCTTGGTCACAATTTTTAATTTCATTCCCTGGTTAATTGCATACTGCATAACAGGTTGATCTTCAAAACAGCCGACCGAGTTGCCCGTCAGTACATCCTGGTACATATTATCAGTGTCATCAAAAGTAACGGTCTTGAAGCCATACTTTTTCTTCAAACTGGTGGCATATTGCGCGGCGGCCGTTCCTGTTTTAATGGCAACACGTTTGCCTTTTAGATCCTTAAACCCCGTAATCTTGCTGTTCTTGGCAACGGCCATAACGACCCCGGTCTTGAAGTAAGGCGTCCCGAAGTCAAACTTGGCCTGGCGTTCCTTGGTAATCGTCATTCCGGCAATGATGCCGTCTAGTTGCCCAGACTGCACGGACTGGACGGCGCCGTTGAAACCGACCTGCTTGGTGTCGACCTTGAAACCCTCTTCTTTGGCAACCGCATTGATAATATCGATATCGATCCCAATGTACTTATTGTTTTTGTTGGCAAATTCAAATGGCGGATAAGTAACGTCAGTTCCGATTTCGTAGGTTTTAGTGCTGGCTTTAGCCGGAATCAGACTAAAGCCAAGCAGCATTATTCCGAGGAGCACAATCCCCAGCAAACTTTTCTTTAATTTTTTGTGCATGTTTTTCACCCCTAAAATTAAAATCAAATTATATATTAATTAACTATAAATGTCAAGTTAGAGCCTAGCAAAATGGTATAGACAGTCGCCGTCAGTACTAGCGGCATTAGGAAAAAAAGATAAAATAAAAAATTTTAAGAAGTTGATAAATTATTGCTTTTTCGCTATTTTTAAAAAGCATATAATATTTTTAACTATTTTAAATCAATTTAAGAAAACAAAAAAAGCGCTCTGCGAGCGCCAAGTTATTTTTAAAAAACTTATTTTTCTTTTGCCAATTCCTTTTCTCTAACTTCGTATTTTTCATCAAAGTTGTGGACAACATAATTAAACGCCTTGATCCATTCCCGGCGGGTCAACAGGCCCTGAAAAACGCCTCGATCGTTAACAACCGGCAGAAAGGCATTGTCAACCAGCAAATGCAGTTGTGTTTCCAGCGTTGTTTGTGCAAAATTTATTTTAGAAAATTTTGTTTGCATGACATCACGGACTTTTAGCTCATTTAACGGTTCAATCGCGATCGTGTCCGTTTCCAGCATTTTGTCGGTAATCATTGCTAGGCTGAGCAGGCCTACGACCCGATTCTTCTGGTCAAGAACCGGAATTTTGGAATATTTCATTTTGGTCAAAATCAAGAAGGCGTGGTAAAGAGGGTTGTCTTCTTCAACAAAGGCAATCTTACTTGCCGGGATAAGGAATGAACCGGATTTTTCTTGGATGAGCTGCTTAATCGGGCGTGAAAACATAAATGGTGTCCTTTCTGTATCCTAATATTAGGATAACGGATAATTTCTTTTTAAAAAGGGAAAAGGCCCGCAAACTTTGCGAGCCTCATTTTCATCTACTTTAGAAGGAGTAAGAATGAATGAAATAAAAAGTGGGAGTATGTAACAAGTTGCTTTTATAACTTGCTACAGTTTATATAATATCGGGTAAATGTGAATTAAGAGTGGCGAATTTCTTATAAAAAGGTAAAGAAAGCTTTTAGAACTGTTAAAGAAAAGAAAACTCACGTAACCTACGTGAGTTGAAAGGGATAGATATGAAATTGACTTTTTCAAGTCCGAGTTTTTAATTTTCATCATTACTTGGAGGAGTATCAATGAAAAACAAAAAAGTTGAGTATAATAAACTAGATAAATTGACTAATTCATTATAAGGATAGTATAACTGCTAATTGTGAAAAAAGTATGAAGAATTTTAGGATTACATTGCTTTTTTTGAAAAATTACGGCATAAAGCGTTGAGGAAGGAGCATAATTTAAGTTGAAGAAAATCGGCAAATTTCTTTACCACTTAATCATTTTCTTTCTGGTTGCGGCCGGAATCGGGGCAGCGGCGTATTACGGCTACCGTTATTGGCAAAGGCAAGAACTGGAAAAGGCACGGCCGCGGCTCGTCAAAGCTAAAGACGGCACCAATATTAATGCCAGCTGGCATAGTTATCCGGCTTATCAAAAAGACCTGAAAAAGAATTTCTCGTTTATTGCACAGAATTCCCGCTATGTGCCGCCGCGTACCTGGGTGGGCAAAGACGTGATTGTTCCAGGTTTGCAAAGCACCAAAAGCTATGATTTTAAAAATAAGAAATTTGATACCGCCGACAGTATGACGCCGCAGGGAATTGCTGTTGCTGGCAAATACCTTCTGCTGACTGCGTATGACGGCCAGCGTGAACATGCCTCGGTAATTTATGTTTTGGACAGTAAGACGGGTAAATATCTAAAGACGGTGCAGATTCAGGGCCGGCCGCATTTAGGCGGAATTGCTTACGATGAAGTTGCTCAAAATATTTGGCTTACCGGTTCCAAGAATGGCAATTCAGCATTGATGTGCTTTTCCCTGCAGACCTTGAAAAATTACAATGCCAAACACCATGTGCCGATTGAGTATAAGTACCAAATTGAAATTCCGACGGTTGAGCGGGCTTCAACCGTCACTTATTTTGACAACCAATTGTTTGTCGGTTTTTTCAATATGTACGGCCGGGGCAAAGTTGCCAGTTATGCGATCAAGCGCGGCGGTAAAAACAGCGGTTCAATCACCAACAATGAAATCAAGGCAGTTACCGGGACTGTTTCCTGGTCCGATCCAAGCGGTGAAACTTCGATGGACAAGCAGATTCAGGGGATCGCCTTTTATCAAAACCGGATTTTCCTGAGCCAGTCTTATGGTAGCGGCCCGTCTAAGCTGTATGTTTTTCCAACTACCGCCTTGTCGGCTTTGAATGAGCAAAATGCCGAGTTAGTAATAGATTTGCCGCCCTATTTGGAGCAGATTGCGGCTTACAAGGGGCAGCTTCTGTGCATTTTCGAATCAGGGTCAAAATTGTATGCGCGGCCGCAACTTGTTATAATGGATCGAATTTTATCATTAAATATTAATGCCTTGTTTGACCGCTAGAGGAGGATGGCATGAAGCAACAAAATTATCGTAAAAAAATTATTTTTTGGCTGCGGTTTACCGGCTGGTTTTGTTTATTTCCGGCATCGATTTACTTGTATGTTTATCAATTAATGAGATCAGCTATGCTCTTAGTTGTATTGGGAATCATCGTTCTCTTCGCTGTTTACTTGCTGACAACCGCAACCAGTGAGCGATGGACGGATCCCAGCAGCATTGTAGGACTGATGATTTTCACCATCTTTTTTGCGCCATTAATCCTGCTTGTCCCATTGTATTTTGCATACCGCAACGCGCACAAACTGAAGGAATAGAACTGGCTTGCAGTAAAATGTTTAAATTTGTTAAAATCTAATGGTGTCTTCTTCCAGTGCTTATTATTTGTAGTACCATTAATGCCAAGTGAAATATATTATTACTGAGGGAAAAAGATGGAGAAAAAACAAAAAGTTGATACTAAAGGCAGGCAGATAGGCATGTTTGTTTTGAAAACATTGATTTATTTTGCAATTTTAATGGCTTTAGTCTATCTATATGAATATAGCGGCCTAACTTCAGTTCACTTTATTTATAACGAATTTTAAAGTAGGCAGGGATTAATTATGATCAAAGATATAATTAAAAAAATTGATAAGATTGCCGCAGAGGATCCCGCAAGGGTAGCCTATGACTATCTCGGTAAAACCAATACTTACGGCGAGCTGAAGGAACGTTCAGATGAATGGGCCGATAAGCTTGCCAGCTTAAAAATTCCTGAGCATGGTCCAGTCATGATTTGGGGCGGGCAAACTTTTGATATGATTGCCAGTTTTCTAGGCTGTGTTAAAGCAGGGCACGCCTATATCCCGATTGCCAGTTATTCTAATGCAGAACGGCTGACGACAATTCAGGAAGTCTCAGAAGCGCAGGTTGTGCTGGCGATTGATCCGCTGCCGGATGTTGACTTATCCCAGCTGCAAGTTGTGCAGCCTGAAGATGTTGGCAGCAGTCCGGTTCACGCCGTGCAGCATTTCGTCGAAGGTGATGATAATTTTTATATTATTTTCACCTCGGGAACTAGCGGTAAGCCGAAGGGTGTGCAGATCAGCCATAATAATCTGCTTAGTTTCATTAACTGGGAACTGGAGGATTTCGGTTTGCCCGAGCAGCCGAGTTTTTTGGCTCAGGCACCGTATTCGTTTGATTTATCGGTAATGAGTCTGTATCCAGCGTTAGTTGCTGGTGGCAAGCTGGTTGTTCTGCCGCATGATGTTACCCAAAACTTTGCACAGTTATTTGCGGTTCTGCCCAAACTGCAGTTTAACGTTTGGGTGTCGACACCGTCATTTGCCCAGATGTGTTTTTTGGACAAAACCTTTGATGAAAAGCACCATCCGGATTTGACACACATTTTGTTCTGCGGTGAAGAATTACCGCATAATGAAGTTGTCATGCTCAAGAAACGGTTTCCTGACGTACGGATTTTTAATACCTATGGTCCAACTGAAACAACGGTTGCCGTTACGCAGGTGGAAATTACAGATGACATTCTGCAAAAATATGACCGGCTGCCGATCGGTCTAGTTAAAGAAGACACTCGGATCACGATTGATGAATCTAAGAGTGACAAGGAAGGTCAAGGAGAAATCGTCATTGAAGGGCCGAGCGTTTCCAAGGGTTACATGAATAATCCTGAGAAGACGGAGAAGGCATTCTTTAAACAAGCCGGGGATAAATACATGAGCCACCGGTCTGGTGACGAAGGTTTCTTTGACGGCAAGATGCTTTTTTACCGCGGCCGGATTGACTTTCAGATTAAATTTAACGGCTACCGGATTGAGATTGAGGAAATCAACCATTATTTGGGACAGAATAAACTGGTCCGTTACGGGGTTGCAGCACCTAAATACGGCAAAGATCATACGGTTAAGCAGATTGTTGCCGAGATTGAGCTTGAAGACGGTGTCCAGCGCAAATATTCTGAGGGTGAACTGACCAAGCTCATCCGTGAAGATTTAGCCAAAAATGTGATGCCGTACATGATTCCCCAGCGCTTTGTTTATCGTAACGAACTGCCGATTTCTCAGAACGGGAAGGTGGATATCAAAGCGGTAATTAAGGAGGTTAATAAGTAGTGAATTTAGATTTCATTAACTTACAGCCTTATGCCAACCCGCAGTATTTCATCTACCTGATGATTGCCCTGATCCCGATGATTATTGGGCTGTACTATGGGCACCGCTTTAAAGTTTATGAAGCGGTTTTCTCGCTTGTTTTCCTCTTCCTGATTTTCGACGGGATTAAGTGGCGCGAGGGGATGAACCTGATCATTTATCTGGTTATTCAGTTTGTCCTTACCTTTGCTTACCTGCATTACCGAAAAGTTGGAAAAAATAAAACTTGGGTCTTCTGCCTAGCGGTTATTTTGGCAATCGCCCCGCTGGCACTGGTCAAGGTGCAGACAGCGATGCCGCAAAAGCAGATTCCGGGCGTGCTGGGCTTTTTGGGTATTTCTTATATCACCTTTAAGACCGTGCAGGTCATCATGGAAATTCGCGATGGTGCAATTAAAAAGGTCAATCCCATAACCTACCTGCGCTTTCTGCTGTTTTTCCCAACAATTTCTTCGGGACCGATTGACCGTTATCGGCGGTTTGCCAAGGAGTGCGACGTTGCCCCAGCGCGTGACCAGTACGTCAGTGACTTAGGCTACGCCGTGCGTTACCTGTTCCAAGGCTTTCTTTATAAGTTTGTCTTGGGCTGGTTCTTCGGCACTTACTGGCTACCACGGATCAGCAGGTCGGCACTGATTGTCGGCAACATGAACGGCGGCCTCAAGCTTTCATGGTGGCTGGTTGCCTACATGTATTGCTACAGCATGTATTTATTCTTTGACTTTGCGGGCTATTCGCTGTTTGCGGTGGCAATTTCCTATTTCATGGGAATTCACACGCCAATGAACTTTAACAAGCCCTTTATGTCCAAGAATATCAAAGAATTCTGGAACCGTTGGCACATGACCTTGTCCTTTTGGTTCCGGGATTATATCTACATGCGGTTCACCTTTTTCGCAATGAAGAAAAAATTAATCAAAAACCGCATCCGCCTGTCGCAAGTTTCCTACCTGCTGCTATTCGGCATCATGGGCTTCTGGCATGGCTTAACCTGGTATTACATTGTTTATGGCATTTTCCACGCGCTGGCGATTATTATCAATGATTCCTGGCTGCGTTTTAAGAAAAAACACAAGGGTAAGTTGCCTTCGAATAGGTTTACAAAATATTTCGCAATTTTTGTAACGTTTAACGTCGTATGTTTTAGCTTTTTAATTTTCTCAGGCTTTCTCAGTCAGCTTTGGTTTGGCTGGAAGTAGGGAAAAAGAGTAAAAAATTTATTAAAGGAGTAAAAAAATGGATACTAAAAAAGAAGTTTTGGCAATTTTGGAAGATTTAACCGGTGAGGACTTGTCAGACCGGATGGACGAAAATATTTTTGCTAATGGTCTGATGGATTCGATGGCAAGCGTGCAGATGCTCCTCAATTTACAAGAAAAATTTGGCATCGATGTTCCGGTTTCTGAATTTAACCGTGAAGAATGGGATACCCCTGCTAAGATTGTGACAAAGGTGGAAAACTTAGAAAATGAATAACAAACGCCGACTGTGGCAGATTTTTGGCCCAGTTCTTTGCGCTTTTATTTTGTTATTAGTTGTCTTTTTGCTGCCGTGGGAGCGAACCTTCTCCAAAGATTCAGTCTACCAGGCAGCTAATTCCCAAACCACGACAATTTTCAAGGGCTCGCGGATGAAGCAGAATGCCTATCAGGATGGTTATGTGCCTTTCTACGGCTCAAGTGAGCTGTCTCGGATGGATCCGCTGCACCCCAGCGTGTTGGCGGAAAAGTACCACCGGTCATACCGGCCGTTCTTACTGGGCGGTCCGGGCAGCCAATCGTTAGCGCAATTCTTGGGGATGCAGGGTACAGCTGAACAACTTAAAAATAAAAAGGCTGTGGTAATTGTTTCGCCGCAATGGTTTACCAAAAGAGGCCAAGATCCCAATGCTTTTAGCCTATACTACTCACCGCTGCAGGCATGTAATTTTATTCTGCAAGCAAGAAATACGCGCACAGACCGTTACGCAGCGAAACGCTTTCTCAAAATGCCGGAGGTTAAGGGCATAATTAAGTCGGGCATGAAGACAGTTGCACGCGGCGGCAAGCTTTCAACCATTCAGCGCCTTGCTCTTGATGGCCGGCGCCGGATGCTGAACAATGAGGACAAGTTCTTCAGTACATTCCAGTTGCGTGACCGTATTCAGAAGATTCGTGCACAGGGTAAGCTGCTGCCTGATAAGTATTCGATTGCGGGCTTGGACAGAGTGGCTGATGAACAAGCCGAAAAGCACACCAATTCGAACGATTTCGGGATTAATAATGTTTTTTACAAAAAGCGGCTTAATAAACGGACACTGGATAGACTAAAGGGCAGTCAGCGTGATTTTGACTATACCAAATCAGCTGAATATGGCGACTTTGAATTAATGCTTGACCAGTTTGCTAAGCAGCATACCAATGTTCTGTTTATTATTCCACCGGTTAATGCCAAGTGGTCTGAGTACACCGGTTTATCGCAGAAGATGTACCAAAAAGCTGTCTCAAAGATTAAGTACCAGTTGCGCAGCCAAGGCTTTGATAATATCAAGGATTTATCAAAACGCGGCGCTCAGCAGCACTTTATGGAGGACACGATTCATTTGGGCTGGCGCGGCTGGGTCGCCGTTGACCAAGCCGTTAGGCCATTTATGAAGAAGGCTAATCTACCTTATAACTATAATATCCATAATTACTTTTATTCAAAGAAGTGGCAACGCAAACCTTATGCTGCTCTGGTCAATATTACAGATAAAAACACTTTGAAAGTTGATCAAAAAGATAATTTAAAAGGAAATTAGTGCGCCAGGAAATTAATGCTCTGGGCATCAAGGGATCAGTATTAGTCATCAAAAATGGCAAAATTCTGCTCAACTATGCTACAGATAATACAACTGACACTAGTTATCTGATAAATTCCGTGCAAAAGTCAATGACAGCCGCAATGGTTATGCGGGAAATTCAAAATGGCAAACTAAGCATGAATGATCGCTTGGCTAAATTTTATCCAAGCGTGCCGGGTGCAGACAAGGTCAAGATTAAAAATCTGCTGAGTATGACATCCGGTCTTGATATCATGCCGGGTGAAGAGCTTGGCAGCGAGCATTTCTTGTCTGATGAAGATAATATTAATCAGGACATTCAGAAAACCGTTTTTTCAAAAGATTTATTGAACCAATGGTATTATAGTTCGCTCAATTATGTTTATCTTTGTGGCATTATTTCGCAGATTGAGCATAAGTCGTATGAGGAGCTTTTCCGTCAGACCTTCATTAGGCCGCTGAAATTGCGGCAGGCCGAGTTCTTATGGTCTGAGCCGGAAGACATAGTTGCTAGTGGATTGGTTCCCGGATTTATTTACCGCAATGGCCGCTATGATGTTGTCAAACACAAAACGGCTGTGCTTGATGCGCACAATGAGCTGGGTGCAGGATCGATTGTGATGTCTAACTATGATTTGGCGAAGATTTTACGCTATATTTTGACCGGTAAGCTTTTAACCAAGAGTAGTCGCGAGGAACTTTATCAAACACGTTCGCCTTTATCGAATTATGGCGGCGGTTTGTACAATTATCAGGGTTACAAAACTGCCAATGGTGCCGGTGAGGGTTATTATACCTTTCTGCGTACGAGTGATGATGCCAAGGACATGATTATTATTCAGAGCAACCGGACGAAGGATGGTGAGTTTACTTACCTTAGAGCGCAGGTTGACCGGATTATGGCACAGCTTTTAAAAATGAATTAATATTAAAAGATGATTAGCGAGGGGATTCCCCCGCTTTTTGCGTTGTGGCTAAAACTGAGGGGTCTTGCGTTTTTGGTGATTGAATGCTAAAATTTTCCTGAACCGTTGCTCAGAGGATAACTATTTTCTCCGGTAGCGAAAATAGCTATCTTCTATATGTGGTCAGAAGTGACGGTTAACACTGTGTGAGCCTAGTTCCGATGTTGGTGGAATTAGGCTTTTTTTTGATGTGAGGAATCTACTATTTCAACAATGCTTTTTAGGTCATATGCAAAAGCACTATGACGGTATATAACTAGCTTGGTTATGCTTAGTTGAAGAAAAGGTGTACACTGAATATGATTTGAAAATATCTTTTGCTTGTTTGATCTTTATTTTAAAATTTGCATACTTATGAGCAATAACAGTGGTAAGCTTTTATTTTTTTGTGTGCGGAGATTAAAAAGATTGTTGAATTTAAACATAATCAAGTTCAATAATAAATAGGTAAAATAGTACAAATAAAGAGAGAATTAATATGAAAAAGTTTAGAAAAGAAAAAGTTTTTTTAAGCGTTAAAGATGACACCACTTCTCAACTAATTTTGCACAATACGATATTGAGAGGAGCAACAGCTAAAGATATTAGCGAAAAATTACAGTTGGATCGTAGTAATGTAAGCAGGGAACTGAATGAATTAACAAGAGAGAATCTATTAATAAAAATAAAGGGAAAGCCCACCCAATATATATGTAAAAAAGTAATAGAAGATTTCTCGGGGAATATACTACCCAATACTACGGATTATAGTAGTTTATCGTCCTTTCTTGGGCAAAAGCCGGAAAACTCAAAAAGCAATAATGATTTTAATGAATTGATTGGTTATGATGGTTCATTGAAAGATGCTATAAAAAAAGCAAAGTCTGCTATTTTATATCCGCCTAATGGATTAACAACTTTAATTACAGGAGAAACTGGCGTTGGCAAATCTTTATTTGCAGAAAAAATGTACCAATATGGCATAAATAAAAAAATTTTGAGTAAGGATGCGCCTTTCATCAATTTTAATTGTGCCGATTATGCAGATAACCAAGAATTATTATTATCTCAACTTTTTGGACATCTCAAGGGATCCTATACAGGAGCTACTGATGATAAAGAAGGAATTGTCGGTGAAGCTGATGGCGGTATTTTATTTCTTGATGAAGTCCATCGATTAAGTGAAAAGGGTCAAGAGATGCTTTTTTCTCTGATGGACAGGGGACAATATCATAAATTAGGACAAGTAAAAAATTCTTCTTCTAAATGTCGAATTATCGCTGCAACAACTGAAAAGCCTTCTGAAACGATGTTAAGCACTTTTTTAAGAAGAATTCCTATTCATATTCATTTGGAATCTCTAGCTAAAAAATCAATAAAAGAAAAGTTTGAATTAATTTGTTATTTTTTCAAGCAAGAATCTCAAAATACTCAACAAAATATATATGTATCTAGAGATATTTTGCTGCTGTTTTTATTCGGCAATTTTACTGGAAATATTGGTCATCTGAAAAGTAGCATTCAATATGCTTGTGCGAGTGCATTTTTGAGATATGTTTCAGAAGATAATTTTTCAAGGTTAGAGTTGGTCCTGTCTGATATTCCCAAATTTTTGTTGGAGCAAGTAAAGACGCCAAATAACGCTGACAAAAATTTTGTTTACTCATTACCTAATACGTTAATTTTTAATTATAAAGAGAAAGGCGGCTCACAAAATTCAGTTGATGCCTTAAATTATTATAATGTTTCGGAGATAAAAACAACAAAGTATTTAGAAGCAGCAAATACAGATACTAAAGCTAAATCTGAATTAAAGAGTGAAATCGTTAAATACATGAATTGTTTGATTGCGGATTATTCTAAGCTTGCAAATGATCAATATGGTATTAACAATAAAACAATATTGGAAACTTTTATTAATAAGGATGTAAAAGAAATCATTTTTAATGCAATAAGACCATATGCTACAAGTCTTAAAAGCTGTGAATACTGTTCTCAATTATTAACTTACCATATTAGTAAATTGGTTTCAGTCTCCCATAAAGTTGATTCTAATTCGTTGACTGATGGTTTTATTGAGCAATTGACGGACAAAATTTTTACTGAAATTGAAGTGAAAACAAAAAAGTATTATACCAACAACGATCAACTTTTTTTCGCAGAAATTTTAAATCACCTTTTGTTTGAAGCAGAAGAAGGTAAAATAGGTATTATTATCATTATGCATGGTAACTCGACTGCTTCTAGCATGGCGGAAGTTGTTAATCAGCTCCTAAAAACTAAGCATGTTCATGCAATTAATATGCACTTATCGGACGATTTAAATAAAATTTACAATCAAGCAAAGGATTTGGTTAGGAAAGTCAACGAAGGACAGGGAATTTTAATATTGGCAGACATGGGTTCCATCGTTACATTTGAGGATAGATTGCAACATGAAACTCAGCTTCCAATTAAAGTACTGAGCAATGTAAGTACACCGATTGCGATTGAAGCAACGAATTATATCCTAAGTAGTAAAGACACACTTGAAAGTATTTATTCAAAATTAGTCAAGAAAAATAATAGTTTTGGAAGTTTGGTTAATAAAGATGACAGCTATCGATATTTTGATCAAATCATAATTCATAATCTTAAAAAGATCTTGACCTTCTTAGATGCAGAAAAGGTGTTTTATATTACTAAACAAGCTTTGAAAGTAATAATAGAAAATAGTAAGTTGGTTCTAAATAATGAATTCTTAGTTAAATTCATTATTCATTGTTCGTGCATGGTTGAGCGCTCATTTACAGGAGAAGTATTGCATTACAAAAACCCATGTGAATTATTTAATACTTATCCGAAACTATATCAAACCGTTATAAAGTCCTTTGCGATTATTGAGCAATATTTTGGAATAAAAATAAAATCAGAAGAAGTTGCTAATTTGATGGACATGATAATATTTGAATATCCAGATAACTTTTTGACACACATTAAGCAAAATGCAAAATTTTGAGGGAAAATAACACAATTATCAACACGCTTTATAAAGAGTTGTTGGTATTTATTTTTGTAAAATTAAAATAAAAAAATCAAAGTTGAACGAAGTCTTAAAATTCAAGTGCTAAGGAACAATAAAATTCCTTGGCATTTGGATTTTTTGTTTTAACACAAAGTCTTGGCATACTTATTGCTAATAACAAAGTGGAAAGTGGGTGATAAGATGACAGAAATTTTAATTATTACACATGGAAATTTTGGAAAATCGTTGTTAGAAAGCTGCAAATTAATAACTGGTGATCTGAAAAACTGCTGCGCTTTGGGATTACAAAAAGATGAATCTGTTGATGATCTAAAAGATAAAGCTCAAGAAAAGATCCAGGAATTAAAATCTAAAGGAGACGTAATTGTACTGGTGGATATATTAGGAGGCTCACCTAGCAATGTTGCCAACATACTTTTGAAAAAAATTGGTGGTTTTAAAATTATTGTTGGTGTTAACCTTCCCTTGTTAATTAGTCTAGCTTTGTCTAAAAATGATGTTTCAGATAAAAAATTTATGCAACAACTTATTAACACTACAAAAGATTCAATTCGCTTGATTGAATAGGTGAAGAAGGTGAGGAATTTTGAATATTTTTCGTTGTGATGATCGCTTAATTCACGGACAAGTAATTTACCGTTGGCTACGAGATAAAGGACTTTCTTCCATAATAATCATCGATAATGAAGCTGCAAACGACTTGCAGGAAAAAAGTATTATCCAAATGTCTGTTAATAAAAGATATGCATTAAAATTTATGGAAGTTCAAGAACTAAAAAATTTTTCCTCTCAAAATGACGATAACCTCTTTGTATTTAGCCAATTGCCAATAGCTGTTATTTTATACAATAAAGGTATTTTAACAGATGAATTAGTTATTGGCAGATTGTCTACAGGAATTGGGAAAAGAAAGCTGATAGAAGGAGTATATATCAACAAGGACGATGAAGCTGCCTTGAGATACTTGGCTTCGCATAAAATTAAAATTGTTCACAAAATGCTGCCGAGTGATGAGGCTGTGAATATTAATGATTTTTTATAATACATTTATTTCTATTATGAAGAAGGAACTTATATGAATGTAACCATTGTTATACTTTGCCACGGAACTTGGGGCAAATCATTAGTTAGAGATTATCAAACTTACTTTGGTTCGTCTTGTCAATTTAAAGTTTTTCCTCTTGAGGCAGAAACTGAAAAGAAAATGTATAAAGATAAAGTTGATAACTATATAAAAAACAATCCTAATTCAATTTTAATATGTGATTTATTCGGCAGTACTACTTTTCAAACAGCCTTAAAAATAGCTTTAAACAAAAAATTGCCAGCATACTCTAATTTATCATTGGAATTATTGATATCATTAACCAACATTATCAGCGATAATACTGAATTCTCCGAAATTAAAAGATTGCTGAGGACAGATAAGGAAATAAAAAATAAGGATTTAGTTACATTGTACAAAAAATATATGAACGGAGATAGTTAAAATGGCAAATATTACATTAACACGAGTTGATAATCGACTTATGCATGGTCAAGTAATCGTAAAGTGGACGCGTGTTGCTGACTGCAATCGAATTTTGATCGTAGATGACGCATTAAAAAATGATTCTTTTATGGTGGATATTTATAAAATGGCGGCTCCATCAGGAATCAATGTTGAACTAATGTCTACTCAAGAAGCGGGGAATGAATACCAAAAAAATCAATTAGGTGATGGAAAAATTCTGCTTTTATTTAAAACAATCGCTTCTGCAAGCTCAGCATATAAAAAAGGATTGCTCTTTCCATCATTGCAGTTAGGTGGAATTCCTAATGAGCCTGGAAAGATCAAGATTGTAACTGCGGTGTCAACTAGTCCCGATGAAATAAATAAAATAAAAGAATTGCATGAAAATGGTGTGGACATTACTGCACAAGTAATTCCCGAAGAATCTAAGCTTAATTACGACGAGATTATAAATCGTGCGGGTATTTAAAGAAAGGAAAAAAGAGAAATGTCTAAATTATTGTTAGCATTAATAACGGCCACATGGTACTGGATTGGAGGCAGTTTTATTGGATACACAATTTATCCAATTGTTATTTCTCCCTCTGTTATAGGACTGGTTTTTGGACTTTTATACGGCAATGTAACAACTGGACTTATTGCAGGAGCAAGTCTAGAAGTTATTTATATAGGGATGGTCAATGCGGGCGGTAATCTTCCGGCTGATCGTATGCTAGCAGCTTTAATAGCAATACCTGTTGTTTTGGAGACAGGTATGAAGCCGGCAGTTGCAGTAAGTATTGCTATTCCAATCGGAATTATTGGCGTGTTTATCAATAATATTCGTAGAACTGGTAATTCATTTTTAATTCAGTGGGCAGATAAATATGCTGAAGAAGAAAACATTAAAGGTATCTCAAGATGTGCAACTTTGTACTCGTTAATCTTTGGCTTTTTCTTGAGATTTCCAATTGTGTTTGTTGCTAATTACTTTGGTGCAGGATTAATTAAAATGATTCTAGGTGTTATTCCTGCTTGGCTAATGAACGGTTTAACAGCAATGGGAGGAGTTTTGCCTGCATTAGGTTTTGCAATGACGATCTTTGTGATAGGGAAAAACAATCTTATCCCGTTATTCTTAATAGGATACTTTATGGTAGCATATTTCAAATTACCAATTATGGGTGCAGCTATATTCTCAATTTGTTTAGCCGTGTTAATAATGTTTTGGCCAAAAAGTAAGGACAATAGTGATAAGGAGGCTTCTTAAAAATGGCAGAAGATGTAGAGCAAGTTGCGGGAAAGAAAATTTTAACAAAAAAAGACATCCATCGAGTTTATCTTCGCTGGTGGATGGGTTGTGAGTTAAGCTTAAACTTTGAACGTTATCAAGGATTAGGGTTTTGTAATGCTTTTGCACCATGCTTAAAGAAACTTTACGGGCATGGAGAGAAATTAAAACAAGCATTAAAACGACATTTACAATTTTTTAATACTCAAGCGATTTGGGGTGCTTTAATTCCAGGGGCAGTTTTGGCTATGGAAGAAGCTAAAGCATCTGGAGAAGATATTCCTGAAGAAACCATAACAAGTTTTAAAACTGGACTTATGGGGCCGATGGCTGGAATCGGGGATGCCCTTGAAGGCGGAACCTTTATGGCTATAATAAATTCTTTAGGAGCATCGTTTGCCATTAAAGGAAATATCTTAGGGCCTTTGTTGATCATTGCATATAATATTTTTGATGGATTTGTTGGCAACTTCTTGTTTAACATGGGTTATAAGATGGGCAAGCAATCTGTATCAAAAGTTTTACAAAGTGGCATGATTAATAAATTAATTCAAGGTGGAGCAATCGTTGGTATGTTTATGATGGGCGCTCTCTCCTCTTCATTTGTAAAATTAACTACTAAATTAAGCTTTAATGTTAATGGTCAAAAAGTTGCTATTCAAAGTACTTTAGATCAAATTGCGCCAGGCTTGCTTTCATTAGCATTAGTCTTCTTGATTTTTTGGGCTATGAAATATAAGAAGATGTCAGTAACAAAAATCTTGTTAATTTTGATTGTATTTTGCCTTGTGGGCGCATTTATTGGATTGTTTTAATCTTTAAATATATTTTTATGTTGTTAAATTGAAAACCTGATATGTAAGATTAGGTTTTCTTTTTTACATAAAGCAATTACTTAAAATTAATAAGGAGATAATTAAATGAGTATCTTAAAAAGTGTTTGGAATTATCAAGGAGAAGAGAGTAGAAGCATTTCTCCAGAAAATCCAATTGGAGAAAAGGGAAAAGCTGCAATGACAGCAAGTAATCTTGGTCCCAGTCGCAAAGGATCTTCTTCAGTACCTATAAATCCCAAAGAAACGATCACTTTGGCAGAAATTAATGGTCCCGGAATTATTAAGCATTTTTGGATGACAACACCAGAAAAAACTACGGCTGGAAGTTTTATTTTACGTGATTTAATTCTCAGAATTTATTGGGATGATGAACAAAATCCTTCAGTGGAATGTCCCTTGGGCGACTTTTTCTGTAATGGGTTCGGTACAAGATGTTTAGTTAATTCATTACCAATTGTGGTTAATCCAACTTCTGGAATGAATTGCTATTTTCAAATGCCCTTTAAAAAGAAGGCAAAAATAACCTTAACAAGTGAACATCCTAAACCGATTAATCATGTATTTTATACGTTTGATTATGCACTAGTGAATAATCTCCCAGAAAATACAATCTATTTCCATGCCAAGTGGAATCGGGAAAAAATTGTAAAAAAAGGAATTGATTACACTTTAATCGATAATATTAAAGGGCAAGGCTATTATGTCGGTACTTATCTCGCACTTTGTGCATTGGAAAGATATTGGTGGGGAGAAGGAGAATTTAAGTTTTATATAGATAATGATGATAAATTTCCAACAATTTCTTCAACAGGTACTGAAGATTATTTTGGTGGTGCTTGGGCATTTCATCAGCAAAAATATGGAAAGTTACCAGAAGCCCAGACTTTCAACACCTTGTTTACAGGATATCCGTTCTATTCTACCCAAAATCATACTCGTGAATTCTTTAATACTGGGAAACCCAACCCTAATCCTGAACATGCTTTTGGTGATGATGCACTTCCTATGCATGGACTTTACCGCTGGCACTTGCTGGATCCAATATCGTTTCATAAAAATTTAAAAGTGACCTTGCAAAATATCGGCAATGACGATATCAGCTTGTATGAACGACAAGATGATATTTCATCAGTAGCTTATTGGTACCAAACAGAACCACATAATAACTTTTCCGATATTCTTTCAAGAAACGATCGTCTTCCACGATAAAAACAAAGTAAAAGGAGAGCATTAATTAATATGTATTTACGTGAACAACCATTATATAAAAATTGGGAACAGTTATGGAAAGACAGTTATTGTTCAGATTTTTTTCAATCTACATACGATAAAGAAAGCGCAAGTGTTGATCTATCACTTAGCGAAAGACAGCTATTCACTCAATCGAATGGAAGAACACTTATTGGTCAGGATACCAAGGGACGCTTACATTTTATTAGTACACCGCATGAAAGTATTTATGCTATCCCTTCCGGTGGCACTGATTTAGGTGGACAGTTCAAAGGCAATATAGGACAGTATTATCAAAATGATGTTGCTTTATTTTTGGGTAAAATGCGTTATGAAATAAATCTAAATAGTGGGATAACTTATTCGGTTTATAATAAAAACTCAAGAACTAAATACCTTGATTCCTACTTACCCTTGACCGAAACTATTCGTCCTGAATTTGAAACAAGGGTTTTTTCCTTGGCACCTATTCTGGAAAAAGAAGCAGTGAATTCGTCTTCGCTTCCACAATTGCCTGGTCCAGCAGCAGTTTTTTACTGTATGGAAATTAAAAATACATCTGGTGCAAAATTATCCGGAAATATCAGATTATCCTTTGACCAAAAATTTGTTAACCAATTTGAAAAATATGGAGATAAGTTTGAAGATTACGCAAACTTACCATATAAATCTTCTTTTGAGCAAAAACTTTTAATGCTTTGGCATCCAGAAGCTTGTGCAGCTATTCAAATGTTAAACAGTACTTTGAAAGGAGCTCCTCGTTGTCCGATAATTTCATCCACTTTGAACTTAAATCCGGGAGAAAGTCAGCTGTTTACAACTATTATTGCTGTTGCACCTGAGCAAAAAGATATAAATAAATCATTAGGAATAATATATCAGCATACGCCCTTAGAATGGATTAATGTTGCTTCCCAATTTTGGAATGAACGTTTAGGAAAAATGAGCTTAGATATCCGGGAAAAATCCCCAAGCTCTCAAAAGTATTGGGATATGCACCTTCGTTTTTTCTTGGATAATTTTAACTGCCTTTCGTTTGATCATAACGGTAATTTATTGACTAATAGCCAAGGAGCCCCTTCACACGGACTTTCGCGTCTTTGGGGAATAGATATTGTTCCAAGTGTTATAAGTGTAATGTATGCAATACCAGAAATTGGTCCTAAAGCCATCGAATACTTGATAAGAAGAAATACTCCCCGTTACAGTATTTATGATGATCACAGTATTTTCTTCTATGCAGCTCCATTAATCTTGACACAAAAATATCTTGAATTAACTGGCGATGAAAAATATTTTCAAAACAATAAAAAGGTATTGAGTAAATTAAAAACTATCGGGGATAATTTGCTGAAATTTAAAAATAGCAAGAAAGCACTTTTTTCTAGTCACTATGCAAGTGATTTAATGGTTTTTAGGAAATATGATTATGGAGCAAACGTCCAATGCTACTACGCATTAAAGGGCTATCACAGCATTTTAAAAATTCTTTCGCAGAATACTTGTCAGGTGGATAAAATCTTGCACGCCATGCCTAAAGATATGGCAGAAAATATTGAAAATGAAGGTCCATTTGGTAGGCAAATAACGGGTGGAACAAATTTAGATGAAAAAGATAGGGATAAATTTTATATTTCAGATAAAACATATTATTATGCTGGAGAAGATACAGCCACTGTCTTAGCCCCATTGTATGGCCTGTATAATTTTAACTATAAGCCGTATGTTAACTTGCATCGTTATGCCCGCTCTATGTTTATTGCCTGCTATGATCCTGAGTTTCAAACTATGCGAGAACTTCCTTTTGGAATGCATCCGTCAGCTACAGGACTGACACTGCGCTTAGGTGGAAGCTATACTAGAAAAGAAATGTATGATAATTTACAGTTGTTATATAGTCGACTAGATGAAAGTGGATCACTTTTTTGGTGGCCTAGAGGTTTTAATAAGAAGCGCTGCTTAACCAGATGCAGCCAAGGACAAGGTCAGTGGGTCCAACAAAGTATGGAACAATGGCTCGGTCTTCGAATGGATGCCGTTCACCATACGTTAACTATTAAGCCACAAGGATTAATTAATGCTTACAATTGGAAAAATGGGAAAATAGGTAATTTTTATTTTGATATATCATTTGAAGAAAAATTGGGAAAGACCAATTTTAAAATAAAAAACAAAAACAAGGAGCCGTTTAAGATTATTATTGGGGCAAGATCATATGGCGTTGGAACAGAAATAAACCCTAAAGCAAAAGAGACTATTCTTTCTCCTGATGAATCATTAGATGAAGCTATTGCTACCGATCAATTTACCCCGCATGAAATAAATATTGCTAAACAAGAATGCTTGCAGCAAAAAGAGCATCTTGAATTTGGCCCATATGGAATAGTTATGCCTAAATTGTATAGCCATAATTGCAGTACTTTTATATTACGTTGCGTAATTGCCCATGATACCGAAACAGATTGGAAAGATCTGGATGTTGAAATTAAAGCCGATAAACGTTGGAAAATAGCTCCTAAAAAGTTTTATATATGGGATTATCAACCAATTTATTCTGGAAGTAATGCAGTGATTCATATTAAATTATTACCGCCACTTAAGCATACTGTTGCTGGTTTTTATATTAATTTACCCGAAAAATATAGTGGTAACTCAAAAAGTGTGATGCTTAGTGCTCATCCTTTTCAAGAGCCATTTTCGCAATCTGAAAGGGAGTTGAAACTTTATATTAAAGGAAATTCACAAGAAAATTTTTCACCAATAACGATTACTTTGAAGAAAAGCGGCAAAATTGTCAAATCTATTAAAATTCCGGTAATTATTTTGGGTGAAGAGCAGTATACTGAAAAATTTAATTTGATGGTTCATGGGGAAAAATAAATATCACAGGTCAAACTATGCATGCCCCGTGCTAGTAATAGAAGCTGAGAAAAGACTCAGTTTCTATTTTTTGTTTATATATTGAGCTTATTAATTATAATATCTCAAAAAATTTCATAAATTTTATAGAATTAAATGCTGCACATACTGTTAGATCGGAATTTATGGCCTAAAATTAACAAAAAACTACAAACTTTTCACACTTGATAATAATAGCTAAATTTAAAAGTAACGATGAATTTTCACCGTTATTTTTATTAAGTATGAATTTCTTCCAGAGTATTTTTGTAGCCTCGAAATCTAGGACAAATTTGTTCCTAACTTTATCTTAGATTAATTCATCAGTCTAAATTAGGTGTTTATGTTGTAATCTAACCAAGTATCAATAAATAACAAAGTACAATCTGAAAAGCCTAGTTTGAATAACAAAACTAAACTAATGATTTTAATCGATAAATATTAACAAGTGACTTTAAAATTTTGCTGGATCTTGCATTTTGATTTTTGAAATATTGGTCATCTATTTTATGACTTACTCTATATTGCAATAAATATTTTATTATTGCATGAAGCGTAATTATTGGGAAATATCACGCTGATTTTTAGTTTTAAAATATTTGCCATTGCCTATTATCCTGTTATATCAGCATTATCTAACTTTTTACTTTCTTTTACTTACATGATTTAACAAAAAAGAAACGCATTAATAAACAAGATAAATTTTAATATTTTTTAAGTAAATTGAATCGAACAATAATTTTTTATTTGAGCAAGAATCGATATTATTAGTTTTTTTCTAAACATTATTAAAAATAACGTTTACAAGAATAGCTTTTTGTTCTATTATTAATGTATATATAATCAGAATTGGAAATAGATAATCAGGAGGCAAAATTTGGGTAAAAATAACTTTACTGAACGGTCAAAGAAAACAGGATCGCAGAATAAACAGGAACACTTTTCAATTCGTAAGCTAACAGTTGGAGCAGCTTCTGTCTTGATTGGCTTTGGCTTTGTTAATGCTAATAATCAAGTTGTTAAAGCTGATGCGCAAAAGCCGGATGATACTGATGCCAATGTGCAATCGAATAATCAGGAGAAAACAGCAGCTAGTTCAGCTGATCAACAACAAGCCAGTGCAAATACTGCTGCAGGAATTGATACTCAGACACATGCAAGAAAGCATAGTCAGGCAGCTGCTGGTGATCAAACCCAAGCTAAACTATCGACTTTTAACGGGTTAACTTCATTTTTGCGTGATGCAACACCTGAAACGCCGAAAGAAAGTGAAGAGGGAGCAGTTTCTGCGCCATCTAGTTCGGCTGCGCAACAGCCTGAAGATACAGCTGAGCAGAGCAAGAAAGTTGAAACAGAACAGAAATTGAATGCGGCAGCAACGAGTTTGAATACTGCATTGAATCAGGCTAAGACAATCAGTAACTCGGACAAGTATAAGCAAGACACGCAGGAAAGACAGGAAGCACTGCAAGCAGCTGTCACCCAGGCACAGACGGTGGCTAACAAATATCATGATTTGGGCAGTTCCCCTTTATCTGAAGATGATCAAACCAAACTGCTTGCCGATATTACTGCGGCCTCAGATAAATTGACGGCGCTGCTGTCCGAATATACTGCAGAAAAAGAACAGGTGGAAGCTCAAGATGGAATTTCATTGCGTTCTAATTCGGGGCATGATGGTGATATTACCTGGACGTATACCAGCGGCACGCTAACTTTTACGGGCAGTGGTACTCTTTCTTCTACTGGGATTCAGTATTTAGGCGTGTCTGTAGGTGATATTACTAAGATAGTTTTCAGTGGTCCTATGCATGCAATTAAGCTGGCTGCAGATAGTTCGCATAAATTTACAAATTTATCGAATGTTACCGAAATTGATGGGCTTACTAATTTAGATACCAGTGCGGTAACAGACATGTCTTACATGTTTTCCGGTGTCAATAAAATGACCACTTTGGATTTATCGGGTTGGAATACTAGCAGTGTATTAAATATGTCTCATATGTTTGAGGAAGGTTATTACAATAATAGTAGTAAGTTATCCAGCATAATTTTCACAGGCTGGGATACCAGTCATGTAACAGACATGTCCTATATGTTTAGCAATCGTTATGGTTTGCAAGATATGTATGACGGCCTGACTTCTTTGGATCTTAGTGCCTTGAATACCAGTAGTGTAACAAACATGAGCCACATGTTTAGTGGTGATAGGGATTTAACAGGAATCACATTTGGTAGTGCTGCCAACTGGGATACCAGCAATGTAACCGATATGAGCAATATGTTTGATGGAGATCAAAAATTACAGACCGCTAATTTGAATATTGTTACTTCAGGAAATTACTGGAAAACCAGTAGTGTGAAGAATATGTGTAGCATGTTTTCTTCTACTGGTAGCATAACTAGCTTAGATTTGAGTACATGGGATACTAGCAGTGTGACTACTATGAACAGCATGTTTTCTTATACTAACTTGACTAGCCTAGATTTGCATACATGGGATACCAGCAGTGTGACTGACATGAGTTCGATGTTTTATTATACTGACGTGAGAAGTTTGGACTTGCATACTTATACAGATGGCTCTGGTGCGCATTGGGATACCAAGAATGTAACTGATATGGATTCGATGTTTAATCACGCAAGAGAATTAAGCACTTTAGATCTAACAGGTTGGGATACTAGCAAAGTAATCAGAATGGATTCGATGTTTTATTACTGTGATGATTTAGGGAGCATAGATGGCATAAGTGCCTGGGATACTAGTAAGGTAAAGTACATGGGTTCGATGTTTTATTCATGTGCACGCTTAACCGATTTAGATCTGCATACTTATACAGATGGTTCTGGTACGCATTGGGATACTAGCAGTGTAATTGATATGGCTTATATGTTTCAGTATTGTAGCAGCTTAGGCTCTGATTCAGGCAGTTTAAACATTAGTACATGGAATACCAGTAATGTAACGTCTATGGGTTTTATGTTTTATGGATGCAAAAATTTAACAAGTTTAAGTATCAGTACGTGGAATATTAGTAAAGTACAAAATATGGTGTGTATGTTTTTAGACTGCAGCGGCCTGACCAGTTTAAATTTAATTACTGATACAACAAGTGGGCATAATTATTGGAATATTGGTGCTAATATTCCAGCTGGTTCTGGTGCATGTATATCTATGACCTCTATGTTTGCTGGTTGCAGCGGCTTAACTAAACTAAAAATAAGTAACTGGAATACTGCCCGCGTGAATGGCATGGACAACATGTTTTCTGGTTGTAGTAGCTTAAAGACAGCTTCTGACATTGATATATCTAGTTGGGACGTCAGCAATGTAACGGACATGAGTTACATGTTTCATAACTGTAGTCAGTTGCAGAATTTGAACATAAATAACTGGCATACTGGTAATGTAGCTCATATGGAGTACATGTTTTCTGGCTGCACTGAGCTAGGCGATGATGGGTCAGGTAATTATACTTTAAACATTGGCACATGGGATACTAGTAGGGTGCAAGATATGCACAACATGTTTTCTGGCTGCTCTAGTTTACATAGTTTAGATTTGCATGCCTATACCGATGCAGCAGGCTCCCATTGGAATCCTTGCAGCGTAACTAATATGTCTTATATGTTTGATAGTTGCAGTAATTTGCAAAGCTTGAGCATGAGCACATGGGATACTGGTAATATGCAAAATATGAGTTACATGTTTAATAATTGTGCTCTGTTAAATAATTTAGATTTGCATACTTATACCGATGCGGCAGGCTCCCATTGGAATACCGCCAAAGTATCTACAATGGAAGGGATGTTTGATGGCTGTACTACCTTGAATGATTTCAATTTCAAAGGCTGGGATACTTCTACTGTTGCTAATATGAGTTATATGTTTAAAAACTGCACAAGTTTGACAGGGACGAAGGTAGCCCAAGAAGGGATTGCAGCTTTTGATACTTCCGCTGTAACTACGATGGCCTACATGTTTGCTGGTGATAGTTCAATTAAAGATCTGATTTTGGCATATAATGCTGGGAACTTGAATGATATGTCGTATATGTTTTCTGGTATGTATTCTGCCGCCACGTCTTCCCCTATATCTAAACCAGAGACTGGTGTGAAGTACATTGATATTACGGCGATGAATACCAGTACTGTAATCTATATGTCACACCTGTTTGATGGTGATCAATTATTAAATAACCTGAATGTTAATTCTTTTAACACGGATTTTGCTGAAGACATGTCCTACATGTTTAATGATTGCCGAAGTTTAACTAGTGACGGTACTGATTATACATTTGATGATCCTGCTGGTGCTGGTCAGCGTACGGTATGTTTGCCATTTGAAGTTAAGGACTGGATCACACGCTTTGTCAGCAACATGAGTTATATGTTCGCTGGTGATGCAGCATTAACTACTTTGAACCTTAAGCATCAGGACACCAAGTGGGATACTAGTAATGTTGCTAGTATGCAGCATATGTTTGACGGCGATACAGCTTTGACAAGCATTGGCGATGTCAGCAGCTGGGACACTTCCAGCGCGCAGTATATGACTTCCATGTTTAAAAATGATAAAAACTTAGTCGGTGATAATAACAAATTAGACTTAAGCGGCTGGAATACTAGCAGTGTATTAGATATGAGATCCATGTTTAACGGTGATGAAGCTCTGACCACTTTAAAACTTGGTCCTGATTGGAACACGAGTAATGTTGGTAATACTCCGTACAACTATAGCTACAGCGTGGCATCTATGTTCAACGATAACAAAAATTTAACAACAATCGATAATAACGGTGCGCCTTGGGGCACTGCTAAAGTTATAGATATGTCTAATATGTTTAACGGTGATGCCAAAATCACAAACTTAGACTTTGTTGACAGCTTTGTTACTGGTAACGTTACTAATATGCAGAATATGTTTAATGGAAATAGCAGTTTAACCGGTCTAGATTTACATACCTGGAACACTTCTAGTGTGGAGAACATGTCTAATATGTTTAATGGTGATGCGGCCCTGACTACTTTAACATTAGGTCCTAATTGGCATACCGGCAATGTTTCTAATCTACAAAATATGTTTAACAGTACCAAGAAGCTGAAAAAACTAGACATAAGTGCTTTTGATACAGGCAGTGCATATTCCAATATGCAGAGCATGTTTAATAACTTGGGTGCTGATTCAAGTGTCCAATCATTTGTATTAACATTGGGCCATTTTAAAATAAATGATAATGCCTGGGGTGATTTTAAGTGGAAAAATATTCGGGCTATGGGTACAAGTCAAGATTTTGATCATCCTGCTGGTAATGTTTATACCTTAGATGAATTCAAATCCTTATATAATCCAAGCAATGTTACAGAATGTCCCAATACAGAAACTTATGTATTGCAGATTCATGATGTCGACAATAAACACTACACTGCGATAAGTCCCGTTGTGGTTAAGGCACATACAGGCCAAACTGATCGGGTAACAGACCAGTATCAATTTACCGATATTCTCTCGTTCACAGATAATGAAGATTCTAACACCAAGACGTATAGTGACTTATTAGCCGCAACCGATAATATCGTTCCTAGTAAAAAGGTAATTCAGTCTGCGGAATGGCGGCTTGCTGCAGATAAAAAATACTCAATGGATCAGGAAGGCAATGTTAAAGTAACAGGCGGCGTCCTTGATGAGAATGGCAGATTAATTCCTGGAGCGAAAAATACTCCGGGACTCAATCTGGGGAATGCGGTAATTCGTGTGAAATACGGCGACAATACTGAAGCTAACGTGCCGGTTAAAGTCGAGTTGCCAGACTTCGTCCCAGGTCCTATGCAGGAAGTTACACGGACAAACAAATTACCAACTGTTGATCAAGCAAAAGCAGCGCTTAAAACCAGTGATACGGAAATTGGACCGGATGAGTGGGGCAAATCAAACTTGACCTATTCGTGGATTAAGGGAGAGCATGATCTTACGCCCTTACAAGATTCTGACTTAGGTGCAGTTGGTGATCACCACGTAGCAATTAAGGTCACATACACTACTGCTGGTCATTCAGATGGTTATGAGGTCGTCCCAGTAACCTTATTGGTAAAAAAATATAATGAAGAATTTCCAATCTCAACTAAAATCCCTATAACAACGCATGCGGTTGGCAGCAGCAGTACGCTCAGCGTGGTTACTCCGGGAGAATTTTCTAAGAGCAATTTGGCCGCCATGAAGGATCTAATCACGATTACTGACATTGCATCGGGTTACACTAGTGACAATCGTCCGCATGATATTAATGTTGATAACATCATTTCAAGCCTAGATTGGGCAAGCGGCAGTACGCCAACCTTTATTGACAATGGCAATGGCACCGGTAATGACTGCCACATCATTGCTCATTACACCGATAACACGGATGGTGCAGCAACTCCGGTTAAAGTACATGTAATTGGTGGTCAACTTAATAGTGCATACAATTCAGGCATCACTTTAAATGTCGGCCATGCTTTGCCGCCGATCGCTGATGCATTGAATCCAGCAAGTGTGTTAACCCCAGCAAGTGTTACAGCAATTAATAGTCACTATAATACTGTTCCTAATACCGTTAAGTATAATTGGTCGACCTCGCCTGATCGGGTAGTGGCTCCTGATATCAGTACAGGTGGCGCCAAGAACGTTTACGCTATCATTGATTATGGTGACGGAACCACACAGGCAGTACCCGTAACCATAAATGTGACAGATACATCAACATTGTATAGTGGCATTGCATATGATGGAACTTTGACAATTCATGCTGCAGATGACAGTACTGCTGCACCAACTTTGGATTTAGCCACCATGAAAACGCACTTTACGGATACAGAAGGCACACCACCTACCACATCTGCCATTCCAAGTAGTAGCATTACAGGACTTGAGTGGGCAACTGAAACTAATAGTGTTCCCGATTATACTTCCGGTAATATTGGCGCGCATACTGGCAAAATGCAGATTATATACACAGGCAACTCTGTAAGTGCTCCATTTAATATTAATGTTAATGTCGAAGGAGCCACTGCTGTATCCAGCATGGACTATTCATGCGGAGATAATCCAGCAGATAATATTGTTCCTTCTGCAGCAGATTTTCTGGATGGTACTAATGGCACTAAAGCCCCAGCTAGTTATGGTCTTCATGATACTGATTATAAATGGGTTGATGCCGTTAGTCATCAAGAACTAACGTTGGCTGCGCTACATCAGGCTAAAGGAATCATTGCAGCAGCAATTGAAGTAGATTATCACGATGGCACTCACCAATATTTGCCGGTAACATTAAATTTGCAAACAGTGGCTGCTAAACATAGCCATGACTTTACACCTGTAAGGATAAATACTCATGTCGGCAAGAATCCTAATAAAATCGATGTGTACGAATTTATTACTAATTCTGGTTCATTGGTTAGGGATACAGATTACCAAATTGTTTGGGCAAATAAACCTGATACGACTGTTATTGGGTTAAAAGATGATGGCACTAAAGATGTGAATGCAGCAGCACTTATTACTTTTGTTAAAGATGGTTCGCAGCTTACCGTGTCTGTTCCAGGAACAGTTAGTGGTGCAGTTCTTAAGAACAGTGATACTGCTAAGACGCTTTATCTGAATGATGCTGCCTTATCTGCAGGCCAACAAGCAGATATTACCAATTATTATGTTAACTCTAGTTCAATCAGCGGCTATACCCCAACGTATACTATTGAATTAGATGATAGTGCGGCAGCAATAAAGGTTCATTATAGTGACGGCATTGTGCAGGAACTTGAAGATGTGCCGCTTAAGGTTATTAAGCCGGCCACGCAGCGGGTTGAAACTTATCAGGGCAACCCTATAACTGCACAGCAAGTGCTTGCTAATTACAGTGAACTAGCAGGTATTGCGGGAATGACGATAACTAATGAGCTTTCTGGAATTAATTTCAATCAAACTGGTACCCAAACAGGCTACGTTAACCTTAACTATACAGCTGATGATCCCGCATTTTCTGATTTCAACGGCAGTTTTGCAGTTCCGGTAACAGTCAAGGTCAATGTACGACCGGTAGATAATTCAATGGCCGCTAACTTCCATCCAAACGGCGGTGGGGTTCAGGTACCGCAATATACGGATCTCCCATCGCACAATAATTATGCGGATCAAGCTGTTACTAATGCGAATGAAATGCCGGCCGGCACGAATTACACTTGGGACACAACCAGCACGGCTGACACGTCTACTAAGGACAAAACGGACAAGACATTTGTTACGGTTCATTATCCGGATGGTTCTGTTGGTTCGATTCCCGTTAAAGTTAACGTGAGTGATCCACAAGAGAGTGACATTGTCTTGAAACACAACGCTTACCTTTATGATGAGCAGGGCAAGCGGGTCAACGGCCAAACTTTGCAGAGCGGCTCAACGGTTAAGACTTATGGGACAGCCTTAATCAACAAGAAGATGTACTACATTATTGAAGCCGACAAATATTATATTAAAGCCAGCAACGTTGCGGGCAGGAAACGTAAGTTGGACTCGACAGCGCATGTTTACGATAAATACGGTCAGCAAACCAACGATCAGGTAATTTATGCTGGTACTGCGGTTACCACTTATGGTACCCCGGTCATGATTAAGGGGCAGAAATACTATCTGATTGATAATAACAAGTACGTGCCTGCTGATAATTTTCCGCCGGCATCTGATACTTGGATTGATCCGACAGTTCATGGAAGCAGTGATACTTCAGGCGGCGTCAAGAAGGAAACGATGCATGCGGCTTACTTCTACAATAAAAACGGCAAACGCAAGAGCAAGGCAATTTTGAAGGCTGGATCCAGTGTCGTAACTTACGGTAAGACAACGATTAAGCATAAGCAGTATTATGTTTTGGATAACGATGAATTTCTACTCGCAAACAATATTGATCCTGCTAAACGTTACTTAAGCCATGGAGCTGAGGTCGTTGATCGTTACGGTAAGGCAACCGGTAAAAAGCTGCATAAGGGAAGCAAGGTTTCTGTTTATGGCAAGGCTGTCAAGATTAAAGGCGTCAGCTGTTACGTTATTGGCGATAACCAATATGTTAAAGCCAGCAAGCTGAAATAATATAGGATTTGGAGGAATGCATCGTGTTAAGCAAAAATAATAGTAATGAACGAAAAAGAAAAAGCGAACTGCAGAATAAGCAGGAACATTTTTCCCTGCGTAAATTGACAATTGGTACAACTTCAGTTCTCTTGGGTTTCAGTTTTATTCAGGCTAATAATCAAGTGGTTAAGGCTGACGCAATTAAAGGGCCAGATGAAGAAAATGAAGAAAATGTAACGGCTAATAAAGCAGGTAAAGCGGCCGCCAAGCAGAAGGAGGCTGTACCTGTTAAGTCTAAGCAGGCCAATCTAGCCACATATGCCGGTTTAACATCCTTTTTAAGGGGTGAACTGGAAGTACCGCAGGAATCACAGGGCAGTACCAGCAGCGCTGCTGCAAGCAGTACAAGCACAGCAGAGAGCAGTGCAGCGGCTGGCAGTAGCACAGGCAGTGCCGCATCTTCTGCGGCATCCACACCTGTTTCGGCTTCCAGCACTGGTATGGGAAGTGTGGCAGCTGCTTCTGCAGCGTCAGTTGGGTCAACACCAGATTCTACTGGTGCAGAGAAATTGCCTGAACCAGAACCAGTTACAGTTGGGCCCCAAGGGGACACTAATTCGCACCACGCTGAAGGACTGGACGGAAATTGTAAGTGGACATACGACAGTCGCTCTAAGACGATAACTTTTACGGCAATGGCAGACAACAGTCATGATAATAGTTTAGCAGCTGGTATGCTGGGTACAACTTCAGTTCTTACCAACTCTCGATCGGGTCTGGACCATGATAAATCAGATATGACATATTTTCCTTCTGGCATTCCCGTGAACGCAATTAAGGTAATTAAGCTTGACAATTCTCAGGGACAAATCAAGCTGAATCAGAATTCTCGGTTTAAGTTTGCTAATCTAACAGATCTTAAAGAAATTGAGGGTTTAGATGGCGTGGATACTAGTTCTGTTTGGTATATGGACAATATGTTTGAAAATGATATTAGATTGCTGCATTTAAATCTTAATAACTGGGACATGTCTAATGTTATTAGTATGGATAATATGTTTAGGGATAATGATTCATTAAAATCTCTAACAATGGCTCATGGTATTAATCATACCGGTTCAGGAAATACTGCTTCAGGTTCTCCTCAACGTATAAATCTTAATTACAATGATGATGATTATTATTCAATGTTTTATGGCGACGGCGCTTTAACTGAAATAGTTTTACCTAAGATTAGGGTAAGCAAACTAAATTATTCTGATTTTGGTGTTTTAAGATATACTTTAAAGAAGTTGGATGTTAGCCAATTGATTACTGACGGGATAACTTCTCTAGGCTGCGATGGCAGTAATAGCGGTGGTGTATTTAGTGGCTTTAGATCTTTAACCGATCTTACAGGACTTGAAAAGCTGAATGTCAGTCAGGTTGATAATATGGCTGGCCTGTTTTCTGGCGATTCTTCTCTTACAAAATTAGATCTTTCTACATGGGATACCAGCGGTATTGCCCAGGAAGATCGTGATAATTTTCCTCCTAATAGTGAAAATAGAGTTGAGAATGCTTATCTGCATTATAGTATGTCCAATATGTTTTCAGGTGATAGTGCACTTACAACACTCATATTGGGTCCAGGTTGGGATACCTCAAAGGTTTATTCAATGCATAACATGTTTTCAGATGATACTAACCTGAAAACAATCAGCGGCTCAGCTCATTGGGATATGGGTCATGTTGCGCATGCCGAGGGGATGTTTATGGATACTTATCATCTTACAAATACATCATTGACCAATATTGGAGTTAGTGATTGGAATACCAGCAATTTTAAAAACATGGATGCAATGTTTTTTGGTCTTAGCAGTAGTTTGAGTACAGCACCAGAAGCCCATGATGACCCAGTGACAACGTTAGATCTGAGTAACTGGGATACCAGCCAAGTTACGGATATGGCTAGTATGTTTTATAGTGCAAAAAATTTAGCTACAATAAATTTGAGCACCTGGAATACTAGTCAAGTTACGAATATGTCGCAAATGTTTTCATATGCTAGTGGTTTAACATCATTAGACTTAAGTAAGTGGGATACCAGTAAAGTTACAAATATGTTCAATATGTTCTTATATACTAGCCATTTGCAGACGTTGAATCTTGGTAAAAATCAAACTACTAATAGTCAGACATTTGTGACAACTAGAGTTGCTGATATGCATTATATGTTTAAAGGAACTGGCAGCGCCAATGATTATGCTAATACTTTACATTTGGAGTTAGGCAATTTTAAGATTACCGTAGATGCTTGGTCAGGCTTTAATCCGTTAGGCTTTGACCTTGAGATTGTTAAGCTTGTTAAGATCGATGGTCATTACCAGTATGTTTCGGACGGGGCAATATCATTTGGAGATTTAGAGAATCGTTATAATGCTGAACCTCCGATAGCAAGCCCAGACCATATTTATACGCTGCTTTTGCATAATCATGGTAATAAACGCTATAGCTTTGATGGAACAGTACCAGTTATCTATGCTCATAAGGGGATGCTCAAGGCCCAGGTAGCTAATGATCTTGAAAACTTAAACTCAGTCACTCTTAAGGATAAAGACGATAGCAATAATTATTATCCGATTAAAACCTTAAAGAGTAAGGAAGATTATTTTAAGACAAAAGGTGATTATACTATTAAGTCTATTACGTGGGAAGACGGGAAAAACCGGGATGACCCGCTTGATACGTCTAAACCAGATCCCAAGGTAATGAAAAATAATGGCAGTTTGGATTCAGGAGGTGCAATTGATTTTGCCGGTAATATTACGTCTGATGCGGCTAATAAGACTGCTGACCAAAAGGGTAATGCCGTTGTCAGAGTAACCTTTGGTGATGGTACATTTATCGATGTTCCTGTTAATGTTTGGCTGCCAACAGTGGAAGAAGGGACCGGGCAGTATACGCAAAAGAATATGGTGCCAAGTGAAACCAAGGCTAAAGCTGCACTGAAGATAGGCGGGGATTTTTCATCTTCCTCGACAACCCCGTCTGCTCCCGTATCTCCTGCACCTGGTAAGTGGGGGAATAACAATTGGACCTTGTCCTATTCATGGATGATCAAGGACAGCCACACTCATGATTGGCGAGAGTTAAAGTCAGACGATTTACCAAACCCAGGTCAGTATGATGTCGGGGTCAAAATTAGTTATACAACTCCTACTGGTGAAGATGATGGTTCTCAAATAGAACCCGTAAAATTGGAAGTGCAGAATTATGACTCTGCATATAAAATAGCTTTTAAAAATACGGGTTTATTACATGAGCACCAATTAACGGTTCCTAGCAGCGATAATTCTGATCCAGTTGAATTTAATGATCCTGGTAAGTGGAAAGACTTTCTTGATGTCAGGCCGGTCACAGATCAAACTTTAGGAACAACTGGACCTGCGATAACCGAGGGCTTGTCTGAAATTATTCAAAAGGTTGAATGGGTTGCTAAGCCAACACTGAACCTTGGCACCAATATAGCAAATCAGCAGATTAAAATAACTTATCAGGATGGTGCAACTGCGCTGGTGGGTAATCCGTCAACTAATCCTGTTTATGTTGATCTTTCTGGCGGACAAGCAAGCAGCGCAGAACATTCTGTGTCTATTAATCACTCGAATGAATTAAATGCAACTACGGCTAAAGAGGCTATTGATATTACTAAAATTGCTACTGGTACGTATAATAATCTAACATATAGCTGGTCTGTACATGGAGATGCTAGTTCAACTCCGAATGTTACTCATACTGGTACGCAAAATATTTACGTTTTGATTGATTATCATGATGGGACTAAACAAGCAGTCCCGGTAACTTTGAAGGTCACATCCTTGAGCCAGACTTGCACACCTACATTGACAGGTAATCATATTATTATTCATGCCACTTCCTCTGGTACTGGTGAGTCAGTTGATAGTGATCATCATAGTTTGGTGCCAATAATTACTAATTCTGATAAAATTAATGACTTGTTGACTTTGACAGATAGTGGTACTCCGGTTACCTATCCGTCTGATAAAATATCTAAAATTGTCTGGCATCAAGGTGATGAACCTCATAGTGATGGTTCCGCATCGCAGACTCATAAAATAGATATCGTTTATACTGATGGCTCGGTGACTAGTCTTAATGGTGCACAATTTGATGTTGAAGGAGCTGCTATTGATACCGCTAACCACGCAAATATTGAACATTCCGGTTCTGATTACAGTGTAGCTTATGTTCAAGGTACGGTACCTACTGCAGAATCTTTAGTAGTTAAGCCTAATGCAGCTCATTTTGTTCCGACATATAAATGGGTAAGGAATGATCCTACACATGATGAGCTTTCCCTGTCAGATTTAAATGATGGCACTATCCATGGTACGATTAATGCGGCAATTGAGGTTACCTATTCCGACAACACACACCAATATTTGCCAATTACGCTGACAATTAATACTAGAGCCGGAGTAAGCAGATGCACTGGGCATGACCAAACAGTTCCCGTTGGCAAAAAACTTACTTTGGATAAGCATCTGGTTAGTGTTATAGATACTGCTACTAATACTGATGTTAATAAATCAGAATATAGTCTTTCCTGGGTAGACGGGGCACCTGATTTAACGGCTGCCAATTTAGGCAATGCCAATGAAAAGCAGATTAGTAAGACGATTAAAGTTACATTTAATCGTGGTGATTCAACACAACTTGTTAATGTTACTATTACGCTGGTTGGGGCAAAGCTGAAAACTTCTGCTTCACCTAAGCGGGTTTACCTGGGCAGTTCGGGTGCGGATATTGACCAAAACCAGGTGAACACCATTGCTTCTTATTACCTTGATACCAGCAAGATTAGCTCTTTACCGCCTGAGTCAAAACCAGCCTATGCATTAACCCAGACAGGTGACACTGTTACTTTGACAGTTACATATGGCGGGGATAGCAATGCACAGCAAGTTTTTACTAACATTCCTTTGAAGTTAGTTAGGGGTCAGATTAGCAACAATGTTCTTGCAGCCGATCAAAATTCTGTTTTGGGTTCTAATTATATCAGACAAGTTCTGCTTAATTATGATGATGTTGCAAGCACCGGTGCCTATATTAGTGATGCAATTACTGGCATCAACCTGACACAGCTGGGCGAGCAATATGGTAATTTCGTAATAAGCTTTAGTTCCAGCGGCTTTCCGACGATTAATGAAACCATACCAGTAACAGTTATGGTTAGCCATACCGATGTTTCTAAGGCTATTCATTCTGCAGATTCCAAAATAGTTAAACTGCTCTCAGGCAGCGTTATCGTCCCACAGCATACCGACCTTGCAGCCCATAATGAATATGCCAAAGGTGCTGTGACCAGTGTTAATGCAATGCCGAACGGCTGTGAATATGTTTGGGACAAAGATCATATTCCAGCAACGGATAAGGAAGGCACATACAGCAGTTTCGTCAACGTTTGTTATCCGAACGGGACATTTGTTTCGGTACCGGTAAAGGTAACGGTGGTTGGGCCTACGCTTAACGAAGCAATCCTGATGCACAATTCGTATATTTATAATCAAGATGCTAACCGGGTTACTAACCGTGTCTTGCAGCAGGGACTTAAGGTCAAAACCTATGGCACAGCGCTGCTTGAAGGCAAACTCTATTACCATCTGGAAGGTAATCAATATGTTAAAGCCGGCAATATTGATGGGCAGAAGCGCAGGCTGATTAAGACCAGTTACGTTTATGACAAATCGGGTCAGCGGATTGCAGATAAGACCATTTATGAAGGCACTGAGATAACGACGTACGGCGCACATGTAAAAATAAAGCACGGAAAGTATTACGCAATTGGTATCAACGAGTTTATCAAGGCCGATGCAATAAATTAAAGATTTAATCGATTGAACAAGAAAAAATAAGACTGATGGAGATTGAACTTCTTCATCGGTCTTATTTTGATGTTTGTATATTGCTTTTTAAAATCATAATCTACCATTTTTGACTCGAATATGAATCATTTTCAAGCAAAATATCCCCTAAAATAACATAAATCTCATAAAATCAAGTGCTACAAATACTGCCAAATTGCCATTTATAGCTTATAGTTAAAATTGCTTTTATCATGCAAACAAAAATCACCAAAAACCTGCAGGTTCTTCGTACTAAATAGTAACAGTTAATCTAACAGTAACGGGTGAAAAAGATATTTTCACTGTTATTTTTATTAAAAGCTAATTTTTTGCGCGCCTTTTTTTACTGCCTAAACTGTTATTGTCTTTTTGCCGAATTATCCTATACCTTACTAAGTATTTGATTATAATTTAAAACCTTGTAATTATTTAGTTATAAAGAAATATTGTAATGATTTTTTGTTTTAAAATCGTTTGCTGTTTCACCGTACAATCATTGTCTGTCTGCTTCTTTTCGTTTGATATATAAGTATTACCTGTAAGTAGAATATGCTTTAAAATACCTTTCAACTAAAGGCCAGTGTTATTAATTTTTTTCTAATTGTTATTAAAAATAACGTTTACAAAAATCGCATTTTGCTTTATCATTAACTATATATATAATTATATTTAAAGACAGATAATCAGGAGGTCAAATGTTGAGTAGGAATAACTTTACTGAGCGGTCAAAGAAAATTGGATCGCAGAACAAACAAGAACACTTTTCAATTCGCAAGCTAACAGTTGGAGCTGCTTCTGTTCTGATTGGTCTTGGTTTTGTTAATGCTAATAATCAAGTAGTTAAAGCTGATGCCCAAAAGCCGCAAGGCGAGAGCAATGTGCAAACTAATAATCAGGGGCAGACAACAACTAGCTCAGCTAAGCAGCAACAAGCTGATACAACTACCACTGCAGGCACCAATGCTTCTGTTAATGACAATCAGACACAGGCAGGAAAGCATAGCCAGGCAGCGGCCAGTGATCAAGCCAAAGTTAAGCTGACGACTTTTGCAGGGTTAACTTCATTTTTGCGTGACACAACAGTACCTGAAACACCTAAGACAAGTGAAGAGGGGGCAACTTCTGCGCCGTCTAGTTCTGCTGAGCAGCAGCCAGAAGATACAGCTGAGCAAAGCAAGAAAGTTGAAGCAGAGCAGAAACTGAATGCAGCAGCAACGAGCTTGAACACTGCATTGGATCAAGCTAAGACAATCAGCACTTCTGACAAATATAAGCAAGACACGCAGGAAAGACAGGAAGCCTTGCAAGCAGCTGTTACCCAGGCACAAACAGTGGCTAATAAATATCACGATTTGGGCAGTTCACCATTGTCGGAAGATGATCAGACCAAGCTGCTTGCCGACATCACTGCGGCCTCGGATAAGCTGGCGGCTCTTCTGGCAGAGTACACTACAGAAAAAGAGCAGGTGAGCCCTCAAGATGGGATTTCACTGCGTTCTAATTCAGGGACCGATGGCAATGTTACTTGGACTTATAATAGCGGCACTTTGACTTTCACTAGCGGTGGAACTCTTTCTTCTGCGCGGATTCAGAGTTTTGGCATTTCTGGCAATATTACTAAGATAGAATTTCAGGGTTCTGCAAATGCAATTAAGTTGGCTGAGAATAGTTCATATAAATTTGCATATTTATCGAGTCTTACAGAAATTGATGGTCTCAACAAGTTAGATACTAGTGCAGTAAAAAATATGTCGTACATGTTTTATTATGATACAGGTATAACCACTTTAAATTTATCGGACTGGAACACTAGTAACGTATATAACATGTCTTACATGTTTGATACTGGCGGCTATAGCCATTTAACCACTATAACTCTTGGCAGTGGCTGGCATACAAGTCGCGATTCTAATGGGAATGGAACAAACATGTCTTGCATGTTTGCAGATCTTTATGGGCGTCAAGGTCAATTTCCGGGACTAACCACTTTAGATCTTACGGGATTAGATACCAGCAATGCGGGTAATATGGCCGGCATGTTTTATAATGATAAAGAATTAACAAGTATTACATTTGGCAACACTTGGAGCACCAGCAATGTAACGAATATGAGTCAAATGTTTGAGAATTGTCAGCAATTAACTAGCTTAAATTTGAGTACATGGGATACCAGCAACGTAACAAACATGAGCTATATGTTTTCAATGAATGATAGTTGGCCATACAGCCAACTGAATAGTATAACCTTTACAGGTTGGAATACCAGCAGCGTGACTAACATGAACTATATGTTTAAATCTTGTCGAAGTTTAACTACTTTGGACTTAAGCGCTTGGGATACTCATAAAGTGACGAACATGTCTAATATGTTTTATTGTTGCAGTGGACTAACCTCTTTAGATTTGCGTCATACTGCTGGTACCAACTACTGGGATCTTGCGAGTGTATCAACTATTAATATGAGTAGTATGTTTTATAGTTGTAGCAGCTTAACTACTTTGACCCTTACTAACTGGGATACTAGCAAGGTAACAGATATGAGCTCAATGTTTTATAATTGTAATAGCTTGCAGAATCTTCGCATCAGTAATTGGAAGACTGGTAACGTCGTTAACATGAATAATATGTTTGCTTCTTGTGGCAATTTAAAGAGCATATCTGACTCTGAGACTTTGCCTATTAATCCGTCTTTTGATGTACATAAATGGGATACTAGCAAAGTAATATATATGAACTCAATGTTTTATAATTGTAGCAGCTTAACTAAGTTGATTACAACCAGTTCTACTCTTGCTGAGAATAAATGGAATACTGGGACTGTTTGCTACATGAGCTCAATGTTTTCTGGCTGTACAGGCTTAACAACAGGAACTAACACTGCAAATGCTAGTATAAATATCTTTGATTGGGATACTAGTCATGTAATGACTATGTCTGGTATGTTTTATAATTGCAGTGGCTTAACTTCTTTAGATTTGCACCATACTGCTGATACCAATAAGTGGAAACTTACGGATGTGTCCAATATTAGTATGGATCAGATGTTTCGGGGCTGCACTAGCTTAACCGCTCTGACGCTTACTAATTGGGATACTAGTAAGGTAAATACTATGTATGCCATGTTCCGTGATTGCAGCAGCTTGACGACTTCAGATAATATAACTGATATATCTAGTTGGAATACCGGCAATGTAGCCAATATGAAGGAAATGTTTGAGAACTGCAATCAGTTAAAGAAGCTAAACATCAGTAATTGGAACACCAGTAATGTGCAGAACATGGCCCAAATGTTTCAAGATTGCAAGCAATTAGGCAATGATGGCACTGATACTCTGAATATCGGTAAATGGAATACTAGTAAAGTTAGAGGATCAAACACACAATATACAGATAACAATCCAAGCGGATGGGTAGAGAGCTTTTATGATGGTATGCAGTTTATGTTTTATAACTGTACCAGCTTAAAGAAGTTGGATTTACATGCTTATACAGATGGTCCAGACTCTCATTGGGATGTTAGTGATACAGCAGAGACTTATCCGGATAATAGAACTAACACCATGGATCGGATGTTTGCAGGTTGTAGCAATTTAGAAGATTTAGACATTCATTCATGGGACACTACAAATGTTACAAGAATGAGTTATATGTTTTATAACTGCACTAAGTTAAATTCAACTACGATTCATGACGGTTCAACCCCCGGTGCGCCAACTGCCTTTACCTTGAATTCTTCAGGTACTTATTGGAATACTGGTAAAGTAACTACAATGCAAGGAATGTTTAAGAATTGTACTAGCTTGAACAATATAGACTTTAAAGGCGGCTGGATTAATAGTCATTTGGCCGATATGAGTTATATGTTTTATGGCTGCACAAGTTTAACAGGGGCTTCGGTAGATGCTAACGGAATTGCAGACTTTAAAACTTCAACAGTATCAACTATGTCGTACATGTTTTATGGTGATAGTAAGATAAAGGATCTGGTCTTAAAATATAATGCAAGCAACTTAAATGATATGTCATATATGTTTGCCAAGATGTACACTCCTGCGTCTGGTTCACCAGTTACACCGGAAACTGGACTAAGGTATATAGATATCACGGGAATAGATACCAGTACCGTAACTGATATGTCGCACTTGTTTGATGGCGATAAATTATTAAATAATTTGGATGTGACTCATTTCAATACTAATTTTACTGAAAATATGTCTTTCATGTTTGCTGACTGTGTAAGTCTGACCGCTGATGGTACTACTGAGGTGCTCGATGATATTGTTTCTGACCCTGGGTCTCTTTACCGCCCTAGTTCTTCTACGGTTAAATGCGGTTTTAGTGTTAGCAGCTGGAATACGCGTTATGTTACCGATATGAGTTACATGTTTGCTGGCACTACGGCCTTGACCAAGATTGGCGATGTTAGTCAATGGAAGACCTCTAATGTGCAGTATATGAATTCAATGTTTTATAATGCCAAGAAATTAGGCAGTGATAGTGATTTAGATCTAAGCGGCTGGAATACTAGCAGTGTGACAGACATGAACTATATGTTTTCTGGTGCTGAAGGTCTGACTACTTTAAAGCTTGGTCCTAATTGGGATACAAGTAATGTTGGTACTAATGGTGGTTCCGGCATACATCACCTCAATGGTATGGTAGCCATGTTTAACGATAATAAGAATTTAACTACCATAGATAATAACGGTGCAAGATGGGATACTTCTAATGTTACAAATATGTCTAATATGTTTAATGGTGATGCCAAAATTACTAATTTAGACTTTGTTGATAATTTTAATACCAGTAAAGTGCAAAATATGAATAATATGTTCAATGGTGCTGAATCTTTGACTGCATTAAAATTAGGCTCAAACTGGACTACCAAAAGTATAACATCGTATGCGAATACACCGGATTATTGGTCTGACGGCACACTGTGTGGAGTTACTCCGCCATGGAATAGTGGCTTATTAAATATGTTTAGTGATACCAAGAAGCTTAAAGAACTAGACATAAGTAGTTTTGTCGACATAAATTCCTTTACTAGTAACATATATTCTAGGATGTCGAATATGTTTAATAATATGGGCGCTGATTCTAGTGTTCAAACCTTTAAATTGACACTGGGCCAATTTAAAATAAATCCTAATGCTTTTGGCAACTTTAAGTGGATGAATATACAGGCCAAGGGCGATAGCATAGATGATAATCACCCTAATGGCAATTCCTATACTTTGGCTGAATTTAAGTCATTGTATAATCCGAATAGTGATGCAGGGTGCCCTGTGGGGACAATCACCTATATTTTACGGTCGCATGGTGCCGACAATGAGCGTTATGAACCGCAGACAGTTGTGATTCAGGCACATATGAATCAACATTTTTATGTAAACAATCTTACGCAATACCCAATGTCTGAATTGCTTTCGTTTACAGATAGAGAAGATGGTACTTCAAAATCTTATAATGATTTAATAAGTAAAACTGATGACATTAATCCAGATAAGAAAGCAATTGATTCTGTAAAATGGTTGCTTGATCCCGTCAAAAGGTGGTCAATGGATTCCGAGGGGAACGTTGTCCCTAGCGGCGGCGTTCTTGATCAAGATGGTAAGATAGTTGCTGATGCAAAAAATACCCCAGCTGCCGATAAAGGGAATGCGGTAATTCAAGTAACATACGGTGATGGTACTAAAGGTAACGTGCCAGTTAAGATTGAATTGCCAAACTTTGGCGTTGGTGACATGCAGGAAGTTACTGCTATTGGCATATCGCCAGATGATACTCAGGCAAGAGCTGCAGTCAAAACTAGTGATCTCGGAAATCCGCATCCAACAGAATGGGGCAAATCAGACTTGACCTATTCTTGGGTTAAAGGCGAGCATGATCTCTCACCTTTAGAGGATAATGATGTAAGTAGCGCAGGTGATCTTCATGTTGCAGTTAAAATTAGTTATACTAATAAAATTGATCAAAGAGATGACGGTTACGAAGTTATACCGGTTACCCTGCTGGTAAATCAATATTCCGATGAATTCCCAATTTCAATTGTTACGGATGGAGTCCCCCCTGTTGCTAGAAGCATAGCAACGCATGCAATCGGCGACAGCGGCACACTTGTTGTACCAAAGCCGAAGGCTTTCTCTAAATCCGGGACCAACGTGACTGATATGACAAACTTAATTATGGTCACTGACGCCGCATCGGGTTTTACAAATGTTGATCATCCTCTTGATGTAAGTGTTGATAGGATTATTGATCACTTAGATTGGGCAAGTGGTGGTGCTCCAACAGTTATTGACAATGGTGCTGGCGGTGGCAGTAATTGTCAAATTGTTGCCTATTATACTGATCGCTCACAAGGAGCAGGTGTCTGGGTTAAAGTGAAGACGTATGGTGGTAAGAGTAATGATTCTGCGCTTAGTGCGACCGTTGGTATAGATGCTAATAGGCCATTGGCTACTACTTATGCTGCTGTTGATGCATTAGATCCGGACAGTGTTACTGCTATAAGTAATAGATACTCATTGAATAATAACGACTTCAAGTGGTCGACTTTACCTGATCGGGTAAATGAACCTAGCACCGCTACTGGCGGCATTCAGCATGATTTTATCATTATTGATTATCATGATGGAACGACCCAAGCAGTTCCTGTCATCTTAAAGGTAAATGATACGTCAACGAGATATAACAATGTAAAATATGACAACTCAACCAGATTTTCTATTCATGCTGCAGATGACACCACAGCTGTGCCTATTTTAGATTTTAATACTATCAAAAACCATCTTACGTATGGTACACCTCCAGCCCCTATCCCAATTGGTGACATTAGGACAGTTGATTGGGCAAGTACAACCGGTAGTGTTCCTGGGTATACTAGTGATGACATCAGCTCTACGCCTGAGGATGCTATGCTGCAGGCTACGTACCAGGATGGTTCAATAAGTGCTCCAATTACTGTTCCCGTTACTATTGAGGGTGCCACAGTTCCGCCTACAGATACGGATCCGGTTAGTCAAGTACATTATGCAAAATATACGTATCCGGATGGTCAAGTTCCGCCTGCAGCAGATTTTCTAAATGCTCATGGAACAAAAGCACCAGCTAGTTACGGCCTCAATGATGCTGATTATAAGTGGGTTGATGCATCCAGCCATCAGGAATTAGCAGTAAATGATGCTACGGGTAATATTGCAGCCGCAGTTGAAGTCACTTATCATGATGGTACTCACCAATACTTGCCGGTAACTTTAATCTTACAAACAATGGCTGATCAGCATGCGGGTGAATTTACACCTAATAGCTTAACTACCCATGTCGGTGTTGACCCTAATAACTTTAATGTGCATTCATATGTTACTAATCATGGTTCATTAGCGGAAGGCCAAGGTGCAAATGATTACCAAATTGTTTGGCAAACACAACCGGATACAAGTGCCGCTGGATTAAAAGATGATGGTACTAAAGATGTGAATGCAGCAGCGCGCATTACTTTTAACAAGGACGGCTCGCAGCTTACCGTGCCTGTTCCGGTAACAATTAATGGTGCAGTTCTTAAGAACAGTGATACTGCTAAGACGCTTTATCTGAATGATGCTGCCTTATCTGCAGATGAACAAGCAGATATTATCAATTATTATGTTAACTCTAGCAAGCTCGGCAGCTATGCCCCGACATACACGATTAAGTTAAATGATAGTAAAGCAAAAATAACGGTTCATTATAATGATGGTATTACACAGACGCTTCCAAATGTTCCATTTAAAGTCATTAGGCCAGTTACCCAGCAGGCTACAACTTACCAGGGCAACACCATAACTGCCCAGCAAGTGCTCGCTAATTACAGTGAACTAGCAAGTATTCCGGGAATGACGATGACTGATGAGCTTTCTGGAATTAATTTCAATCAAACTGGTACCCAAACGGGCCAAGCTATTCTTAATTACGCGTCTGGTGACCCTGCATTTTCTGATTTCAACGGCAGTTTTGCAGTTCCGGTAACAGTCAAGGTCAATGTACGACCGGTAGATAATTCAATGGCCGCTAACTTCCACCCGAATGTTGGTGGCGTTCAGGTACCGCAATATACGGATCTTCCATCGCACAATAATTATGCGGATCAAGCTGTTACTAATGCGAATGAAATGCCGGCCGGCACGAATTACACTTGGGACACAACCAGCACAGCTAATACTTCTACTAAGGACAAAACGGACAAGACATTTGTCACGGTTAATTATCCAGATGGTTCTGTCGACTCAATTCCCGTTAAGGTTAACGTGAGTGATCCACAAGAAAGCGACATTGTCTTGAAACACAACGCTTACCTTTACGATAAGCAGGGCAAGCGGGTCAACGGCCAAACTTTGCAGAGCGGCTCAACGGTTAAGACATACGGGACGGCTCTAATCAATAACCGGATGTACTACATTATTGAGGCTGACAAGTATTATATTAAAGCCAGCAACGTTGTGGGCAAGAAACGTAAGTTGGACTCGACAGCCCATGTTTACGATAAATACGGTCAACAAACCAATGATCAAGTAATTTATGCGGGAACCGGTGTTACTACGTATGGTACCCCGGTCATGATCAAAGGGCAGAAATACTATCTGATTGATGATAATAAATACGTACCCGCTGCTAATTTCCCGCCGGCATCTGATACCTGGATTGATCCGACAGTTCATGGAAATAGTGATACTTCAGGCGGTGTCAAGAAGGAAACCATGCATGCTGCCTACTTCTACAATAAAAACGGCAAACGCAAGAGCAAGGCAATTCTGAAGGCTGGGTCCAGTGTCGTAACTTACGGTAAGACAACGATTAAGCATAAGCAGTATTACGTTTTGGATAACGATGAATTTTTGCTGGCAAGTAATATTGATGCTGTTAAACGTCACATAAAGCATCAAGCTAGCGTGGTTGATCGTTACGGTAAGGCAACGGGCAAAAAGCTGCATAAGGGCAGCAAGGTTTCTGTTTACGGCAAGGCTGTCAAGATTAAAGGCGTCAGCTGTTACGTTATTGGCGATAACCAATACGTTAAAGCCAGCAAGCTGAAATAAGATAGGATTTGGAGGAACGCATCGTGTTAAGCAAAAATAATAGTAATGAACGAAAAAGAAAAAGCGAACTGCAGCATAAGCAGGAACATTTTTCCCTGCGTAAATTGACAATAGGTACGACTTCAGTTCTTTTAGGTTTCAGCTTCATTCAGGCTAATAGCCAAGTGGTTAAGGCGGACACAATTAAAGGGACAGATGAAACAAATGTAACGGCTAATAAAACAAGTGAAACAGCCACTAAGCAGAAGGAGGCTGTACCTGTTAAATCTAAGCAGGCCGACCTGGCCACATATGCCGGATTAACATCCTTTTTAAGGGGTGAACTGGAAGTACCAGAAGAATCACAGGGCAGTACCAGCAGCGCTGCTGCAAGCAGCACAAGCACGGCGGAGAGCGGTGCGGCTGGCAGTAGCACAGGCAGTGCTGCAACTTCTGCGGCATCATCAGCTGCAGCTGCACCTGCTTCGACTGCAGCAAGCACTGGCGTGGGCAGTGCTGCAGCAGATTCTGCGGCGTCAGTTGGGTCTACACCTGCTGTTGCTGGTGCAGAGAAATTACCAGCTGAAGTGGAAGCTCAGGATGAAATTGTTCCCCGTTCAGAGATAAGTGGAACCGATGGGGATTGCTCGTGGACTTACGACAGCGGGACTAAAGCACTGACTTATACGGGTACAGCTGGGTCTAATAACACTCTTTCTTCCACCTCAGTTCTTAATCTATCCGGAATTCGTGGTGTTGTTGGTGAGACAGCAATTAAGGAAATCGACTTTGATAATACAACCAATGGTCGAATCAAGCTAAATGCGAATTCCAGCAGCAAGTTTGCTGGTATATCTGGACTTAAAGGAATAGAAGGTTTGAACGAGGTCGATACCAGTGCTGTTCAAAATATGAATAGTATGTTTTCTGGTGATGAGAGGCTGCTTGATCTAAATCTTGATGGTTGGGATATGACTAATGTTCAAAGCATAGACCAGATGTTTTATAATAACAAAGCATTAAAAACTTTAACGATGGCTGGTAGTATAAATGGTACAGCTTCAGCTTCTCGTAATATTTTATATTTAAATTCGGGTACATTTTATAATGACACTCATCTAACAAAATTGGTTTTACCTAGAATTAGGATAAGTAATTTGCCTTATAATGCTTTTTATTATTTTAAGAGTAGCTTAAAGACCTTAGATGTCAGTCAGTTAGATACTACTGGTGTTACTAATTTTGGTAATGCTACTTATAGTAGCAATGAAGATAGTGCGTTTTCTGGTTTTACTAACTTAGAGAATTTAATTGGACTTGATAATCCAACCTTTGATGTTAGTCAAGTTACCAATATGGCTAATATGTTTCGTAATGATCCTAAACTTACAAAATTAGATTTGCATACATGGGATACCCGTAATCTTGCACAAGAAAATTATGATGGCTATGCTCCCGGAGATACAACTCAAGTAGGTTCTGCGTATAAATATTATGGGATGGCCCGCATGTTTGAAGACGACAGTTCGCTTCAGGAGATTATATTAGGTTCAAATTGGAATACTCGCACTAACTATTCGACTTACCATATGTTTTCAGGCGATACCAATTTACAGACCATTAAATATTCTGATGGAGGTGTACATACATGGGATATGGGCCACGTTGCACATGCTGAGCAAATGTTTTATGGTACCAATAACCTTATGCAGTCGTCGTTGACGAACATTGGTCTTAGTAATTGGAATACCGGTAACCTTCATAATGCTACTTCGATGTTCGCGGGTATCGGCAGCTTAACCAAAAAGCCTAAGATGTCTGAGCGCGTGGATCCGCTAAAGGAATTAGATCTAAGTGCTTGGGACACTAGCCAGGTTACTGATATGTCCAATATGTTTGCTGGTGCCAGCACGTTAGAGAAGTTAAATTTGGGTCTAAATGGGGTGCAGCATTTTACTACGTCACCTGGTACCCACATGAGTTCAATGTTTTCAGGAATCGGCACTGCGGATGATCACAATAATCTTTTGCACTTAACTTTAGGTGATTTTAGGATTGATAGCAATGCTTGGACCGGTTTTGATACCTTGGGCTTACCTCTTACGGTTGTTGGAGGTGTTGGAAGTGATACGACAATATCTCTTGATAATTTAAAAACCCGCTATGCCCCTGCTTCTGGTAGAAGCGATACAAATCATACTTATATTTTGGAAGTACATAGACACGATAATACCCGCTATGCACTAGCGACTGCTGGCCCAACTGTTGAGGCACATATAGATATAAGTGAGCCTGCTATAAGTGCCCCCTTTATATCTGATAAGCTTGAGAACTTAAGTTCAGTAGGATTTGTCGATAGTGATGACAGCAGTCGGCCTGTACTGCCTATTGCTTCTTTACAGGGTACTGAAGATTATTTTGATTCGTCCAAAGGAATCATTCAAAAGATTACTTGGGAATATGGCCAGAAAATGGATAGAACAGGGACTGTAGTGTCAGGCGGTGTGATTGCTGATCCTGTTCCTGCTTCTGATACTAATCCTGATCATCATGGTACTAAGGGTGTAATTATCCCTACTGCAACAAATTATGATCCAAGCAGCCAAAGAGGTAACGCCGTAGTTGAAGTAACTTTTGGTGATGGAAGTACAGCCGATGTTCCCGTCATTATCCAGCTTCCCAATATCGTGCCGACAACCCAGCAATATATCCAGGCAGGTGCGTTGCCGAGTCCTGACAAGGCTAAAGATGCGCTGCAAATAGATGGTGGGTCAGCACCTAATAAATGGGGCAAGTGGAGCCTAGCTTATAGTTGGGCAAAAAAAGATGGCAATAACTGGAGAGCGCTTTTGAAGAGTGATATAACAACTACAAGCGATATGTCTGATGTTGGTATCCGAATTGATTATACGACAGCTAACGGTGACTCTGATGGTTATCAAATAATAAAGAAACCATCAACATGGCCGTTGTTGGTGGTGAAAAATTATGCACTAGCGTATAAAATAAACTTTAATAGTGCTGGGTTACTGCATATGCACGAAAAAACTTCTCCTACTAATCCACATGATAAATCTTTTGTTGATCCACCCGAATTTACCGATCACAGTACATGGAGCAGTTTCCTCACTGTCACGCCACGTAGTGGTGGGCCCGCAGCTACTAACTTATCCGAAATTATTAAGAAGATTGAATGGGAAACCGAGCCGTCAAGCAGTGATTTACAGCCTGGGAATAATAATGTAGCTAAAATGATCAAGATAACTTATCAAGATGATGATTCAGATTCTGCTACACCTTTAAATCCATCTACTACAACCATAGGCCGGGGGAGTAGAGATGGTGGGCCTGATATCAGAGTAAACCTTTCTGCTGGGAGGCCGTCTGGCTCAACAACTAGTATTCACGTTAATCATTCGGATCAGCTGGATCCGACTTCGGCTTTAGCTGCTCTAGACAGTGCTGGGATTAATCCATTTTATACAACATCGTATAGTTGGTCTAAAGACGGGAAATCTAATGAACTTCCCGATGTTAGTTCTTCACAACCAAGCCCTGGTGAAGATGCATATATTATAATTAATTACCATGACCGTACAAAGCAGGCAGTTAAAGTTAAATTGGAAGTACTAGCTGATAGCGATACTTATACGCCTTCATGGATTTCGGGCCAAAAGATTATTATCCATGCAACGGATTCTGGTACGGGTGAAGCAGTTGATAGTGCTGGGCATAGTTTAGTTCCAATAATCACTAATTCTAATGGCGTCAATAACGTGAATACATTATTGCAACTGCATGAAAGTAGTGGTGGTGGCCTTGTGACACCACCGTCTACTAAAATTGCCAAGATAGTTTGGCATAAAGGCAATGGGTCTCCTTTGGATCCAGATGATGAACCTGATAGTGCTGGCTCGCCAACGCAAAACCATAAAATAGATATTGTCTATAATGATAGTTCTGTAGATACCCTTGCAAATATTCCGTTTGTCGTTGAAAAAGCGACTGCTAGTGCTAATCTTTCTTATACTCAGGGGCAGGTGCCTGCCGCTATAGATGCAGTAACAAGTAAGCCAGCTGACTTTAACCCTATCTATAAATGGGTAAAGAATAATCCTACACATGATGAGCTTACCCTTCCATATTTAAACAGTGGTGATGCTAATGGTACAATTAACGCGGCAATTGAAGTTACCTATTCGGATAATACCCATCAATACCTGCCAGTTAGCCTGACTATCGGTACTAGGGCTTCGGTTAGTGTATGTACTCCTGTTGACCAAACGGTTAATGTCGGTGGGCACGTTCCTTTAAGCAGCTTGGTCAAAGTTGAGAAGACTGGTGGAGGCGATATTAGTACTTCAGAATATGAGTTGTCTTGGGAAGACGGGGCTCCAGATTTAACGGCTGCCAATTTAGGCAATGCTAATGAGAAGAAGATTCACAAAACAATTAAAGTTACGTTTAATCGTGGCGGGGGCTCGTTCCAGCTCGTTCCTGTTACTATTACTCTAGTTGGTGCGCAGCTGAATCCTTCTGCCGAACCAAAGAAAGCCTACCTCGGCAGTTCGGGCATGAATCTTAGTGAAGATAATATAAAGGATATAGCTTCTTATTATCTTGATACCAGCAAAATTAGTTCTTTACCGACAACGCCAACCTATGAATTAACTCAAACAGGTGATACTGTTACTCTGACAGTTAATTATGGAGATAATTCGAAACAGGTCTTTACTGAGATCCCTCTTGAGCTAGTTAGGGGAGAAATCAGTAATAATGCTATTCATGCGGATCGATATACTGTTTTTGGACCTAACGAGATCAAGCAAGTTTTGCTGAACTACGACAAGGTTGCAAGTACTGGAGCCACAATTGATGATACAATTACTGGAATAAATCTGTCATTGGCAGATAGTACACATCCGCAAATTGGTAGTTTCAAGATCTACTATCCTGCTGATTCAGAAGCAGGACTGCCTGAAGTTAGTGAAAACATACCGGTAAAAGTTATAGTTGGTTATAGTAAAGGCGATGATCCTAAGGCTGTTCATTCTGCAGATTCCAAAATAATCAAACTGCTTTCAGGCAGCGTCATCGTCCCGCAGCATACCGACCTTGCGGCCCATAATGAATATGCCAAAGGTGCCGTGACCAGTGTTAATGCAATGCCGGACGGCTGTGAATATGTTTGGGACAAAGATCATATTCCGGCAACGGATAAGGAAGGTACATACAGCAGCTTCGTCAACGTTCGTTATCCGAACGGGACATTTGTTTCGGTACCGGTAAAGGTAACGGTGGTTGGGCCTACGCTTAACGAAGCAATCCTGATGCATAATTCGTATATTTATAATCAAGATGCTAACCGGGTTACTAACCGAGTCTTGCAGCAGGGACTTAAGGTCAAAACCTATGGCACAGCCTTGTTGGAAGGTAAACTCTATTACCATCTGGAAGGCAATCAATATGTTAAAGCCGGCAATATTGATGGCCAGAAACGCAAGCTGATTAAGACAAGTTATGTTTATGACAAATCGGGTCAGCGGATTGCGGATAAGACCATTTATGAAGGCACTGAGATAACGACGTACGGCGCACGTGTAAAAATAAAGCACGGAAAGTATTACGCAATTGGTATCAACGAGTTTATCAAGGCCGATGCAGTGAATAAATTTATTACTGAAAAAAGTTAATAGCGAGTTTGAGTGAAAACTCCGATTTTTAGAAAAGAAACCAATGAAGATTTTTAAATTCTTTACTGGTTTCTTTTTTGCTTACTAATAAATTTCTTAACTGGATACGAAATGTAAGTGAAATGATTTGAAAAAATAAAAATGTGTGAAATTTTACAAATTACGGTATCCTGAATTTCTCCAATTTTTTAAAAGTTTAATTTGGTTATTGTTTGGAAGCAATATTATAAATAGTTTATTATATGATAAATTATTTATATAAAATTACTTTTGCTTAGTTGAATATGTAAATTTTTTGATATTAGATATACCAATATTAAACCATGTATATTATATATTATATAAAAATATAATCATTAATATAAAACTATTTTATGTTTAAGTATAGTATAAAATCTATAACTTGATTTAAGCTAATATGAATTATTCTATAAATAAATATGATAATAATGTGCTGATATAAGTGGATTTTACTTATCTTTTATAAAGGACAATGTTTACAAAAATAAAATTAAGGTCTACTATGTAATGTGTATATAATCAGAATTAGCCATAGATAATTTGGAGGTCAAAAGTTGAGCAAAAATAATTTTACTGAGCGATTAAAAAAGATGGAGTCGCAGACTAAGCAAGAGCGTTTTTCAATTCGTAAGCTAACGATTGGCGCTGCATCCGTTTTGATCGGCTTAGGATTTTTAGGTATTAACAGTCAGGTAGCTCATGCTGCTGATAGTGAGTCAGAATTAAATAACAGTATCCACAGTAGTGAGGTCAGTGGAACAGATACTGGCAAAAAAGGCGCTGCAAGTGACGTGAACAAATTTACTGGTACTGATGTGCGTACTAATAAACAAAAGCAAACGGAAACTTCAGCTAGGGTAAAATTGTCAACTTACGCGGGCTTAAGATCGTTTTTGCGGGACGGGTCTGAAATAGTTGAATCTGGGACAACTAGTGATGGAAGTGAATCTGCTGCTTCTGATCCAAGTCAAGAAGAAAAAGAAAATGATAAGAAAACTGAAGCAGAGCAGAAGCTGAATGCGGCAGCAACTAGTTTAGATACAACATTAGGCAAAGCCAATGAAGCAAGCAGCTCTGACAAATATCAACACGAGACACCGGAAAAGCAACAGGCTTTGCAAGATGCTGTAAACAAGGCGCAAGAAGCAATCAACAAGTATCGTGATCCAGGCAGTGTGGATCTACCGGAAGCTGATCAAACAAAATTGCTGGCTGATATTAATGCGGCGCAGGATAACTTGACTGTACTGTTAGCGGAATATTCTGCAACTCAGGAGCAGGTTGGCCCTCAAGATGGGATTTCACTGCGTTCTGATTCAGGAGTTGATGGCAATGTTAACTGGGCGTATAACAGCGGCACTCTGACCTTTACGAACAGTGGTACTCTTTCTTCTACGCAGATTCAGAGTTTTGGCGTTTCGGGTGATATTACTAAGATAGTTTTTAGTGGCACTGCACATGTTAAGTTGGCAGCCAATAGTGCATCTAAATTTGCGTATTTGAATAAATTAACTGATATTCAGGGAATTGGTAATTTGGATACCAGCGCTGTTACTGACATGAACAACATGTTCCGTAATGATGTATGTTTAACTAGTTTAAATTTATCAGGCTGGGATACCAGTCATGTAACCAATATGTCGCATATGTTTGAGGGCTTTGGGGGAAATGAGTATGACACTAATGGTTTTTACAGTCAATTAACCAGTATTACTTTGACGGGTTGGGACACCAGGAATGTTACTGATATGTCTTACATGTTTAGCGGTCTTTATGGCCTCACAGGGCGTACAACAGGTCTGGCTGCTTTAGATCTCAGTGCATTAAACACCAGCAGTGTGAAGAATATGAACCACATGTTTTATTATGACCATGACTTAACAAGCGTTAATTTTGGTACTAACTGGAATACCAGTAGTGTGCTTGATATGAGCTATATGTTTGCTAATACTGGATTTACTAGCTTGGTTTTATCTGCTTCAGGTACTAACTGGAATACCAGCAGCGTAACGAACATGAGCTCAATGTTTGCTAATACAAAGTTAACTAGCCTTGACTTGAAGACTTGGCATATTAACAGTGTAACTAATATGAGTCACATGTTTAGCAACTCTAGTTCTTTACGATCCTTAAATTCAACAGGTTGGACACCCAGTAGCGTGACCGATATGAGTCAAATGTTTTATGACTGCTATAATTTAGCGAGCATAGATGGTATAGATGGTTGGAATACTGCTGCAGTGACTAATATGAATAGTATGTTTTCTTATTGTGAGAATTTAACTAGTTTAAATTTGAATTATTGGACAACCAGCAGCGTGACCGATATGAGTCAAATGTTTTATTACTGCAATATGTTAGGTTCTACCTCAGGCGGTTTAACAATCAGCGCATGGGATACCAGTAATGTAACAAATATGAGCTCTATGTTCGAGTGGTGCCAAAGTTTAAGAAACTTGGATATAAGTAAGTGGGATATCAGTAAAGTGCAGTCTATGTCCGCAATGTTTCGTTACTGCAGCAGTTTAACTAGTTTAAACTTAAATACTGATACAACAAGTGGGCATAATTATTGGAATATAGGTGCTAATGTTCCGGTTGGCCCTTATAGCTATGTATATATGTCTTCAATGTTTTACGGTTGCAGCGGATTGACCAGTTTAAACATAAGTATGTGGGACACAAGCCGCGTGCAAGATATGAGCCAGATGTTTTATAGTTGTTTTAGATTACCTAGCTTAATTATTGATAACTGGGATACCAGTAATGTTACTAGCATGTATGCAATGTTTAGCGGCTGCAGCAGTCTAACCGGTTTAAACATAAGTACATGGAAAACGGGTCAGGTACGAAATATGGAGTCCATGTTTAATGGTTGCAGTAGCTTAACTAGTTTAGATTTACATACTTACACAGATACTGATACTCATTGGGATACCAGTAATGTTACTAGCATGTATGCAATGTTTAGCGGCTGCAGCAAGTTAACCAGCTTAAATATCAGTACATGGAAAACGGGTCAGGTACAAAATATGGAGTCCATGTTTAATGGTTGCAGCAAGTTGCCTGCTTTAAACATAAGCAGCTGGAATACTGGCAATGTATATTACATGAATTATATGTTTAATAATTGTAGCAGCTTGCCTACTTTAAATATAGACAGTTGGGATACTCATAGTGTGAATACCATGAGTCATATGTTTTTTGGCTGTACTGCATTAAATCATTTAGATTTGCATCATATTGAGGGCAGCACATCTTGGGATACAGGTAATGTAACTGATATGAGCTATATGTTTGCATTCCCAGGTCCATCATCATCTAGCTATGTTGCACCGCATTTAGATGATTTTAATTTTAAAGGCTGGAATACAAAAAAAGTCAGCACCATGGAAGGAATGTTTCAATATGATACTAGCCTGACTGGCGACTTGATAAAAAATAAGGGAATTGCTGACTTTAAGACTTCTAATGTATCTAATATGTCGCATATGTTTGAGGGTGATACCGGAATAACCGAGCTGGTTTTAGCTTATGATGCTGGTAATTTGGATAATATGTCATATATGTTTGCTAGCATGTATAAGGCTGGCGCACCAGCGATTGGGTTAAAATATTTAGATATTACAGGTATGCATACCAGTACTGTAACAAATATGTCTCATTTATTTTATGGCGATGCACTATTAAATAACTTTGATGTTACTAATTTTCAGGTAGACTTTGCTGAACAAATGGATAATATGTTTAACGGTTGTGCAAGTCTAACCAGTAAGGGTGCCAGTGACAGCAGCATTTCCCATACTACTCCTGTTGAGTTTAAAGTTGATAGCTGGAATCCACAATATGCTGTCAACATGTCGTCTATGTTTGCTAATGCTAGTGCTTTGGATAATGTAGATACTAGCAGCTGGGATACGCAGTATGTTGAAGATATGTCTCGTATGTTTGAAAATGATTCGTCATTAACTAGTATTGGTGGCGAACATAATACTACTAGCACTTGGAATACAGAGAGTGCGACTGACATGTCCTATATGTTTCACAATGATTCTAGTTTAGGCAGCAGTCTAGATTTGAGTAACTGGGATCCTGAGAATGTTACTACAATGACTCATATGTTTGATGGTGTTACAGCTTTAACTAATTTGAAGCTGGGAGCCAATTGGAATACTAGCAGTGTTACTGATATGTCATACATGTTTAATAATGTTAACGCTTTAGCAACTATTGACAATAATAATGCACCTTGGGGGACAGCGAATGTGACCGATATGTCATACATGTTTAATGGCGATAGTAGTATAACCTCCTTGGATTTTGTTAAAAACTTTAATGTTGCTAATGTTACGAGTTTTGCGAATATGTTTGCTAATGACAGTAGCTTGACAAATTTAGATTTAAGCAGTTGGAAGACTGATAATGCGACTACAATGACTCATATGTTTGATGGTGCTTCGGCCTTAGTTACTTTAATTTTGGGAGATAGTTTACACACTGATAATTGGAATACGAGTAACGTTACTGACATGTCTTACATGTTTAATGATACTAAGAAACTTGCTGCATTAGATTTGTATACTTTTGACACAGCAAGAGCATCAGATATGTCCAATATGTTTAACCACATGGGAGCTGATGGAAGTATAAAGGAGTTCCATTTAGCATTAGGGCATTATAAAATATCCTCTAATGCTTGGGGAGACTTTAAATGGCAGAATATTCAAGCTGTTGGCATTCGGCAGAGTGGCAATTTTAGTACACCTGTAGGAAATACTTATGTTTTAAGTGATTTTATAACTATGTATAACAAACCAGCATCAGATTGTCCGCCTACAGAAAGCTATGTCATGCGAATACATGACGCTGATAATTTACGTTATACGGTTAAGCCGACAACTGAAGTAGTCGATCCTAGTGATTCTGCCTTATTTATAATTAAAGCTCATAAAAATCAAAGTGATAAAGTAATAGATCAGTATCCAATGGCTAATATTCTTTCGTTCGTAGATGGAGAAGAACCTCCAAGTTCTCCTGCAAAATCCTATACGACTCTTACGGAAACAAGTGATGATATTAAGCCGGCTAACAAAGTAATTCAATCAGCGCAGTGGCTGGATAAAAAGATGATGGATAGTGAAGGTAATGTTAAAGATGGGGGAGTAGTTAACGATCAGGGTGAGTTAATTGCTGATCCTACAAATACTCAAGGTAATAATAAAGGAAATGCAGTAATTCGCGTGACTTACGGTGACGGCACGATAACTAATGTTCCAGTAAAGGTTGAACTTCCAACTTTCTCTCCAGGAGATATTCAACTATCTAGTATTGGAGAAGATCCTGATCCCAATAAGGCAGCTACAGCAGTTGCAACGATTGATTCTACAACAGGCCCGGCCACATGGGGAAAATCAAACTTGACTTATCAGTGGGTTAAAGGAATTCATGATGACAGACCTCTTGATCACTCTGATTTGAGTGTTTCGGGTGACCATACTGTAGCAGTTAAGATTGCCTACACCACCAATGGTCATGCCGATGGTACTGATATAGTGGAAGTTACATTGCGGGTACAGCCATATTCTGAAGCTTATCCAATTAGCATAAATACTAATCCAATAACAACACATGCAATTGGCAACGGCAATATTTTAACTCCGGCTGGCTTCTTTAATAAAAATAAGCTTGGCGTTACTAACAATAGTGCTATGAACGACTTAATTACTGCCAAGGATATAGGTAGTATTGGTCAAACTGCTGTTGCTGAAGGTAATCTAAATAAAATTATTGATCATTTAGATTGGGCAAATGGGAATGGTGCACCAACGACTATTGATAATGGCACTGGTAATGATTGCAATATTGTTGCGTACTATAAAGATGGATCGATTGGTCCTGAAGTTCAGCTTGCAGTTCATGTAATTGGTGGTATTAGCAATGGTGTAATAACTAATTTGCATGTTAATGATTCTTTACCAAGTGCGGTAAGTGCATTAACTTCCGCAAGTGTAACTAGTCTGGAAGGGTCTCCTTACTCGTTAAGCGACACTGACTTTAAGTGGTCAACGTCAGCTGATCATGTTGCTTCGCCTGTTACTACTGCTGCTGGTACTCAGCACGACTATATTATTATTGACTATCCTGATGGAACTACCCAAGCCGTGCCTGTAACTTTAAGGGTAAGCATAAATAATCTTGCTGGCAATTATGATATTCCTTCATATTCTTCTACACTTCATTTTCACGCTGCAGATGATAGTACAGCTGATCCTACATTAGATTTTAATGCTATGAAGGGCAACTTTGACGATAGTCAGGGTAATAGTATTCCTGCTGCTGATATTACTAAGATTGACTGGGCAACTTCACCTAATAGTATTCCTAATCATACCTCTGCTGATATTGATCAGAATACAGGTACTGGTCAGTATACAGGGGTTGTTAAATTAACATATAGGGATAATACTGAAAGTTCCCCTTCGGTAAGTAGTCCGATTAATGTAGCCGTTGTGATTGATGGTGCTTCGGCCAAGGTAACTCATAAAGAATATCCTCTTGGAGGCATTCCTGCTGCAGCAGACTTTCTAGCTGATCCCTCTTTAGGTATAAAAGCTCCATCTAATTATCATGCTAGTTATAAATGGGTTGATGCCATGAGCCATCAAGAATTATCATTGACGACTTTAAACCATTCTAGCGGAGTAACTAGAGCCGCCATTGAAGTTAGCTATCCTGATGGGACGCACCAATATTTACCAATAAAATTGACTGTGCAATCCTTAGCTGACCAATATCAAACTAACATTAGTGGTAACTTTAGTACTCACGTTGGTGTTGATTTAAATACCATTAATTTAGCGGATAAAGTTAGCGTGGGCAGTTTAGTTGCTGGTACTGATTATCAGATTGCGTGGGCTACATCACCTGATGTTGATGCTTCTGGATTAGATAGTAGTGGAAGCAAAGAAAGTAATGCAGCGGTTCTGGTTACCTTTACCGGTGACGGCTCACAAATTGTTAAACCAATTACAGTAACAGTTAACGGTGCAGTTTTAAAGAATAGCAATGCCCAAACGGTTTATCTAAATGATGCTAATCTTTCGCAAATGCAGCAGACAGGTATCGGTAACTATTACGTCAATGCTAATTCAATTAGTTCTTATCAGCCGACTTATACTGTTCAATTGACTGATAATAAAGCAAATATTACTGTTCACTATAATGACAATACCAAGCAGGTGCTTGAGAGTGTTCCATTTAAGGTTATTAGACCAGTTACACAACAAGCGGGAACTTATCAGGGCATCAGGGTAAGTACGCAGCAAGTAGTTACCAATTATAGCGATCTAATGAAAGTTCCAGGATTAACTTTGGATACAGCTATAACTGGAATGGATTTCAATCAAGTTGGTACGCAAACTGGGCAAGTTGCTGTTAACTATACCGCTGTTGATCCTGAATTTTCTGCTTTTAATGTTAATACATCAATTCCAGTAATTGTTAAAGTTAGCAAGCGACCAGTAGATAATTCAATGGCAAATAATTTATTGCCAGGTGGTGGCGTCATTCAGGTACCGCAGTATACGGATTTACCAATACATAATAATTATGCAGAAAATGCGGTTACTAATGCAGGTGAGATGCCAGCAGGAACTGATTATACCTGGGATACCGCCAATACGATTGATACGGCTGATAAAAATAAGACAGACAAGACTTTTGTTACTGTTCATTATCCTGATGGTTCTGTAGGTTCTGTTCCGGTTAAGGTTAATATCGGTGATCCTGCAGAAAGTGAGGTTGTCTTAAAACATAATGCATACCTTTATGATAAGCAGGGAAAGCGGGTCAACGATCAAACGCTGCAAAGTGGTTCTAAAGTTAAAACATATGGGACAACGATGATTAATAACCGGCTATATTATATTGTTCAGGCTGATAAATATTATATTAAGGCCAATAATATTCAAGGCAAGAAGCGCAAATTACAGTTAACAGCGCATATCTATGATAAATACGGCAAACAGATTGGTGATCAAGTAATTTATGCTGGAACTAGTGTGGCTACTTATGGCACACCAATTACAATTAATGGGCAAAAGTATTATTTGATTGATGATAATAAATATGTTAAAGCTGCTAATTTCCCGCCAACACCTGATACTTGGACTGATCCAACAGTTCGTGGCAAGGCTAATCCAACAGGCGGTATTAAGAAAACTATCAAACATGCTTCATATTTCTATAATAAGAATGGTGAGCGTGAGAATAAAGCAATTTTAAAGGCTGGCTCTAATGTTGTAACTTACGGTAAGACGGTAATTAAGCATAAACAATATTATGTCTTGGATAATGATGAATATCTGCTGGCAAGTAATATTGACAGCACCAAGCGGTGTGTGCTTAATAAGGCTGTCGTGGTTAATCGTTACGGCAAGGCAATGAAGAAGAAGCTGCATAAAGGTACCAAAGTGGCAACTTACGGTAAGGCTGTGAAGATTAAAGGTATTAAATATTATGTCATCGGTGACAATCAATACGTTAAAGCAAGTAAGTTGAAATAGATAGAGATCTTTGGAGGAATAGGTAGTGTTAAGCACAAACAATATAAAAGAGCAACAAAGAAGAAATAGTTTAGAGGATAAACGTGAACGCTTTTCCTTACGTAAACTAACAGTTGGCGTAGCTTCAGTTCTGTTAGGCTTCAGTTTTATGCAAATTAATAGCCAGGTAGTTAAAGCCGATACGGTTGAAGGAAAAACCGCGATAGTTGATAAAAAGACTTCAAAATATGAAACGCAAGGTAAATCTAAATCGGCTGCACCTAAACAAGCAGATTTGAAGACATATTCAGGTTTGAGTTTCTTTTTAAGGAGTGATTCTGAAACAGCTTCGGATAGTATGGGTGATAGTGGAGATAGCAATAGTATTTCTAGTGCGCCAAGCAGCAGCGGCACTCTAGCAAGCGAAGCAGGAAGCACAAGTAAAGGGAGTACGGCTGGAAGCGAAGCAGTGAGCTCGGCTGCATCAAGTGCGGCAACTTCTGTTGCAGCAGCTGGCTCGAATTCTGTGCAAAAGCAACCCGTTAAGGTTGCTCCTCAGGAAGAAGTTTCCACTAGAGGTGTAACAACTTCTGGGACAGACGGCGGCTGTACTTGGACATATGATAATAGTACAAAGACGATAACATTTGTCGGTGATGGTACCAGTAATATGCTTGGAGACAATTCAGATAGTCGGCATGGTATCACTTACCTTATCCAACATCCAGATAATGGACCAGTTATTACTTTAGCAGGAGTTAAAGCTATTTGTTTTGACAATAGTGATGTCAGAACCGGCGGTACTGGCAAAGGGCAAATTAAGTTACCGGCCAATTCTTCAAATTTGTTTGCTGGAATAGATGGACTTAAAAAAATTACGGGAGCCGATGGATTGGATACCAGCCAAGTTACGAATATGAGTTACATGTTCGCGAATGATCCTAAGTTATTGGAACTAAAACTTGATAACTGGAATATGTCTAATGTTGCATATAATAATATGTATGGCATGTTCTCCGGCGATCAGCAATTGCGCAGCTTGTCAATGGCCAACAGTACTAATACTTATCCTGTTTCTGCAAACCAAAATATCACAATAGATGACAACATGTTTTCTAATGATATTAAATTGGAAAAGTTAATTTTACCTAAAATTAAGGTATCTTCTATAAAATGGGGTTATTATACTAGTGTAAAGGGTAGTTTGAAATCTTTGGATGTAAGTCAGCTGGATACGAGTGGTTTAACGATTCTCAAAAATCGTGATTATTATTATGGCAGTGCATTTAGTGACTTTAATCGCTTAACAACGATTACAGGAATAGAAGGCTTGGATGTTAGTCATGTTAAAACGATGTATGGTGCCTTTTCTAATGATCCTTGTCTTACAAGTTTAGATCTTTCTGGTTGGGATACTAGTGGAATAGAAAAAGAAACAGATGATGATTATAGACCTGATGGGACTTACGAACAAGGTGCGTATCAATATTATGGCGGCATGAATCAAATGTTTTCAGGCGACACGGCGCTTACGGAATTAAAATTAGGTCCAAATTGGAAAACTGACAATGTTTATTCAATGGCTAACATGTTTTCAGGTGATAAAAATTTGACAAAAATTAGTGGTTCCGGTCACTGGAATATGGGCAATGTTGCACATGCAGAATCTATGTTTGGATCAAATTATTCTGATGATGGTGCTGCAAAGCTTACGGATGAAGCCTTGACAAATATTGGCGTAAGTAATTGGGATACGAGTCACTTTAAGAATACACAATCTATGTTTAAGGGTGCCAGCAGCCTGACAACATTAGACTTACGTAATTGGGATACCAGTCATGTTACTAACATGACATCCATGTTTCAAGATGATAGCAAACTGCATGTTTTGAATTTAGGCAAGGATAAAGATAGTAATGTTCAGATTTTTACTACAACTCCCGCCTTTGATCAAATGTATAATATGTTTTCTGGAATTGGGACTAAGACTGATAGCACTGGTGCTCTGCAGCTGACATTAGGCAACTTTAAGATTAATAGAAATGCTTGGGGCACAATCACAGCTAAGAGTGTTGCAGCGACCAATTTAGTTACAATAGATGGAGAATCCACCCAAAACATAAGTGGGGATAAATTTTACAAAGTAGAAGACCTTTATACTGGTACAAGTGGTCCGGATAATACTTATACTTTTAATTTATACAGTTCTGACAATGTTCGGTATAAATTATTGGGTAGCTACACTGCTCCAACCATTATGGCTCATAAGGGACAGACCAGTCTTGTTATAAAAAAGGAAGATCTTGATGGAAAGTTAGGTACAGTTTTTTATGACAGCGAAGGAACAATGCAGAATTATTCTATTACTGACTTGAAAAGTTTGGACGATTACTTTCATACAAACGGTAATGTGGTTGTCAAAGATCTTCAATGGCTGGATTCTTCGATGACTACTGCCGGGGTACCGACAGGTACAGGTACAGGTGCAGTTGATAGTGGTGGCCATATTACGAATCATATAAGTGATCCATTAACTGATACACAAAAAGGTAATGCGGTTGTGCAGGTAAACTTTGGTGATGGTACCCATGGCTATGTTCCGGTTAATGTACAGATTCCTAAAATAACGGGTGCAGGTGTGAATACATCTACACAATTAAGGAATATACCAAGTGAAGAAAAGGCTAAAGCTGCGGTAAAGCTGGATGGTGGCACAGCCCCTGATAGCTGGGATGACGGTAAATGGAATTTAAGTTATCATTGGGTGAAAGGTACCACTTGGAGAGACCTCAGTGAAGATGATCTAGGAACAGTTAGCTCCATACCAATATCTAATGTTGGTGTTAAGGTTAAATATACTACACCAGGTGGCGATGCTGATGGCAGTGAGATAGTATCAACGGGTATATCCCTGAAGGTGCAAAATTATAGCCAACTTTATAATGTAACTTATGGAGGTGCGACACTGCAGGCACATCTTAAAACGGATCCTACTAACCCTAGAGTTGAAAGCGTAGCCGTTCCAAAAGAATTGACTGATCCTGCTAAATGGGGCAACTTTATTAGTATTAACACTACAGATGGTAGTCCAGTTCCAGAACATTTGAATGATGCCATTAAGAGTATCGAATGGACTACTGCTTCTGCACCAACAACTACAGGGAGTCATACAGTTACTCTGAAAGTAACGTTTAAAGATGATTCCCCTGACAATCCTTCAACTGTTACAATTCCTGGTGTTAGTGTCAATGTTTCTGGTGGGGTGGTTGATTCTGGTCATCCTAATAATGTTGGCGTTAATGGAAGCAGTTGGTTTTCTGAAAGCACAGCTAAAGCTGCACTCACTGGCACAAGCACTAATGCTATAACCATTAATTTTCCTTCACCGTCGGTTTCATATTCTTGGTCTAAAGACGGGAAGAATAATTCCAATCCAGATGTAAGCAGCGATAAAGTTGGTGTTACGCAACATGTTTATGTTTTGATCGATTACCATGATGATACTAAGCAGGCTGTACCCGTTGATTTAAATGTAACCTCTATCGGGCAAAAGTATACGCCTCATATTACAACGGGCCAGACTATTAAAATCCATCGAACTGATTCTGCTGATGCGCGCGATAGTCAGGGCTATCCCCGCATACCGATAATTACCGATGCTAATAAAATAAATGATTTGTTAACATTAAATAATGCTTCCGATCTACCGTTTTCGCCGCCACCTGTTCCGTCTAGTGAAGTAAGCAAAATTATCTGGGATACAAATCATGCTAATGATCCTGAGAGTGACGGGCCGGGAACACAATCTAAGCCGGTTATTGTTGTTTATAAAGATGGATCACAAGAAAGCACTATTAACTCTGCTGCTTTTGAAGTTGAAGAAGCAACAATAAAGGGAAGTCCTTCTCATTCTTACTTGCAGTCTGAAGTGCCTACTCCTGATAGCTTAATAAATTTGCCAGAGGATTTTGGCGATGCTATTTGTGAATGGGTAAAGAATGATAATACACATGAAGAATTATCTTTGACACAATTAAATAACGCGTCGGGCACAGTTGATGCAGCAATTGCGGTCACTTATGCAGATAATACCCACCAGTATTTGCCGTTTTCATTAACTATTAGCTCTAGATCAGGTCTTAATGATTATACTAAAATTCCTAAAACGGTTCATTTGAACCAACATCTTAGTCCAGATGAATTGGTTAAGATTACTCAGCGTGGTACTAATATCCCAGTAAGTCGTTCAGATTATGATCTTGAATGGGTAGATGGTGCTCCAGACTTGTCAGCAGCTGCTTTAGGTAATGCTACTGAGAAAGAAATTTCTAAAACGATCAAAGTTATTTTTAATAATGATCATTCCGTTCATGAAGTTCACGTTTCAATTACACTGGTTGGTGCGCAAAAACGTTCAACTGCTGCGGCAAAGAAAGTCTATCTTGGCAATCCTGGAATGAATCTTACACCAGATCAAGTCACCACTATTGTTCCATATTATCTTGATATTAGTAAGATTGGTTCGCTAGCAAGTTATACATTAACACCAACAGGTGATACGGTTACTTTAACGGTAACTTACAATGATGATGGGACGCAGCAGACTTTCACGGACATTCCTTTGAAGTTGGTTAAGAATAATGTGGATAATAATGCCGTGATCAATGTAAACAAGGGTGATAGCATAGGAGCAGATGATATCAGGCCAGTTCTGCTTAATTATGATGAAGTTGCAAGCACTGGTGCCGAAATTGGCGGTGTTACTGGGATTAATACAACGCACTCAGGGCTACAACATGGTAATTTTAAAATAATATATCCTGGTGATAATGATTTGGGTCTTAATGAACTTGATGTTATGGTACCAGTAGCAGTTGATGTTGGCGACGCGAAACAAAAAACCCCGTCTATTTCAACAATGCCATCGATCCATCCAGGATCAATAATAGTACCACAATATACAGATTTGCTGACGCATAATGAGTATGCACAAAACGCTGTGACTAATACGAATACAATGCCTAAGGGTGTCCAATATATATGGGATAAAGATCACATTCCGGCAACGGATAAAGAGGGCACTTACAGCGGTTTTGTCAATGTTCGTTATGCAAATGGAACATTTGCTTCAGTCCCAGTAACTGTTCAGGTAGTAGCACCATCACTTGATGAAGCAATCTTGATGCATAATTCATATATCTATAATCAGGATGCTAACCGGGTTACTAACCGGGTTCTGCAGCGAGGACTTAAGGTTAAGACTTATGGTACGACGCTGATTGACGGTAAATTGTATTACCACCTAGAAGATAACCAATATGTTAAGGCTGGTAATATTGATGGACAAACACGTCAGATAGCTAAAACAGCTTATATCTACAATCATGCGGGCAAGCGCGTTGAGGATCAGGTTATTTACAAGGGTACAAAGGTTAAGACTTATGGTGCTGCTGTTAAGATTGATCACGATAAATATTACACGCTTGGCCTCGAGAAGTTTATTAAAGCTGAAACGGTAAGATAAGTAATTTATTTAGCAAAAAGGTTGATGTCTTTGACTTTAACTGTCCGATTAGCCCCTAACTTAGAACTAGTTTTCGATATTTTATTGGAACTAGTTCTTTTTTTGCCTAAAATTACACAATGAATTCAATTAATGTTTAAACTGCTGCGATCGCGAGTGTCTGGGAAAAAACTAGATACGAAAAGAAACGTTAGTTTTTAAGGTTGTAGAATAAATCCTGTTGATGAGTACCTTATGGTATCTTATTAATAGGATTTATTGCTGTTTAAAAGCAAAAAAGAAGACATTCAAAACTGTCTTCCCTCAATTATCCATTAACGCTCTACCATTATGTTTTTTAAGGAGCTTTGTTATGTCTTCTCTTGATGATTATTCTACTAAACTTTTGCTTGATATTAAAGATAATAACCTTGTTTTTTCTGGCTTTTATCTTGCTAAGGATCATGTTACCAAGGTTCTCATCGCTGAACTTATATTGCCTATAACTTCTTGTCCCAATTGTCATGACCCTTTAGTCCATAACGGCCACTGCCTTTCTCACATTCACTATCTTGCTTTTGATGCTTCTAAGCCGATTCAAATCGAATTGCATAAGCAGCGCTTGTATTGTCGAACTTGTCACCGCTCTTTTATGGCCACCAGCCCGCTAATTAATAAGCATTGCTTTATTGCCAATCCTGTTAAGCAAAAGGTCATTAATGACTTAACTGTTGATCGTTCCATGAAAGACATTGCCTGCTCTGACAATGTTTCTTCTAATACCGTGTTACGGACACTAATTAAGTTTAAAAAGCAGCCTCAGGTTGATGACTATGATTACTTGCCAGAACATATTGGGGTTGACGAATTCCGCGGTGTCAACCGCCAATTGCACTTTATCTGCGTTGATGGCGACTCCCATCAGATCATCAAAATTTTGCCCACGCGCTTAAAAAAAGATATTATGGCTTTCTTTGAAAAATTTCCCCTAATCGTCAGAAGTAAAGTCAAAACTGTTACTATGGATCTCAATGCCTATTATCAAGATATTGCCCATGCGCTTTTCCCTAACGCCCAAGTCATCATTGACCGTTTCCATATCGTTCAAATGCTTAATCGTTCCTTCAACCAATTGCGCGTCCAAACTATGAAACGGTTTGATCATCGTGACCGCCGTTACATCTTGCTCAAATACTACTGGAAGTCATATCTAACACCCTACAACAAGCTGGAAGTTAAAAGGGTCAAGTATTACAAGCACCTAAGAGATTGCATGACGCAAGAGCAAATCGTTGAGGAAGGGTTGGATGCAAGTCCCAAATTACGGGCTGCTTACGATTTAATGCAGACCCTAAGACAGTCGCTTACCGAACATGATTCTAAACAAATGGCCAAGCTGCTAAAAAGTCGAGCTGACGTGGGTGGGCAAATGAAAACGACACTTAAAACTTTTAAACGTAATCGCAAAGCCGTCCTAAATGCTGCTACTTCAAAGTATTCCAATGGTTGTGTTGAAGGAACTAATCGCCGGATTAAACAAATTGAACGAACTGCTTATGGATATCGCAACTTTTCCAACTTAACTGCTAGAATCATGTTAGAATCAAAAAATGCCGTGCTAAAAGAAAACACTTTAAGCAAAATTGCCTAAAGTATTTCAAGTTAAATATTATTTTTCATCAACAGAATTTGACATTCAGCCGTTTTTAATATTAACGTTCCTTTTTGGATATAAATAATTAATCGGATTATGTTGCAAAAAACTTATCTAAGTTAAAAATAATTCCAGCAGCATTCGATTTTTATAAATGTGTTTAAAGCATATCTATAAAAATTAGAATTTTTTCCCAGACACTTATTTTTTCGTAATAATCTACAACGATACAGTTACCTATTTCAAATTCACCTGACACGTAAACCTATTTTATAAATTAATGTCAGCAAAGGCTGATTTTTGCTGTCCCTGTTTATTTCATTAATCGTGTAATAATAACACGAATACAGGTGAGTGAGCATCTAAAATCAAAATCGCATTTGCAATAATTATTTCAATGAATGAAATGGAATGACTTTGGAAAAATAAAGTCGTGTGCGCTTCTTAAAATTACCGGTATTATAAATTCATCTAATTTTATTTTTAACAATCCAATTTAACCAGCGTTCAAGAATATCATTATAAATAATTTATAATAAAATAAACTATTTATACAAAGTGCGTTTAGTATAGCTGATTATGCAAATTATCAAATATTGAATAATTATATTAATGTCTGTCATATATTTTAATTTAATAGGAATAGCTTAACAAATTGGATTAGTATTTATATCCAAGTATATATTTAATTACACTTATATACTTTAAACAATAGGGATTTTTGAATAATCAAAAATTGTACACAGACTGGAATAATTGGAAATAATTTATGATTTTATTAAGAGCAATATTTACAAAAATAAAATTAAGGTCTACTATATAATGTGTATATAATCAGAATTATCCATAGACAATCTGGAGGTCAAAAGTTGAGCAAAAATAATTTTACTGAGCGATTAAAAAAGATGGAGTCGCAGACTAAGCAAGAGCGTTTTTCAATTCGTAAACTAACGATTGGCGCTGCATCCGTTTTGATCGGCTTAGGATTTTTAGGTATTAACAGTCAGGTAGCTCATGCTGCTGATGGTGAGTCAGAATTAAATAACAGCATTCACAGTAGTGAGGTCAGTGGAACAGATACTGGCAGAAAAGGCGCTGCAAATGATGTAAACAAATCTACCAGTACCAATGTGAACATTACAAATGAACAAAAGTCAAACAAAACTTCACCAAAGGTGAAATTGTCAACTTACGCGGGCTTAAGATCATTTTTGCGGGACGGGTCTGAAATAGTTGAATCTGGGACAACTAGTGATGGAAGTGAATCTGCTGCTTCTGCTCCAAGTCAAGAAGAAAAAGAAAATGAGAGTAAGAAAGCTGAGGCAGAGCAGAAGCTGAATGCGGCAGCGACTAGTTTAGATACAACATTAGGCAAAGCCAATGAAGCAAGCAGCTCTGACAAATATCAACACGAGACACCGGAAAAGCAGCAGGCTTTGCAAGATGCTGTAAATAAGGCGCAAGAAGCAATCAATAAGTATCGTGATCCAGGCAGTGCGGATCTACCAGAAGCTGATCAGGCAAAATTGCTGGCTGATATTAATGCGGCACAGGATGGCTTGACAGCACTGTTAGCGGAATATTCTGCAACTCAGGAGCAGGTCGATACGCAGGAGGAAGTTTCTCCACAGGCCATAATAACGGGAACTGATGGCGGTGTTAGATGGGAATTTGAAAGTAGTACAGGCACCTTAAGTTATACAACTGCTGGACAACTTTCTGCTGATACCATTCAATCTATTATGTCAACTGCTGGAATTTCTGAAGATAGCATTAAAAAGATTGCTTTCGACATTGGGATTAAGCTAGCGGCAAATAGTCAATCTAAATTTGCAAATTTAACTAAACTAACAGAAATTCAAGGAGTGAATACTCTAGATGCTAGCGCTTTAACCGATACAAGTTATATGTTTCACAATGATGGTAATCTGACCGGTCTATTAGATTTATCTAGTTGGCAGACAGGTTCGTTAACTAGCATGTATGGTATGTTTCGGATGGACAGTTATGTTGACAATCATTATAGTAGTCTAACCGATATAAAATTTGGTAACGGTTGGAATATTAGCAAAGTAGAGAACATGGACTACATGTTTTATTATGACCAGCAATTGAGAACCATTGATTTTGGAAGTCAATGGCATAGTACTATTGGCACTGGTGTTAGTACTCCTAATAGCGGCGTTTATATGAACGGTATGTTTTATAATTGTAGCAGTCTAACCGATGCATCTATGGCTACTATAAGCGATTGGGATACTAGTCGCGTGAAGAGCATGAATTCTATGTTTAGTTGCTGTGAAGGGTTAAGCACTTTAAATATAAATAATTGGAACACTGGTAATGTGGGGGACATGGATTCTATGTTCTCCGGTTGTAGCAACTTAAATAATTTGAATTTAAATACGTGGAATACTAGTAATGTAAGGTCTATGGGATCTATGTTTTCCGGTTGCAGTAGCTTAAACTGGAATAGCTCAGATTTGCATACTTCTGGTGTATCCTGGAATACTAGTAACGTAACTGACATGAGCGGTATGTTCTCCGGTTGTAGCAACTTAAATAATTTGAATTTAAATACGTGGAATACTAGTCAAGTGTCTGACATGAGCAGTATGTTTCAAAGCTGTTCAGGATTAACCAGCTTGGCTATAGATAATTGGGATACTGGTAATGTGCTTAGCATGAAATATATGTTTTATGATTGTACGGCTTTAAACAATCTAGATTTGCACCATACTGAAGGTAATATTCCATGGAATACTGGTAACGTAACTGACATGAGCCATATGTTTGCTTTCCAAAGTCCCAACCAATATCCCTATGTTGCGCCAAAGTTAACTAATTTTGATCTCCAAGGTTGGGATACCAGTAAAGTTACTAATATGAGCTACATGTTCCAATATGACACTGCCTTAACTACGGATTTGATACAAAACAAAGGTATAGCTAGTTTTATCACCGATATGGTAGGTAATATGTCGCATATGTTTGATGGTGACAGTGGTGTGGAAAGTCTAATCTTAGGAGTTGGCACTCACTTCAAAACCAGTAATGTTGGTAATATGTCATACATGTTCTCTGGCATGACTAGTATGAAAAAATTAAATATTGATAATTTTGATACTAGTGCTGTCAGCGATATGTCGCACATGTTTGATAGTGATCAATTATTAGATAATCTTAAAGTCTCTAATTTTGATACAAAATTTGTTGAAGACATGTCGTACATGTTTAATAATTGTCGAAGCTTGACTAGCTCAGGAACTGCTGTAGACGGTAATCCTGCGGTGGCATTTGATGTTAGTGGATTTAATACGGGTTATGTTGAAAATATGGCCTATATGTTTGCTGGTGATATTAAGTTGACTAGTATAGAGGTTACAACTAATGAGTCAGATCCAAATAATAGTAGATGGACTACTGACAGTGTAACTGATATGCAGCATATGTTTGATGGTGATACAGCATTAACTGGTCTAGATGTTAGCGGCTGGGATACGAGCCAAGTGACTAATATGCAGTATATGTTTAACCGTGATACTAATTTAGCTAGTCCAGTAGTTACTAATTGGCATACAGGTCAGGTTACTGACATGCAGCATATGTTTGATGGTGCTGGCAGTATAATTTCTTTAGATTTAAGTAATTGGGATACTAGTAGTGTGGGCTTGGACGCTGGCAGTATGCAATACATGTTTAATAACGCCAACGATTTAACCCAAATAAAATTAGGTGACAATTGGAATACTGAAAATGTTACCGATATGTCATATATGTTTAATGGCGATACAAGTTTGACAACTTTGGATAATACAACTTTAGATAATAATGATGCACCGTGGGGTACTGCTAATGTCACAAACATGGACAGTATGTTTAACGGAGACGGTAACGTTGCAGATTTGCGTTTTGTAAAAAAATTTGATACTACCAATGTTACAAGCATGGCCAATATGTTTAACGGCAATAATAAGATAACCGAGTTAGATTTAAGTTTGTGGAATACCAAAAATGTCACTAGTATGAATAACATGTTCAATGGTGATGCTGCTCTGACTACTTTGAAATTGGGGTCAAACTGGAATACGAGCAAAGTTTATTATATGCAGAATATGTTTAATGGCACTAGTAAACTTAGTAGCTTGAACTTGAGCGCCTTTGATACTAGTGGAATATATTATGGCAATATGACTGACATGTTTAATGGCTTGGGTGCTGATGCCAGTGTAGACAAGTTTGTTCTGCAATTAGGCCACTATAGATTAGATTCTAGTGTCTGGGGTACTTTTAAATGGCAGAACATTAAGGCAACAGGTACTGACGGAACTATAGAGAATCCTAAAGGTACTGCCTATGATTTAAATGGCTTTAAGACTCTATACAATAAGGATGTTTCGATGTGTCCTGGACCAGCAACTTATGTCATGACTGTACATAAAGATGATAATAAGCGTTATAAAATCAATGACGTTACAATTAAGGTCCATAAGGGACAACGTGCTAAGATAATTGATCAGTACCCAATGACAGATATTCTATCATTTGAAGATACTGAAACATCAACTGATAAAAGCTATACTGATCTTATAAATGCTACTGATGATATTAAGCATAGTAACAAAACACTTGTATTGGCAGAATGGCTGCCTAATAAAAAGATAAATGCTGAAGGTCGTATTGATGATGGCGGTGTGATTGACAATCTTGGCAATTTAGTTACAGATCCGCCAGATTTGGGTATTGATAAAGGAAACGCAGTAATTAAGCTGACTTTTGGTGACGGTACAATAACTAATGTTCCGGTGAAGGTGCAATTGCCGAAGTTTGCCCCCGGCAAGGGCCAGATTGTGGCTAAAGATACAGATCCTAGTACTGAAGAAGCAAAAGCGAAAGCAAAAGCAGGTATTAAAACTAGTGATTCTCCAGAAGGACCAGGACCAGACGAATGGGGCAAGTCAGATCTAACTTATTCTTGGGTCAGAAGAGAAGGCAACCATGCACCCTTACAGAAGAGCTACTTAAGCAGTTATGGTCAAAAAGACGTAGCCGTTAAGGTTACTTATACTACTGATGGTAGCCCAGATGGCGAAGACATTGTCCCTGTTACTCTGTTAGTTGAAAGATATTCTGATGCATATCCAATTTCAATTAAGCCAGATCTATCGTCACTACCACCAGCCCCCAAAAAAATAACAACACACGCAGTCGGTGATGGCAATACGTTTAAGGTAGCTGCTCCAGCAGCCTTCTCTAAAGATCACTTGAATGATATGAATGATCTGATTAAGGTCACCGACCATGCAACAGGTGCTGTCATTGATGCTATTACTGATAGTCAAGAATTTGACAGCATCATTGATCACCTAGATTGGGCAGCTGGTGGTACTCCTACCATTATTAATAATAATCCAAATGAATTTAATTCTTGCCAAATTGCTGCTACATATACTGATGGTACAACTGGTGGTTCTACTGGGCTGCAAGTAAATGTGGTCGGCGGTAAGAGTGATCCTTATGCAATTACCGCAACTGGTGTAGATGTTAATACGGCGTTAACAGATACCAATGCTAAGGCTGCATTACTTAATGCAGGCAATATAACTGATGCTTATCCAAATGCCACATTTGAGTGGGCAACCTCAGCCAGCGGTGAGCATGCTCCTAGCACTAGCACAGCTGGTACGCAGCGCGTCTATATCATCATTAATTATGGTGATGGTACTAAACAGGAGGTACCGGTAATCCTGAAAGTAAATAACACTTCATCAAAATATAGCGGTATCTTGTATAATGGATCGGCTTTGTCTATCCATGCCGCAGATGATAGTACAGTTGTCCCCGATTTGAACTTTAATGCGATGAAAAGCAGCCTTACACACACAGTTACAGCTGGTATAGCTACAACTCATGATCCAATTCCAGCCAGTAAGATTAGCGAACTTAATTGGGCAACTGAAACTAATAGTATTCCAGGTTACACCACCAAAGATATTGGTACGCAGAATGCTAAATTACAAATCAAGTATGACGATAATTCAATAAGTGATCCATTTATTGTTCCGATTACTGTCAAGGGTGCTAAAGTCTTAGTCACTAACAAGGCCTATTTGCGTGGAAATGTTCCGTCTGCCGCTGACTTTTTGTCAGATGCATCTTTGGGGCAAAAATCAGATTCAGATAGTTTAGGTGCTAGTTACAAATGGGTCGATGTTGCTACCCATCAAGAGCTGACTAATTTGAATAGCACTGAAGGGATTGTGAAAGCAGCAATTGAAGTTGATTATCATGATGGCACTCACCAATATCTGCCGGTGAAGCTGGCTATAGGAAATTGGGCACAGTACTATAGAGACAAGGTTAGGATTAGCAATTTCACTACCCACATCGGGGCTAATATTACTGATGCGAGTTTGAATAGTCATATTGTTGTAACCGGATTGACTCCTAATGTCGATTACCGCTTAACGTGGGCGGCTAAACCGGATACCAGTGCTGCCGGTCTGGGCAGCACTGGCAGTAAGAACATTAGCACCAATGCAATGATTACCTTTACTGCAGATGGCTCACAGCTTACTGAACGGGTAGATGGAACAGTTGTTGGGGCTGTTCTTAAGAACAGCAATACATCCAAAAAAGTTTATCTGAATGATACAAGCTTGTCTGCAGATCAGCAAGCTGATGTTGGTAGTTATTATGTAGACGACAGCCTGATTAATAGCTATCCACATAGCTACACTGTGCAATTAAATAGTGATAAAGCAACCATTACGGTTCGCTATAATGATGATACTAATGCTGAACAAGTACTTAAACCAGTACCGTTTACAGTTTTTGGACCAAAAATACAACAGGCAAAGGTTTATCAAGGTGATAGTATCACGTCACAGCAAGTACTTAGTAATTACAATGAATTAAAGGATAATTCTGGAATAACTTTAGATGATAATGTGTCTGGAATTAATACCAAACAAGTTGGATTCCAATCAGGACAAATTGGCATTCGATATGTACCTAGTGATCCTGGATTTATTCATTTTAGAGGCAGTTATTTAATTCCAGTAATTGTTAAGGTCACTAAACGACCAGTTGATAATTCAATGGCCAGCAACTTAAATCCTGGCGGAGGTGAGATTCAAGTGCCGCAATATACGGATCTACCGATACACAATGATTATGCTGGTAGTGGGATTACTAATGCAGGCGCAATGCCAGCTGGCACAAATTATACTTGGGACACCAACAATGTGGCCGATACTTCCACTAAGGGCAAAATGGATAAGACATTTGTCACAGTTCACTATCCGGACGGCTCTGTTGGTTCGGTTCCCGTCAAGGTTAACGTAGGCGATCCGCAGGAAAGCGATGTTGTTTTGAAGCATAGTGCTTATCTCTATGATAAGCAAGGCAAACGGGTTAACGACCAAATCTTGCAAAGCGGTTCAAAGGTTAAGACCTACGGAACGACTATGATCAATAATCAACTGTATTACATTATTGAGGCTGACAAGTATTACGTGAAAGCCAGCAACATTCACGGAGAGAAGAGGAAGCTGGATTTGACGGCTCACGTCTACGACAAGTATGGTCAGCAGATCGGCGACCAAGTAATTTATGCGGGCACTGCGGTAACCACTTACGGTACTCCAGTCACAATCAAGGGTCAGAAATATTACCTGATTGACGGAAATAAGTATATTAAAGCCAGTGACTTCCCGCCGACTTCCGATACTTGGGTTGATCCTACGGTTCATGGGGACAATGATGCTACAGGCGGGGTTAAGAAGGCAATTAATCATGCAGCTTATCTCTATGATAAGAATGGTAAACGTGAAAACAAGGCTATCTTGAAAGCCGGGTCAAGTGTGGTAACTTACGGTAAGACGACAATTAAGCACAAACAGTATTACGTCTTGGATAATGATGAATTTTTGTTGGCCAGCAACATCGATGCCGTTAAGCGACACACAATAGGCAAAGTCACAGTGGTTAACCGCTACGGTAAGGCAACAAAGAAGAAAATGCGTAAGGGCGCTAAGGTGGCTACCTATGGCAAGGCCGTCAAGATTAAAGGTATTAAATACTACACTATTGGTGATAATCGTTACGTGAAAGCCAGCAAGCTGAAATAAGAGTGAAAATGGAGGAAATACGTAGTGTTAAGTAAAAAAAATATTAACGAACGGCAAAGAAAAAGTGAGTTGCAGAATAAACGTGAGCACTTTTCTTTACGTAAACTGACGGTCGGGATGGCCTCTGTACTGCTCGGCTTCAGTTTTATGCAGGTGAATAACCAAACAGCTAAAGCCGACACAGTTACAGGAGCAGATAGTGCAGTAGTTAATAAACAAACAGCCAAGCAAAAAGAGCAGACGAATTTAGCAACCTATTCTGGTTTGCGTTCTTTCTTAAGGAGCGAACCAGAAGCACCACAACCTTCACAAGCTAGCCAAGGCAGTCAAGCTGAAGCTTCAAGCAGTGGTACAGAAACAAGTGCAGCGGAAACTTCTAGCGCAAGCAGTTCTGCAGGAAGTGAGGCAGTTAGTTCAAGTGCCTCAAGCAGCACTTCCGCAACTTCAACCGAGGTAGATGAAACGCATTCAGCTAAGGTTGAAGCACAGGATGGTATTGAACCACGAACAATTATTACTGATGTAGACGGTCAATGTAATTGGAGCTATAGTAGTGTGTCTAAGACGATGACTTTTGTTGCCACCGGTAGTGGTAATACACTTTCTTCTACTCCAGTTAAAACTTTAGCTAGTCTTAAAGGAATTGGGCCAGATGCAATCAAATTTATTGAATTTGATCAATCGGGTGGGGCAATTAATCTACCTTCAAGTTGTTATCAAAAATTTGCTAATTTGTCTGGACTTAAAGGCATGATAAATGTTGACGAATTAGTTGCTAGCAATGTTACGTCTATGAGTGGAATGTTTGCCAATGACCCTAAATTATTGAAGTTAGATCTTCGTGGCTGGAATGTTAGCCAAGTTAGATCTATGGATGGGATGTTTTCTAATAATTATTCCTATGGTATCACTGATTCTAGTAAACAAAGTGTGATGTCTTCGTTAAATCTTCATGGCTGGAATATTTCAAAAGTTTATACTATAAGCCGCATGTTTTATAATCTGCCTAAGTTGAAAGTATTAGATGTAGAGAATTGGACAACAAATTCTTCCAATTCTATGAGTATGGATGAGGTATTCAAGAATGATACAGCATTAGTTACTTCAAAAGAAGGGGATTTGGATAACGGTTTAGACTTAAGTTCGTGGCAGTTTAAGGTTAATTGTTCTATGTATCATGCTTTCGAAGGCCTTTCCAGTCTGAAAACCCTAAATATTGGTGGTTTAAATACTTCTAATGTGAATAGTATGGAAGGATTATTTTATAACGATAGTAAATTATCCACTATTAAAGGATTTGCTAATTGGGATGTTAGCAGTGTTACGGATATGTCTGAAATGTTTCAAAATGATAGCAACTTAAAAAAGATTGCAGGGATTGAAAGCTGGAACGTTAAAAATGTTGAAAAGATGATACATATGTTTGATGGTGCGTTTGCTAGTTCTTCCAGTTTGACAGATTTAACTCTTAATTGGAATGTTACTAAAGTTGCAGGAAGTGAAGATCAACATCGTGGTCCTGGTAGTGGATACTGGTACGCAACTGCATATACGCAAAACGGCATGGCGTATATGTTTGCCAATACAAAAAATTTGGCTACTTTAAATTTATCTAACTGGGATGTTACCAATGTTTATTCAATGTATCATATGTTTGATGGAGCTATCAGTTTAACGAAAATTACAGGTATAGAAGGTTGGAATGTTGGTAGAATTCATCACATGGAATTTATGTTCAATGGTGATAGCAGTTTAAAGTCACTAGACTTGCATAATTGGCATACTAGCCAGGTTGTTAATATGTCCTCCATATTTAATGGTGATAGTAAGTTGACTACCTTGAATTTGGGTAAAAATGATTCTGGCCTCCAAACATTTACTACACCTGTTGTAGGTGATGATAGTAATATGTTTAACGGTGTTGGTGCTGATAATGTTGCTAGTTCTCCTTTGAAGTTAACGTTAGGAAACTTTAAAATAAGCAAGTCTTATGCATGGGGAAGTTTTGAAGGACGAAGTATTGAATCGACTGAGGCAATTACTGATGTAACTACAAGTTCTGGCTCAGTTAATTACATAACTCTTGATAAATTGAAAGATCTCTATAAGGATGCAACTAATACGAACAGGCCTGTCGAAAATACTTATACCGTGTATTTGCATAAACATGACGATGAGCGTTATGGGCTAACTATCCCGCCAGATCCTAATCATTCTACTAATAATATTCCTACAGTATATGCTCATAAAGGCCAAAAAACACAGATTACCAATGGTACTGATCTTAATGGTGTAAATGAAATTCTGGGACTAATCTTTTATGATAGTGAAATTTCTCCTTTGGGCACTCACTACTCAATTACTGATCTAAATAGTAAACCTGATTACTTTAATTCTGATCCTGAACACCCAGAAAATACTCCTAAAACTGTCACAGGCGTCAAATGGGTAAGTAAGAAGGCTATGAATTCATCAGGCGAATTAATTGATGGTGGTGTAATTGAAACGGACCATATTTATAACGATGTTGATGGAAGTCTTAATCATATTGAAAACAAAATTATATATAATCCAACTGATACTGTCGCCAATGAGCTGGGGAATGCAGTTGTCGAGGTAGATTTTGGTGAACAGAGAGCTAAAGTCGATGAACATGGCAACCCTGTTTATGTTAATAAACTCAATGAATATGGTGATCCTGTTGTCGATAAAAGTAACGGTGGTCCAGTATATGTTAATAAAGTTGATGAACATGGTAATCTTGTTCATGCTTCTGCCCATATTGGCAAGTACATCCCTGTTAATATAGTACTTCCTAATATAACTACCGCAACCCAATATGCTCAAAAGGGTAAGTTACCAAGTGAAGAAAAGGCTAAGAATGCGATTGCAATAGATGGATCAGCTGCCGAAACATGGCAGGATAAGTGGAATTTGAAATATTCATGGGTGATTAGAAAAGTTGATAGAAATGGACGTCCTATAGATGCGAATGGTCATTCTCTAGACGCTGCTGGTCATCCTATGGATACGGACGGCCATCTTCTAGATGCAGACGGTCATTCTCTAGATGCAGACGGTCATCCTATGGATTCATTAGGTAATCCTATATTAAGCGAATATAGTCAACCTACATATAGTCAACCTGCATATAGTCCCTTAACTGATAATGATGTAAAGCATAGTGATACTAATCCATATGGTAAAGTACCTAATGTTGGTGTTAAAATCAGTTACAGTACTCCAGATGTGGATGATGATGGCTTTGAAATACAACCGGTAGATTTAGAAGTTAAAAACTATGCTGACTCTTATATAACAACTTTTAAGCCATCCGCACTTAATTTATTAAAGGCACACTTTGCCACCAACCCAGACACTCATCAACCTGAAATTGTTGATCCAAGTGAATTTAAAGATTCTACCAGTTGGGGGCAATTCCTTAACGTTGTGACTAACGATACATTTCATACCCAGCAAACTGGTAACTTATCTGATATTATTAAAAGTATTGAATGGGATCTAGGTGACTCAAGTGCAGTACCACCTAGACCTTCAGGAGCGCCGACCCTAACGCTTGGTCAGCAAACTACTGGGCGTACACTTAAAATAACCTATACAGATGGTTCTACCGCGCTTGTTCCTAATGCGGCAGTGACCGTCTATGGCGGAGAAGTGGATTCTGGTAATGTAACTACAGTGGGAATTAACCAAACAGATATGTTGTCTTCGGATACTGCTAAGGCCGCGTTAACTGCTGCAAGCTTTACATCTATAAATGATAATGATAGCTTAGCCACGTATAGCTGGTCTAAGGATGGTGTTAGTTCTGTCAATCCGGATATTAGCCAGCCGGTAACTCCTACTGCTCCAAATGCCTATATCATAATTGATTACCATGACAATACTGCTAAGCAGGTGATACCCGTAAAATTAAAGGTAACGGCTCTTAAGCAGGATTATACGCCAGTGAACTCATCAGGAATTTCGATTCATGCAACTGATGCTGATGATGCGTTTACTGGTGGACATACCCGGGTTCCAGTAATTACTGATCCAGCTACTATTGATCAAGTGCTGACTTTGAAAGATCCTTCGGGTCTCCCACTGGGTTCACCGGTGGCTTCGTCAACTAAAGTAAGAAAGATTATTTGGAAAACGGATGATGAACCTAATAGTGCTGGCAACGCAACCCAAAATCACCAAGTTATTGTTGTTTACAATGACGGTTCTGAAAGTGTCCCTATCAGTGCTACCTTTAATGTTGAATCGGCTACCATTAAAGGTACTGCTACTGGTATTAGCCAATCTGAATCTAATTATAGTGGTACATTCTTGCAGGGTACGGTTCCTGCTGCAAAAACTTTAGTAAACTTGCCAGCCCACTTTGCCGATGCACAGTGCAAATGGGTGAAAAATGATGCAACGCATACAGCATTGCCTTTAGAAGATCTAAATAATATGGATGGTAAGGTTGATGCTGCCATCGCTGTTACCTATGCGGACAATACACACCAGTACTTACCAATCAAATTGACTGTCGATACTAGGTCGGGGATTAGTGAGTGTCGTCCGGTTGCACAAACCATTCACCCTGACCAATTACTTAATATCGATGATCTGGTTAAAATTACTCAAAAAGGCACCAATGATGTGGTTAGTCATTCAGAGTATCAGCTTGCGTGGAAAGATAATATTGCACCTGATTTGACGGCTGCCAGCTTAGGTGATGCCATCAGTAAGAAAATTCCAGGGACAATTATAGTTACCTTCGTTGGTGGATCAACTATGCCTGTTGACGTCGACATTACAATGGTCAGTGCACAAAAGAAACAAGCCTTAGCTACCAAGCAGGCCTATATCAGTAACGCAGGCCTAGAACTTAGTGATACTCAGATAAAGAAAATTGTTAGTCATTATCTTGATACCAGTACAATTGATTCTTTACCGACAGATTCCCAACCGACTTATATGTTAGCACAGACAGGTAATACAGTTACTCTGACTGTAACGTATAGCGATGATGGTTCGCAGCAGACTTTTACCGATATCCCTCTGAAGCTAGTTAAAGCTCAGGTTAATAATAATCCAATTCCAGTTGCACAAGGTTCAAGTCTGGGAACTGATGTTATCAAGCAGGCTTTGCTTAATTACGGTGAAGTTATGGCAACGGGTGCTGATGTTGATGATCAAATTGCTGGGGTTAATTCGTCTCAGGTTGGCAGCCGACAATATGGCAGTTTTAAAATAAAGTATTCAGAAGATGCTGCTTGGGGCCTGCCGGGAGCTACTGATACAATCCCAGTAACGATAGATATTGTGCCAGCACCAGAGCGTCCAGTTGATAATAAACCGGTGTTAAAGCCCGGTTCAGTGTCAGTGCCACAATATACAGATTTAACTACGCACCCTGAGTATGCTAAAACTGCCGTTACAAACACTAATTTTATGCTAGACGGTTATGAATATACGTGGGATCCTGATAGCCTGCCAAAAACAGATCAGTCGGGTACTTATAAAACATTTGTGAATGTTCATGCTAAAGATGGAACATTTGTCTCAGTCCCAGTAACTGTTCAGGTGGTGGCACCATCACTTGATGAAGCAATCTTGATGCACAATTCATATATCTATAATCAAGATGCTAACCGGGTTATAAACCGGGTTCTGCAGCGAGGACTTAAGGTTAAGACTTATGGTACGACGCTGATTGACGGTAAATTGTATTACCACCTAGAAGATAACCAATATGTTAAGGCTGGTAATATTGATGGACAAACACGTCAGATGGCTAAAACAGCCTATATCTACAATCATGCGGGCAAGCGTGTTGAGGATCAGGTTATTTACAAGGGTACAAAGGTTAAGACTTATGGTGCTGCTGTTAAGATTAATCACGATAAATACTACACACTTGGTCTCGAGAAGTTTATTAAAGCTGAAACGGTAAGATAAGTAATTGGTTGATGGCTTTGACTTTAACTGTCCGATTAGCCCCTAACTTAGAACTAGTTTTCGATATTTTATTGGAACTAGTTCTTTTTTTGCCTAAAATTACACAATGAATTCAATTAATGCTTAAACTACTGCGATCGCGAGTGTCTGGGAAAAAACTAGATACGAAAAGAAACGTTAGTTTTTAATATTAACGTTCCTTTTTGGATATAAATAATTAATCGGATTATGTTGCAAAAAACTTATCTAAGTTAAAAATAATTCCAGCAGCATTCGATTTTTATAAATGTGTTTAAAGCATATCTATAAAAATTAGAGTTTTTCCCCAGACACTTGTTTTTTCGTAATAATCTGCAACGATACAGTTACCTATTTCAAATTCACCTGACACGTAAACCTATTTTATAAATTAATGTCAGCAAAGGCTGGTTTTTGCTGTCCCTGTTTATTTCATTAATCGTGTAATAATAACACGAATACAGGTGAGTGAGCATCTAAAATCAAAATCGCATTTGCAATAATTATTTCAATGAATGAAATGGAATGATTTTGGAAAAATAAAGTCGTGTGCGCTTCTTAAAATTACCGGTATTATAAATTCATCTAATTTTATTTTTAACAATCCAATTTAACCAGCGTTCAAGAATATCATTATAAATAATTTATAATAAAATAAACTATTTATACAAAGTGCGTTTAATATAGCTGATTATGCAAATTATCAAATATTGAATAATGCGAATAATGTCTACCATATATTTTAATTTAATAGAAATAATCTGACAAATTAGATTAGCATTTATATTCAAGTATATATGATGTTGCACTTATATGTCTGAATGCATGGGAATTTCAACATAATTAAAATTCGTATGTAGGTTAGAATAATTGGAAATAATTTATGATTTTATTAAGAACAATATTTACAAAATTTAAATTTTGGTTTACTATAATATGTGTATATATTTATAATTAATCATGAATGATTAGGAGGCCAAATGTTGAGCAAAAATAATTTTACTGAGCGCTTAAAAAAGATGGAGCCACAAACTAAGAAAGAACGTTTTTCAATTCGTAAATTAACGATTGGCGCTGCATCCGTCTTAATCAGCTTAGGATTTTTAGGTGCTAACAGCCAAGTAGCTCGCGCTGCTGATGGTGAGCAAGAATTAAATAACAATATTCAAAGTAGCAAGGCTAATGAAGCAAATTCTGGCAGCGAGGGTGCTGCGAATGAATCTGCTGGTAGTAATGTACATGCTAGTGATAAACAAAAGCAGACAGGGACTACAGTAAATGGGTCAACTAAGATGAAATTGTCAACTTTTGCAGGTTTAAGTTCGTTTTTGCGTGATGGAACTGAAACGATTCAATCTGTTCCGACTAGTGATGGAAGCGAATCTGCTGCTTCTGCTCTAAGTCAAGAAGAAAAAGAAAATGAGAGTAAGAAAGCTGAGGCAGAGCAGAAGCTGGATGCTGCAGCGGCTAGCTTAAGTACAACCTTAGGAAAAGCTAACGAAACAAGCGGCTCTGACACATATCAACATGAGACACCGGAAAAACAGCAGGCTTTGCAGGATGCTGTAAATAAAGCGCAGGTAGCAATCAATAAGTATCGTGATCCAAACATTGCGGATCTGCCAGAAGCTGATCAGACAAAATTGCTGGCTGATATTAATGCGGCACAGGATGATCTGACTGCACTGCTAGCGGGGTATACTGCAGCAAAAGAAGAGGTTGGCGCTCAAGACGGGATTTCACTGCGCTATAATTCGGGATTTGATGGCGATGTTGCCTGGAGCTTTGATAATGGCACCATGACTTTTACGGGCCGCGGGACGCTTTCATCTAAGCAAATTCAGAATTTAGGAGTTTCTGCAAGCAGTATTACGAAGATAGCTTTCACTGGGCCTGCAAATGCAATTAAGTTAGCAGCAAATAGTGCATTTAAATTTGCATATTTGAATAAATTAACGGATATTCAGGGTATTGGTAATTTGGATGCTACCGCTTTAGTTAATATAAGTAATATGTTCAACTTCGATGCTAATCTGACTAATTTAGATTTATCCGGTTGGCATACAAGTAGCTCATTAAAATACATGTCTAACATGTTTGCGACGGCATATCTAACTGAAAACAGTAAGCTGAATAGTGTAAAATTTGGTGACAATTGGGATACTAGCAACGTACGTGACATGTCTAATATGTTTTATCAGGATCTAGTGTTGAGCAGCATTGATTTTGGAAGAAATTGGAATACTAGTAGTGTAACTAACATGTATGACATGTTTATAGGCTGCTGGTCATTGCGTAGCCTAGATATAGGTAATTGGAACACCAGCAAAGTAACTAACATGTACAGTATGTTTCAAGGCTGTAAGGCATTGAGCAGCCTAGATATAGGTAGTTGGAACACCAGCAAAGTAACTAACATGTACAGTATGTTTCAAGACTGTAAGACGTTGAGCAACTTAGATATAGATAATTGGGATACTAGCCATGTAAATAGCATGGTTAATATGTTTAATGGTTGTTCAGGATTAACCAGTTTGAGCATAGGCAGTTGGGATACCAGTAAAGTAACCAATATGCAATCCTTGTTTAAGGACTGTTCTAAATTATCCAGTTTGAGCATAGGTAAGTGGAATACCGATCTTGTAACTAACATGAGTTGTATGTTTCAGAATACTACGGAAATAAACAATTTAGATTTGCATACTTATACGGATGCTCATGGTAACCATTGGAATACTAGTCGTGTGACCGATATGAGTTCAATGTTTGCTAATAAAAAAAATGCGGTTAATTCCAGTTTAAATAATTTAGACTTAAGCGGTTGGGATACCAGCAAAGTTACTAATATGCAAAGTATGTTTCAATATGACGCTGCCTTAACTACGAATTCGATAGAAAATAAAGGTATAGCTAATTTTAAAACCGATCTTGTGAGCGATATGTCGCACATGTTTGAGGGTGACAGCAGTATAGAAAGTTTAACATTGGGGGATGGAACACACTTTAAAACTGACAATGTCGGAAATATGTCGTTCATGTTCTCTGATATGACCGGTATGAAAAAAATAAGTATTGATAATTTTAACACTAGTGCTGTTAGTGATATGTCGCACATGTTTAACAATGATCTACTATTAGATAATCTTGGTCTTAATATAAGTGATAATAAATTTGACACGAAATTTGTTGAGGACATGTCGTACATGTTTAATAATTGTCAAAGCTTGACTAGTACGGGAACTGGCCCTCATAAGGCGGCATTTGATGTTAGCAACTTTAATACACGTTATGCTGAAAATATGGCATACATGTTTAATGGCTGTAGAAATTTGACTAGCCTAGTAGTTACTAATTGGGACACAAGTCAGGTTACCGATATGCAGCATATGTTTGATGGTGATGCAGCTTTAACTGGTCTTAATGTTGGTGGTTGGAAGACAGGCCAAGTAACTAACATGCAGTACATGTTTAGCGGTGATACTAATTTAACTAGTCCAGCAGTTACTGATTGGGACACAAGTCAGGTTACCGATATGCAGCATATGTTTGATAGTGCCAGCAGCATAACTTCTTTAGATTTGCATAAATGGAATACTGAGAGTGTAGGAAATGCTGTTTCATCAAGTAATTATCATCCTGGTATGCAGTACATGTTCAATAATGCCAGCAGCCTGACAATATTAACTTTGGGTCCCAATTGGAATACTGAAAACGTTAAAGACATGTCATATATGTTTAACAATGATAATTTGGTGACTGACCTGAACTCCGTGAGCAATTTTAATACTTCGCAGGTTACCGATATGCAATATATGTTTAACGATACTAGCAGTTTGCTCAGCCTAGACTTAAGTAGGTGGGATACTAGTAGCGTGCAAAATATGCAGTCAATGTTTAATAACGATTCAGCCTTGATTACTTTGACTTTAGGTCAAAATTGGGAAACGCCTAACGTTACTAACATGTCCAATATGTTTAACAATACCGGTAAGCTTAGTAAATTAGCCTTGAGTGCTTTTAATACCAATAAGGCGTCTTCTGGTAATATGGATAATATGTTTAATGGCATAGGCGCTGATGCTAGCATAGATAAATTTATTTTAAAATTGGGCCACCACAAGTTAGATAATAATGTGTGGGGTGCAAACTTTAAATGGCATAATATTAGAGCAATAGGTACTGACGGAACTATAGAAAATCCTAAAGGTACTGCCTATGATTTAGATGGTTTCAAAGCAGTATATAATAAGGAAGTTTCGATGTGTCCGGGGGCAGAAACTTATATTATGTATGCTCATAAAGCTGATAATGAGCGCTTCACAGTTGGGCCGACTCACCTAGCTGTTGATTCAATTGCGCCGGACGCTATTACACTTAAAGTTCACAAAGGCCAAGCAGCTAAAATAACTGCTGAATATCCTATGGCAGATATTCTTTCATTTGTTGATACAGAAATTTTTCCTCCTGCTGACGGTACAAAATCATATGATTCCCTTAAAGACGAACAAGATGATATTAGGCCTAATAAGAAAATACTTGAATTGGCGGAATGGTTGACTGATAAAAAAATAAATCAAGAAGGTAATCTTGCTGACGGTGGTGTTGTTAATAGTGACGGTAGTTTAGTTACGGATCCGACGAATCCGGGAACCAACAAAGGTAATGCAGTCATTAAGTTGACTTTTGGGGATGGTACTATAACTAATGTGCCAGTGAAGATTAGACTTCCAATGTTTGCTGCAGGAAAAGCGCAGATTGCAGCTAAAAGAACAGTACCGAGTGAAGAAAAAGCGGCCGCAGCGGTTAAAACTAGTGCTTCTGAAACAGGTCTGACAAGTTGGGGGAAATCAACCTTAAGTTATTCTTGGGTTAAACTAAATGGTTCTCCTTTAGTAAATGATGATTTGATTGCTTACGGTGATCATCATGTGGCTGTTAAAGTAACTTACGATAATGATGGTGTTACAGAGCTAATCCCAGTTACTTTGCAAGTTAAAAAATATTCTGATGCCTATCCAATTCGGCTTCAAGATGGTATTACTTCGATAACAACACATGCCGTTGGCGATGGCAGTACATTTAGTGTAGCACCACCAGTTGGTTTCTTTAACATGAATAAAAATGGTGTTACCGATAATAGTGCTATGGACGATTTAATTACAGCTAAAGATTCTGCCACCAACGTCGATATTACCACTGAAAACTTAAATGGCATTATTGATCATCTAGAGTGGGCAACTGGTGACGTGGCCCCAGGGTTTATTGGTTTAAATGATAATTGCCAAATAGTTGCCAAATATATGGATGATACAACCGGTGCTTCTATCAAACTGAAAGTAAATGTAATTGGTGGTAAAAGTAATAGTGCGGCTAGCACTGCAACTGGCGTGTCTACTGGTCCTGCTGCAACGGTATTAACAGAGGCTAATGCTGAAGCTGCATTAAGTAATGCAAGCACTGTGACCAGTGCCTATCCAGCAGCTACATTTGCTTGGTCAAAATCAGCCAGCAGCGTCATTCCTTTTGAAGATGCTGATACCGAAACCGCTGGTACGCAAAATGTTTATATCATTATCAATTATGGTGATGGTACTACGCAGGCAGTGCCGGTAAAACTGAAGCTTAATAACACTGCTTCCTTGGATAACCTTTCATATGATCAAGCTTATCCTCTGCATATTCATGCCACAGATGATAATACAAATAAACCGCTTTTGGATATGTCTTTCATTAGAGCACATCTTAATGGCATAACTGATCCGACAGCTGTTAGCACCATTACTTGGTCAACTGAAAATAATAGTGTTCCTGATCACACTACTAGTAACATTAATGCTGTCGGTGAACCGGCTGACGGTTATTTACAAGTTAATTACACTGATGGTTCTCATAGTGATCGCATTAAGGTTCCCGTTATGGTTGAAGGCGCCCAAGTTTTAGCTACCAATCAAGCGTACTTGCAAGGAACTGTTCCTGCTGCTGCTGCTTTTATGTCAAATTCTACTTTAGGTGAAAAAGCCCCAAGTAGCTACAATGCCAGTTATAAGTGGGTTGATGCTGCTACGCGCCAAGAACTGACTGACTTAAATAACACTAAGGGAATTGTGAACGCAGCAATTGAAGTTGCCTATTCGGACAATACTCACCAATACTTACCGGTGAAATTAAATCTGCAAACTTATGCGGAATACTATAAAAATGAAGTTCGGACCAATGATTTTAACACCCATATAGGGGTTATTGTTGATGATTCAAGTTTAAGTAGGCACATTAGTGTTAATGGACTTGCTAACACTGCTTACAGTTTAGCCTGGACAAGTAAGCCTGACACCAGTGCTGCTGGCTTAAATAGCAGTGGCAGCAAAAATATTAATGCTTTAGCCAAAATTACCTTTACTAGTGATGGCACACAGCTCACTGTAAGAATACCTGGAACCGTTGTTGGAGCAGTTATTAAGAATAGTGATGTGGCCAAGACAGTTTATCTGAATGGTTCAAGTCTGTCACCAGACCAGCAAGCAGATATTGTTAATTATTATGTCAATGCCAGTTTAATCACTAGCTATGTTCCAAGTTATATTGTGCAATTAAGCAATAATCGGGCAACAATTACAGTTCACTATAATGATCATACTAATGTTGAACAGGTTCTTAATGCCGTGCCGTTTACAGTTATTGGGCCCCAAACGAAGCAAGCAGAAATTTATCAAGGTTATAGTATTACAGTGCAACAGGTGCTTACTAATTATAGTGATTTGAAGAGTAATCCGGAAATAACTTTAGATGATAATATAACTGGAATTAATAGCAGCCAAGTTGGCACACAATCAGGCCGGATCGGCATTTGTTATACTCATAGTGATCCTGAATTTTCTCATTTTGATGGTAGATATTCAATTCCGGTAACGGTTAAGGTCATTGAACGGCCAGTTGACAATTCAATGGCAGCTAACCTGAAGCCTAATACTAAACCGATTCAAGTTCCGCAATATACGGATTTGCCTGCCAATAATAATTATGCTGGCAACGCTATTACTAATGCTGCTGATCTGCCAGCAGGTACTAATTATACTTGGGATACGGCTAATGAAGTTGATACTACAAAGAAGGATAAAACTAGTAAAACTTTTATCAGGGTGCACTATCCAGATGGCTCAGTAGCTTCTGTTCCCGTAACGGTTAAAGTTGGTGATCCGGCAGAAAGTGAAGTTGTCCTCAAACATAATGCTTACCTTTATGATAAGCAGGGTAAGCGGATTAATAAGCAAACTTTGCAAAAAGGCTCGACAATTAAAACGTATGGAACGACCCGAATCAACAACAGTTTGTATTACATTGTGCAGGCTGATAAATACTATATTAAGGCTAATAATGTTCAAGGAACAAAGCGGAAACTGCAGTTAACAGCGCATGTGTATGATAAGTATGGCAAACGGGCTGATGACAGGGAAATCTATGCCGGCACTAGTGTTATTACCTACGGAACGCCTATCACCATTGATAATGAAAAATACTATCTTACTGATAATAACAAATATATTAAAGCATCTAACTTCCCACCAACAGCCGATAGATGGAATGATCCAACAGTTCGTGAGCAGACTGATACTTCTGGTGGTGTGAAGAAAGCGGTTATGCACACGGCTTACTTCTATGATAAGAATGGTAAACGTGAAAACAAGGCCATCTTGAAGGCCGGCTCTGAGATTGTCACTTACGGAAAAACAACGATCAAACACAAGCAATATTACGTTTTAGATAATGATGAATATCTGCTTGCAAGTAATATTGATGCGTCTAAGCGTCATGTAACGGGTAAGACCAGGATAGTTAATCGTTACGGCAAGGCGACGAAGAAACAATTGCGTAAAGGTACAAAAGTTTCGGTTTACGGCAAGACCGTCAAGATTAAAGGCGTTAAGTATTACATTATTGGTGATAATCAATACGTTAAAGCAAGTAAACTAAAATAGAGTGTTATGGAGGTAACAGACAGTGTTAAGCAAAAATAACCTAAAAGAGCGACAAAGAAAAACCCATTTACAAGATAAACAGGAACGCTTTTCTTTGCGTAAATTAACGGTCGGCACGGCCTCTGTTCTGCTTGGCTTCAGCTTTATGCAGGTGAATAGCCAGACAGCTAAAGCTGACACAGTTATGGGAGCAAACACTACTGCAGTTAATGAACAAAAAACTAAGCAGAAAAAACAGGTGCAAGCAAACCAGCCCAATTTAACGACCTATTCTGGTTTGTGTTCTTTCTTAAGAAGCGAACCGGAAGCGCCACAACCTTCGCAGGCTAGTCAAGGAAGTGCAGCTTCAAGCGGTGGTGCGGAATCAAGTGCCGCAGCAACTTCTAGTACAAGCAGTTCTGCAGGAAGTGAGGCAATCAGTTCGAATGCCTCAAGCAGCGCTTCCGCTCCTTCAACCGGGGTAGATGCAGCACAGCCTGTCAAGGCTGAGGCCCAAGATGGTGTTGAGCCAAGATCAGAGATTAGAGATAAAGATGGTCAATGTGATTGGATATATAATAGTGAATCTAGGACGATGACTTTTGTTGCTGATGCTGATACTGGTAATACGCTTTCTTCTACTCCAATTGTAGATCTAGTAAGTGAGGAAGGAATTAGTCCGGATGCAATTAAAATTATTAAATTCGATAATACTGACGTTAGCACCGATGTCGGCGGGACAGGCCATGGTCAAATCAAGTTGCCGCAAAATTGTACTAAAAAGTTTGCTAATCTGCCTGGGCTTAAAGAAATAATTGGTGCTGATGGACTATATACTAGTAACGTTACAAAGATGGATTCTATGTTTACCAATGACCCTGGATTGTTGAGATTAGATCTTCATAGTTGGGATGTTAGTCAGGTTACCAGTATGCGGAGGATGTTTAGTAATACTACATACCAAACTACCGATAAGAAAAGTGTGCTGTCTTCCTTAAATCTTCATGGCTGGAAGGTTGATAACCTTTCTAATATGTTTGAAATGTTTTATAACTTGCCTAAGCTGAAAGTTTTAGACATAGAAAACTGGGATACAAACGAAAATACCAATAACATATCTATGTCTCATATATTTCTGCAGGATAATTCGTTAGTTGCCTCTCAAGAAGGAAATTTAGATAATGGGCTAGATTTAAGTTCATGGAATTTTAAGGTTAGCGATATGCTATATGCTTTTGGTGGGATTTTCAAACTAAAAAAGTTAGATATTAGTAATTTGGATACTTCCGCTGTGACTACTATGCAAGGCGCATTTAATAGTGATAGTAAATTAGCTGCCATAAAGTTTGGTGATAAGTGGAAGGTTGACAATGTTACGGATATGTCTTTCATATTTCAGGATGATAGCAGCTTAGCAAGTATTGATGGAATAGGAAGCTGGGATGTTAGCAAAGTTGAAAAAATGACCAGCATGTTTGATGGCGCTGCTAATTTAAAGTTTGCTACTAATGATGTCTTAGATAATTGGAACGTCAGCAAGGTTGAGCGTATGGATGCCATGTTTCGAAATGCCAGTAGTTTAGAAACATTGAACTTAAGTAACTGGGATACTAGCAGTGTTGTTAATATGTCTTATATGTTTCAGGGTGATAGCAGGTTAACGACTTTGAATTTGGGTAAAAGTAATGATGGGACGCAAAAGTTTATTCCAAATAACAATATGCTTGGCACGTTTGGCATGTTTGATGCTGTTGGTGCTGCCGATGTTGCGGATGCTCCTTTGAATTTAACATTAGGCAACTTTAAAATAATCACTGATGCATGGGGCAGCTTTAAAGCGCAGAACATTAAATCAGCTAAGGCAATTGACGGCGTAACTACGAATTCTGGGACAACTAATTATATAACTTTTAATAAATTGAAAGAACTCTATAAGAATTCAAATGGGCCTGACACTAATACTTATGTTGTGTATTTACATAAACATGATGATGAACGTTATGGAATAAGAACATCTGCAAATCCGCCAGAGATATATGCTCACAAGGGGCAGTTAACGCCAATTACTAAAAACGTGAATGGAATAAATGATATTTTAGGGCCGATTTTTTATGATGGGGAGATTTCTTCCTCAGGTCCATATTATTCTATTACTGACCTGGAGGGAATAGACGATTACTTTACTTCCGGTACTCCCACAGTTTCAAAGGACACAGGTGCTAAGTGGTTAGATGGTAACTCAATGGATTCACATGGCAACTTAGCTGGTGATGGTGTGGTTGTCGTTAAAAAAGATGAACATGGTAATGTTGTCTATGATGATAATAATAATATTGTATATAAAGTTGCAGATAATCCAAAGAATCTTGATACAGCCAATCGTCAGCAAGGGAATGCAGTAGTTGAAGTAGACTTTGGTGACAATACGGATGCCAATGGTGTGCATACTAATGTTAATAGAAAAAAGTATATCCCGGTTAATGTGAAATTTCCTGTAATGACAACTGCAACGCAATATGCTCAAAAAGGGCAGGTACCAGGTGATTCCAAAATTAAGAACGCTCTAAAAGTAGATGGTATTTCTGCTCCTGAGAAGTGGCAGGATAAATGGAGTCTGAGTTATTCATGGGTAATTAAAAAAGTAGACGAGCATGGTAATGTTATTTTAGATCATGGTAATCCTGTGTGGGTTCCGTTAACTGCAGACAGGGTATTTGGCAGTGATGTTGATGTTCATGGTAATCCTACCGGTTATGGTCCAGTGCCTAATGTTGGTATTAAAATCAATTATGGTCAGCCAACTGCTCCTGATGATGGCTATGAAGTAGTAACAGCAAATGATTTGCTAACAGTTAAAAACTATGCTGACACTTATGACACAACTTTTGTAACACCAACGCATCCGCTAACAGCTCATCTTGCAACTTCTGCCGTTTCACCAACTGTTCAAACTGAAGTTCTTGTTCCAAGTGAATTTAAAGACCCTACTAGTTGGGGCAGCTTTCTTCACGTTGAGACGAAAGATTTTCATATTGTTCAAACGGATTTATCTGATATTATCCAAAAGATTGAGTGGGATAACACAGCCGCACCAACTACCGCCCCCCTTGGACCGCAATCCAATATTAAACTTAAAATAACTTATAAGGATGGTTCAACTGCATCAGTTTCTGGTGCTGCAGTAACTGTTTATGGTGGAGAGCTGGATGGCAGCCATCAGAATGTAGTGGGGATTAACCAAACGGATATGTTATCTTCAAGTACTGCTAGGGACACGTTAACTTTGGGAAGTGTTAATAGTATAACTGCTAATGCCCCCTTGGCTACATATAACTGGTCTAAGGACGGTATTGACCTTGTCAACCCGGATATTAGTCAGCCAGTCAACCCTACTGAGCCCAATGCCTATGTCATAATTGATTATCATGATGATACCGAGAAACAGGTAGTTCCCGTAAAATTAAAGGTAACGGCCATCAGTCAAAACTATACACCGCTAATTAAACTAACGGGCATTACAATTCATGCGACTGATGCTGCCGACTCAGTTGTTGGTGGCCACAGTGTTCCAGTAATTACTACTCCTGAAGCTATTGATAATGTGCTCACGTTGACCGATACTTCTTCAATTCCTTCAGTTACAGTATCAACGCCGCATACTAAGGTAAAACGAATTATCTGGAAAGCGGGTGATGAACCTGATAGTGCTGGTGCCGCAACGCAATCGCATAAAGTGATTGTTATTTATCAAGACGGTTCACAGAGTGCCCCTATTGATGCTACATTTAAAGTTGAAAAAGCGGAAATTGATGCTACTAAACCTGGAGTTACCCCAACCGGGTCAAGTTATACTGGCTCTTTCTTAAAAGGCGAGGTACCTGCTGCTGGTATTTTGGTGAAATTGCCGGATGATTTTGTTGATGCCCGGTGTAAATGGGTAAAGAATGATGCAATTCATGCGGAATTATCTTTGTCGGATTTAAATGATACAACAGGCACGATCGATGCAGCTATTGCAGTTACCTATTCGGATAATACTCACCAATATTTGCCGATTAAATTAATAATTGATACTAAATCAGGGATTAATGAGTGTCAAGCAGTTAAAGGAAAGATAGTTCATCCCAACCAGCGGCTTGATATAGACAAGCTGGTTAGTGTTACTCAAAAAGGCACCTCTGCACACATTAATCATTCAGAATATCAGCTTGCTTGGAAAGATAATACTGCACCTGATTTGACGGCTGCCAGTTTAGGCAATGCAACCAGCAAGCAAATTCATGGAACAATTATAGTTACATATACTGCTGATGAAACAACTACACCTGTTGATGTTACTATTACGCTAGTTGGTGCACAAAAGAAACAAAATGCTAATCCCAAACAGACCTATGTTGGTAATGCAGGCTTGGAACTTAAAGATGCGCAGGTAAAGAAAGTTGTCAGCCACTATCTTGACACCAATGCGATTGATTCTTTGCCATCAGACTCAAAGCCAATATACACGTTAACGCCAACGCCAATGGACAATACGGTTGCTCTGACTGTGACATATAGCGATGATGGTTCGCAGCAGACTTTTACCGATATTCCTCTGAGGTTAGTTAAGGCTCAAGTTAATAATAATCCAATTGAAGCTGTTCAAGGTTCAAGTTTAGGAACTGATGTTATTAAGCAGGCTTTGCTTAATTACGGTGAAGTTATGGCAACGGGTGCTGATGTTGATGATCAAATTGCTGGGGTTAATTCGTCTCAGGTTGGCAGCCGACAATATGGCAGTTTTAAAATAAAATATTCAGGAGACACCGATTGGGGTCTGCCGGAAGTTACCGATACGATTCCGGTAACAGTAGATATTGTCCAAGCGCCAAGGCAGTCAGTTGATAATAAACCGGTGTTAAAACCTGGTTCAGTATCAGTACCACAGTATACAGATTTGACAATTCACCATGAGTATGCTGAGGCCGCTGTTACTAAGGCAAATTCAATGCCAGCCGGTTCTGAGTATACGTGGGATCGCGATAGCCTGCCAAAAACAGATCATCTAGGTACTTATAAGACGTTTGTAAATGTTCGTACCAAAGATGGCACGTTTGCTTCAGTTCCGGTAACTATACAGGTGGTGTCACCGAAACTTGATGAAGCAATTTTAATGCACAATGCTTATGTCTACAATCAAGATGCTAACCGGGTTACTAATCGAGTTTTGCAGCGCGGGCTTAAGGTTAAGACTTATGGTATGACGATGATCGACGGCAAGCTGTATTACCACCTAGAAGATAATCAATATGTTAAGGCGGGTAATATTGATGGACAAACACGTCAGATAGCTAAAACAGCTTATGTCTACAATCATGCGGGCAAGCGCGTTGAAGATCAGGTTATTTATAAGGGCACAAAGGTTAAGACTTATGGTGCTGCTGTTAAGATAAAACATCATAAATACTACACGCTTGGTCTTGGGAAGTTTATTAAGATCAAGGCGCTAAAATAAGTAACTTATTTAGCAAGTGTGACTAGTAATATTGAGTTAGAAAAAAAGGTTTATTGTTTAAGTGCAATAAGCCTTTTTACTTTGAATTATGTATGCTTAATATTTATTTAAGTCGTTGAAGTTGCTGTTTAGCAATTGGTCAATGATTTTAGAAGTATTGCTTTCCGAATCGTTGTCTTTAAGTGCCCGTTTGACTTGGCGGGAACCCAATTGTTCAACAAGATAGAATTTTAATGCTTCGTTGATTACTTCATTAAGGTCTTTGTTAGTCAGATCTGCATACTTTTCAGCTAATTTTTCAATCTCGTCGTTTATTTCAATTTTTTTCCTAATCATTTTGCATCCTTTCAATAATTACTTTCTTTGATTATATGATTTGATATTTAAGCTTGTGACCTGTCGCTTCTACTATTTTTGACATTAATTTAAAAGTAGGATTCATTTGACCTGTTTCAATTTTGGTAATTGTCGATTTTGAAACATTTGCCTTTTTTGCTAATTCCCTTTGGCTTAGTCCTTCTTTCTCTCTAAATTTCATCAATAATAAAGCTGTATCTAAACGTTCATTTGCTTTATTGAATTCTTTTTTGAATTCAGGATCGCGTTTGCTGCGTTCATTTGCATAATCTTCTAAAAAACTCATAATGTACCTCTTAATATTTTAAGACTGATGATTAAGTTTATTATTGTATAATCGTCTTCTGCTTTTTGCTTTTAAAATTTCTTTTCGGGAAATTTTTTGCGACTTTTTGGTGAAATAGTTTGTAATTACATACTGATTATTGATCTTATGAAAGTATAATGCCCTTTGGATATTAGATCCCCTTTTTGAACGAACTTCATATAAGTTGTCTTCTCCAATAATTTTCTTTACCCATTTTAATTTAATGCTATCGTTAACGCCGATTGCCTCTATTTTTATTAGTAAACTGTCTAATGAAGCGGCATCAGCACTAGGAAGACTATCAAGAAATTCTCGAAATTCTTCTTGATCATAAAATTCAAAGGATATCTTCTGGTTCACGGATAATCTCCTTTCCTCTTGGTATATTATAATAACCCATAACTATTATAGCAAATTTATTATTTTAAATGGAAACTATGAATTATTTCATGGTAAAAGATCCGACTGAATCAATTTCATCAGCTGCGTAAAAATGTTTAAACTATTAAACTGTAGAGCTCATTCAAGTCATTGTATAATTGAACCATTAATTAAAACAAAAGGGATGCTGGCAATGATTGATTATCTGACAAAAATTATACTCTGGCTGCGGCGACGGACTTTTCTGCGGGCTGCCCAGCGGACACTGGTAATGCTGATGCCGTTGGCAGTGATTGGATCATATTTTAATCTTTTACATGGCATTCTTTTTTCCCCAGACGGAATTATTTACAATATTTTTAATCTTGATAAAATCATTCCCGACCATCTCTGGTATGCCGGGGCATTTGTCTGTCAGGGAGTGGTGGAAGCAACCTTTGGCGTTTTTAGCGTTTATACTGCTTACTTCATGGCCCGGTACACAGCTCGGTTATACCAGCGGGATGCCACAATGGCGGGTGCCAGCAGCGTGATTGTGATTTTATTTTGTGCTTATGCTAGCAGTGTGGGTAATTCTGCTAGACAAAAAATTCCTTTTTCCTCTAACCTGCTGCAGATTAATGACCTGCTGCTTTCCTTGATTGTGGGTTATGTCGTGGGGCAGATTTTTCGTTTCTTCGGCAAAAAATATGTCATGGTCAAGTATGAACACGTGAGACGGGTGCAGGTAAGATCATGGAATGCACTCCTGCCCATGCTGCTTTCCCTGATACTTGGAATTATTTGCGGAATTGCAATTTATGAACTGGGGCTTAGGGTACCGACAGCCGCAGATTTTCGCCTCCTTATTGCTAAAGTGCAAACAAGCAATAATGTGGCCGAAATTTTACCTCTGCAGCTTTTATTGAGTTTCTTGAGCTGGCTGGGTATTGGTTATCCCTTGAGTGCTTTAGCCGAACCGATTAACAATAATTTTACGGCCAACAATTTGACCGCAGCTTTGCACAGCGATTCTTCGTGGAATGTCCCCTATAAATTTTTGGGCGGATCACTGATCAATACCTACGGAACAATGGGTGGCACCAGTATCGTCTTGGCTGTGCTGGTGGTAATCCTTCTGCGTAAAAGGCATGACGAGGTGGAAGCCATTGCTAAGATTAACCTGCTGCCGGTTACATTTAATTCTATTTTAGGCTTTACAATTGGTCTGCCACTGATTCTGGATCCGCTGTTCCTGCTGCCTGTTTTATTTGTACCGCTGGTTAATGTTGCTTTAGCGGCGGGAGCGATTGCTGTTCACCTGATTCCGGCTTGTGTGTATCCCGTTTTAAAGGGGACGCCGGGCATCCTCTTGTCCTTTTTTGCTACGAATGGTAATTTGGTCGCACTGCTTTTTTCTGTCTTGCTGTTTTTCCTGGATTTGCTGCTACTGCTGCCAATAGTCAAAATTAGTGAAAAAGTTGAAGCCACTTTGCGCGAGGAGAGAAAGGATGAGCATGATGCGGAAGAAAACTAATTTTAAATGGCTGCTGCTATTAATTGCGCTTCTTGTTTTGCTAGCTGTTCCCAGCTTTTTTTGGATGAAAAACTCTAATCGTGCACGGGCGGAGCGGAGCAAGTCGCCGCTGTCGCCGGTGATCATGGTGCCGGGGTCCAGCGCAACGACTGAACGTTTCAACCAGTTGATTGCGCAGCTTAACCGGGCAACACTTATGAAGCACAGCGTGCTGAAGGTAAATGTTTCAACCGCGGGGAAGCTTTCTTACAGCGGCGAAATTAATAAGAACGATGAGGAGCCCTTCATTATTATTGGTTTCAAGAACAATAAGGACGGTTACGCCAATATCAAAAAGCAGGCTGCCTGGCTTGATCTGGCCTTTGCTTCACTGACGAAGAACTATAAGTTCAACAATTTTAAGGCCTTTGGTCATTCCAACGGCGGACTGATTTGGACCTACTGGCTGGAGCACTATTATGCCGATTATGCGGATGAAATTACGATGAAGCGTTTGATGACATTGGGAACACCGTATAATTTTAGTGAAAAAAACACTAGTAATCGGACACAGATGCTTGAAAGCTTTGTTAAATACCGCAGCCGGATTCCTAAGGATCTGGTAGTCTATTCCTTGTCTGGCGGTAAAAATTATGAGTCTGACGGCATCGTTCCCGAATCCAGCGTGGCCGCTGGCAAGTATGTTTTTCAAAATCAGGTCAAGAATTATACAGCAATGACCGTGACCGGCAAAGAGGCGGATCATTCCGACCTGCCGCAGAATAAGCAAGTGGTGCAGCTGATTCGACAATATTTGCTTAAACGCGAACAGCCGAAACGTTTTCGTGATAAGAAAAAGGGGACGCGATAATCAATGAAATATCAAAAAGAACCAAAATGGATTGAAGTAATCGGCGGCCGGGTCAATAATTTAAAGAATATCAACGTTAAAATTCCCCTGCACCGCTTTGTGGCCATCTCGGGACTGAGTGGCTCGGGGAAGTCGTCACTTGCAATGGGTATTTTATATGCAGAAGGTGCCCGGCGCTACCTTGATTCGCTTGCTACCTATACTCGGCGGCGCATCAGCCAGGTGGGCCGTGCTGAGGTGGATGAGGTCAAGCATATTCCCTCGGCGTTAGCCTTGCGGCAGCGGCCGACCGTTCCCGGCGTACGCTCTACTGTCGGCACGGTTACCGAGATTTTCAATGTCATGCGGCTGCTTTTTTCACGATTAGGTTCGGTTGTCTGTCCTAACGGGCACCGGCTGGCGCCAACAATTAAGATTGCACAAAGTATGGACCTAGTGGGAGAGGCCATGGGCCGCCTGACTTGTCCCGTGTGCGGTCAGCAGTTTTATGCTTTTAGTGCTGAAGACTTTGCTTTTAATTCGGATGGGGCTTGTAAAAAGTGTCAGGGGCTTGGCGTGGTTGAGCAAATTGATGACAACAAAATTATTGCCGATGAAAATCTATCGCTGGAGCAGGGAGCGGTTGCCACTTGGCAGATTCCCGGACGCAACTGGATGTGGCGGATTGCTCGTGAACTTGGAGTAAGAACGGATATTCCCTACCGCGAATTGACGACTAAGGAAAAAGAGATAGTCTTACACGGCAAGGAAGAAAAAATTCCGGTGGATATCCCGACAGCAACGGGACGGGTTTATCATCTGAATGCCCTATACGAAAACGCCTATAATGCCGTGGCTAATTCGCGCAAAACAACCAAGTCGGAGCGAGGACTTTCCCGCATCAATACTTTTTATAAGTTTAGTACCTGCCCGCGCTGCCAGGGGGCGCGGATTGATCCCAGCCGTTGGTGTCAGGAAGTTGCCGGGAAAAATATTGTAGCTGCTGGTCATTTGTCCTTGGGTGAGCTTGAACCATATATGCAGAAAATTCGGGAAAGCTTGCCGGACGAGATGCAGGATTTAGCAGCTAACCTAACGGGTGAGTTGCTGCATCAAGTTAAGCCGCTGCTCAAGCTGGGACTTGATTATTTAACCCTGGATCGGCAGGCCAGCACGCTGTCAACCGGTGAATTGCAGCGGATTCAGCTGGGCCGCACCCTGCGCACGGAAACAACCGGCGTACTTTATGTTCTGGATGAACCTTCTGTGGGGCTGCATCCGGATAATGTTGCGGGCTTGATTGATATTTTTCATGAATTGGTCAATCAGGGTAATTCGCTGGTGGTGGTTGATCATGAGACAGCGATCATTGCCGCAGCCGATTGGCTTGTTGAAATTGGTCCGGGTTCTGGCAGCAGCGGCGGTGAAATTATCGCACAGGGACCGCCGGCAGAGGTTGAGAAAAGCGCGGCTTCCAATATTGGCCCGTATTTAACTGGCCAAGCCCAACTGCATGTGCGACCGCAGGTTGACAAGAAAACAGTTTTTGCAAATGGAAAAATTGCCTTTACCGTGAGCGATCATTTTAATCTGCACGATGTTCATACGCAGATTCCGCTAGGGCGCTTGACGGCAGTTACCGGCTTTTCTGGTGCGGGTAAGACAAGCTTAATCCTTGATGCGCTTCTGCCGGCCCTCAAAGCAGCTAACACCAAGAAAGCAGGACCAGACTGGGTGCAAGATTTGACCGCTGGCGGCATTAAAAATGTGATTAGTGTTGACGCGACTCCGGTAGGCAAGAACCAGCGTTCAACCGTTACAACTTACACTGATATCATGACCCAGCTGCGCAAGCTCTTTGCCCGGCAGCCGCTTGCTAAAAAACTAAAATATACCTCCACATATTTTTCTTATAACAATAAGGAGGGTGCTTGTCCCGCATGCGGTGGCACTGGAACGATTTCCCTAGATATTCAGTACCTGCCGGATATGGTTGAAACCTGTTCTGTCTGTGGCGGTCACCGGTTCAACCAGAAGGTTTTGCGGGTTAAGTGGCAGGGCTTGAGTATTGCGGATGTACTTGCTTATTCAATCGATGGTGCTCTTAACGACAAGCTGTTTAACCACGAGCCGGCAATTTTGAAAACGATCCAAACTCTGCATGACATGGGTCTAGGCTACCTGCACCTGGGTGAGGCTACGCCCGCACTATCTGGGGGCGAAGCCCAAAGGCTGAAATTGACCAGCCATCTGCACCGTAGCCAGACGGGCAGTTTATTTGTTTTTGACGAACCGACGGTTGGTCTTCACCCGCATGATGTCCGGACCTTGCTCAAGGTTTTGGAAAAATTATTGCGACAGGGAGCTACAATTATCACGATCACGCATGACCTGGATATTATGGCCAATAGTGATTACATGATTGACATGGGGCCCCGCGGCGGCCAAAACGGCGGCCGAATTGTCGCTGCGGGCAGGCCTGTGGATATCTGTCAAAATTCAGCGAGCTTAACGGCTAAATATTTGCGTAAACACATGAATTTATATCAAAAATAGTTTTTTAAAAAAAGATTGTGAATTATGTAAATACGATAAAGTTAAGCTTTGTATAATATATAAGACTATAATTCACAAAAAATAAAAAATGTGGAAAAAGTCAAGCATATTATTTTGTGCAATGTGGATAACCTGTTATACTAGAAGTATAGAAATTAGCACTCTAATTATTAGAGTGCTAAAAATAAAAAACAGGGAGTGTTTGCAAATGGCATACTTTGACAATGATTTTGATAATTTATTTAATGAACTGAACAATTCTTTCTTTAATGATGGTGGTAAGGATTCGGACAATGCAATTCCGATTCATTATTCCGGCAGCATGAATTTTACGCCGCAGAATATGGATCCGAATCGTCAGCCGCAACCGAAAAAAGAAAAGCCGATTGGTGTTGATTTGGTTGAGCAGGCCAAGAAAAATAAGTTTGACCCGGTGATCGGCCGTGATGAACAAATTGAAAACATGATTGAGATTCTGAGCAGACGGAAGAAGAACAATCCGGTTTTAATCGGACCTGCTGGTGTTGGTAAAACTGCGGTCGTTGAAGGCTTAGCCGAAAAAATTGCTAAGGGCGATGTTCCGGCTAAGATGAAAAACGTCCATATTATTGCGGTTAATATTAACGATATGGTTGCCGGTTCCAGTCTGCGGGGCAGCTTTGAAGAACGCCTAAAGGATATTATTGACAAGGCTAAGAAAGACCCGAATATTGTGCTCTTCATTGATGAGTTGCATAACATTGTCGGTGCTGGTTCAACCGATTCCGAGAATAATAACGGTGATGCCGCTAATATTTTAAAGCCGGCCCTTGCCAGCGGTGAATTAAAGTTAATCGGGGCAACGACAACCAGCGAGTATCAGAGGATTGAAAAGGATCCGGCCCTTGCCCGGCGTTTCCAGCCTGTTCAGGTTCCTGAACCGTCAACTGAAGTGACGGTTAAAATTTTGCAGGGTTTGAAGCCGAAGTATGAGGAATTCCACCATGTAAAGTACGATGATGCTGCCCTTAAACTGGCTGTTGAATTGTCGCAAAGATATATTCAGGGCCGCTATCTGCCGGATAAGGCCATTGACCTGATTGATGAAGCTGGTGCCAAAAAGTCTCTGACGGCTGCACCGCATGACGAAAGCAGTCTCAAAAAGCAGATCAGTTCTCTGCAAAAAGAAAAGGATGAAGCTGCCAAAAAAGAAGATTATGATAAGGCAGCCGAGCTCAAAAAACAAATTGGTCAGCTGAAAGATGACTTGAAGAATGCCAATGATGCAACAGCACCAGTTGTTACCGGCAAGGATATCTATGCCTTAATTGAGCAAAAGACCAAGATTCCGATGAGTGAACTGCATGCCGATGCTTCACAAAAGAACCTGAATTTGGCCAAGAAATTGAAGAGTGTTGTAATTGACCAGGATCAGGCGATCGACGTTATTACCGATGCCATTGCCCGTAAAGAAGTCTTCAAGGATAATAACCGGCCAACGGGTTCATTCCTGCTTACCGGACCAACCGGTGTTGGTAAAACCGAGCTGGCTAAACAATTGGCAATTCAACTGTTTGGTGGTGAAAACCACTTAATCCGCTTGGACATGTCTGAATATCAGGATGAAATGGCGGTCAACAAGTTGATCGGCTCCGCTCCTGGTTACGTTGGCTATGGCGAAGGCGGCCAATTAACGGAAAAAGTACGCCACCAGCCTTATAGCCTGATTTTGCTGGATGAAATTGAAAAAGCTAACCCGCAAGTCTTCAACGCTCTTTTGCAGATAATGGATGACGGGCGTTTAACTGATGCACAAGGTCGGACCGTTTCCTTCAAGGATACGATTTTAATCATGACTTCGAATGCCGGTTATTCCGACAAGCTGCTTAAAAACGGCAAGGTTGACCATGATGCCTTGATCAAGGCCTTGGAAGTTTACTTCAGGCCGGAATTTCTGAACCGTCTGGATGCGATTGTTCCGTTCAACTCTTTAACTAAGGAAGATATGGGTAAGATTATCGATATCTATCTGAAGAAGATGACCGAGGTTTTGGCTAAGAAAGAGGTTAAGCTGGAAGTTGCCCCTGAAGCCAAGGAATTCTTGGCAGAAAAGGGCTACGACAAGGAGTTCGGTGCCCGTCCGCTTAGAAGGGTGGTTGAACAAGACCTGCAAACACCGGCTGCCAAATTGATTGTTGCTGAACCGGAAACTAAGGAAGTCAAGTTCACGGCAGATAAGGAGCACCTGTATCTGAATGACAAGCCGATTTTGGATATTGCCCCTAAAGCCGATGAGAAAAAAGATGCTGACAAAAAGAAATAAGTCTGTTAATAAGTTTTAAGTAAAAATAATAAAGAATAGGAATTTTCAATTTGTGATTCCTATTCTTTTTGGCTCTCCGTCAAGTGCTGTTGATGAAAAATAATATTTGATTTTAAATGCTTTAAGCAATCTTGCTTAATCTTGCGGTTAGTTCCCTCAACACAACTATTGGCATACTTAAATCTTGCGGCGTTTAGAACGGCTGTGCGATTGTGTTTGAAGGTTTTAACCGTAATCTTCATTTGTGTACCTAAATCTTCTTTGCAGTCTAGTAATTTCAACATTTGTCCCACATCCTTTGTTCTCAATGCTTTACTAAAGCCTTGCAGGAAATTATAGGTGTTTCTCAGCTTGGGCGAACAATCAAGTCCCTCATCTACGATAAAAGCTTGATTAGACATCCTTTTGAGATGGTGATAGTACTTGAGTTTATTGCCTTTTAAATCAGCTACCGGCTTTAAATAAAACTTCCAGTAATACTTGAGCAGTTTGTAACGGCTGTCGCTATGTTCATACTGTTTCATGGTTTGGACTCGCAGCTGGTTAAAGGAACGATTAAGCATCTGAACGAGATGAAAGCGATCAATAATAATTTGCGCATTGGGAAAGAGTACCCGAGCAAGATCTTGATAATAAGCATTGAGATCCATGGTAATGGTCTTAACTTGTCTTCTAACTAGCAAAGGAAATTTCATAAAATAATTTTTAATGTCCTTTTTACGCCGGCTTTCTAAGATTTTAATAATGCGGTGACTGTCACCATCAATACAAATAAAGTGCAATTCTCCTTTTACCCCACGAAATTCATCGACTCCTAGGTGTTTTGGTAAGTATTCATAGTCGCACATTTGCGACTGATGCTTGAACTTAGTGAGTTCTCGCAAAACAGTATGGTCGGAAACATTGTTAGCCTTGGCAATATCCTTCATTGAACGATCAGTGGTTAATTCTTGAATAATTTTCTGCTTGCTAGGATTGGCAATAAAGCAATGTTTATTAACCAAAGAGCTAGTTGCTTGGAAAGTATGCTGGCAATTATTACAAATCATTCTTTGCTTATAAAGCTTAATCTTAATAGGCCTAGAGGCATCATAAGAAGGATAGCTGAGATTAGAATTAAAGCCGCCATAAGGAGCAAGCGAACTATGGCAATTAGGGCACTGCTTTAAAGAAGACAGCAGTTTAGCCACTAATATCTTGGTTAATTGATCCTTAGCCAAATAAAAATCAGAAAAAATAATGTTAGGGTCTTTAATATCGAGTAAAAATTTAATAGAATTATTGAGAGAGGTCATAGTCAAAGCTCCAATCTTTTTAAGTGGTATTAGGAAATTTAAGTGGAGGCTAAGGCCTCTTTTTAAAGCAAAAACGGCAAAAAAATAGATCAAGTTTTTCCAAAAAGAAATTCTTGATCTATATTTTTTTGTCCAAGAAGCTAGTTTTTTTCCCAGACACTTTAAAATTTTGTTGTTTTATTTAATTGTTAATCTAATTCTATGTCGTTATGATTTCGATTGTTTAAAAATGGAATAATGATAAATTTTTAAATGATTTAAAATAAAAGATTTGTGATAAAAAATTTATCTTAAATCTTTTATCACAAAACAAGATCATTCATTTAGCATAATGTTTCTTGCGCCTACAATCTACTGTATACAATAGATTATATACAGTATACTGAGCCAGCAATACAGTTTTGATAAGTCCAATTTTTAAGGTCCGCCATGTCATTAGAAAAGTAGAAATCGGCAATTTTCTTTTGCCAAACTGGCCATTGCTCCAGGGGGACATTAATTAGTCCAATACCATGATCAATCATTAGTTTATTAGCTGAAATGAACGCTGTACGTTTGTTGCCGTCATAAAACATTTGTTGGCGCATATTGTGATACATCAAAGTTAATGCCTGCTCGGTTGCTGATTGTTTGCTAGTAAGCAGCCTATGCAAATAACTTTCTTCTTTGGTTTCGTCAACTAACGGTGGTGTATATTCACCACGATAGGTTTCTACACCGCCACTACCATTTCTTAAAAAGCCAGGGTAGGCGGCAGTATCATGGGCAACGATTTTGTTTATTTCTTTTTCAAAAGTTAAATCTAAAGGAGTAGTTTGGTTAATTGCATATAGCCAACCGTGTTTTAACTGCACAATTACATTAATATCATTAATTGATATATCATCAACATTCAGACCATCAATGATCATTTGTGTTTGCGCTAGTGTAGCAGTCAAGCCTTCAAAACGTGAACTAATATAAACTAATTTAGTTAAATTGATTTTTGCAAATCTGCGATTTTCATTGAGTGCTAAGTGAAATTTATCCTTCATATAATTTCTACTTCTCTATTCAAACTCCATACCGTCATGATCCTAGTGTTGCTGTTTGTATTCAGCGGCCAGTTCTTCTTGACTTGGTTCTTTGTTTACGCTTTTGGAGTGGTTAGCATTTAACTTCTTACTAGCTGCTTCATATTCTTTTTGTAGCTTGTCCCAGTCTAAAGAACTGTTTTTGAGACTTTCTTTAGCTTCGTTAGTGTACTTTACATTTAACTTTAAAGTTGCAATGCGGTTATTTAGCTCCTGCTCAACGTAGTCAGCAATTAAATTTCTAAAAGGCTGCAAGTCATTTTTAGGTTCTTCGGCTGCTATTAAAGCGTCCATATATTGTTTTCTGGCTTCTTTTGAAGGATTGACGTTAATTACTGGATAACCATTTTCGGTTAAAACAAGGTTCATCAGTAACCTAGCTGTCCGGCCGTTGCCATCTCTAAACGGGTGAATAGTTACAAATTTCTGGTGTAAGTCAGTGGCATATTGAACCGGGTGTAATTCGGTTCTAGCTTGATTACTCCATTTTTGCAGCTGCTCCATTTTTTCTGGTATGTCATAAGGCTTTGCATACGGTCTAGCTGTTGAACCGTATGGATAGACTTCGATTGTGCGATAGCTGCCTGCTTCTGATTTTGGCTGCATGGTTTCCAAAGTAGAAATACGATTTAAGTTTCTAATATCGTCAATTCTAATTGGCTCTTTCTTAGTAGCCAGGTCTTTCATGTAAGTGTAGGCTTCGTTTAAATCAACAATTTCTAAAGTTTCTTTGATTGTCTTACCATGAATGGTTGCACCTAAACCGCCGTCTATAATTGCAGCTGTTTCAGCTTCCGTCATGGTGTTACCTTCGATAGCAGCGGACGACCAAACGTGCTCAATTCTAATGTTTTTTTCTAACTGTTTAATTTCCAAAGGTGAGAGTGGACGATAAGTGTCCATTTCTTTTTTTAACTTGGAGATTTTAGTTAGTTTGTCTTGATAATTCATTATTTCACCTGCCTATTCTAATTCCATACCGTCTTGTTTCTTCCTGCTGTTCCGCTTGCCTTTGCATGATCAGTTGTTTAAAGGCAGCTTCTCTAGTAGGGGTATCTTCTATTTTAATTAACTTAGCTATTTTTTCTATGTTTGCTTCATTTTGTGCAGCAATCATTTCTTCATTCTTGCGAGGGTAATCAATAGTTTGTTGATGATTAGCCGCGTATGCTAGTAAAAACACTTTGCAGCTGCGGCCGTTGCCTTCTCTGAATGGGTGCATGAAATTGATTGAGTCAAGCAATTCAGCGTAATCAGTCGCATGTAAAGGAGTGCTTTTTGGCTGCTGCGCCATGATCCCGTTGATGTTATTTTCTGCAAAACCAAATCTTGTGTGGTCAAAAAATTCATAGCCGTTCTTCTGGAAGTTCCCAGGCCGATATTTACCTGCCCAGTCGTATAACTGTCCAAACATAATTTTGTGAATTTTTTTAAGATCACGAATGTTGGTAATTTTTGGTTGCTGCTGTAAAAAGATGATTGCATTCCTAGAAGATAATAAAAATTCACGTTGCTCTAATTCTTCTTGATTGTGAATGTGATACTTGTTTTTCATTACCCCATTAGAATAAAGTGTGTCTGCGATCCAATCAGTCATTTTCTTCGCTCCAAATTTTATCTATTCGTTTTACCAGTTCCGGATCAGGATCAGTTGCTTGGTCAAGTAAATATTGAATATCAGCTTTATTAGGGTTCCACCCTTCTAAGTGGCTGGCTTCGACTACACCTCTAATTTGTTGATACAGGGTTTTATCGGCAATGTAAACACCTTGAATGCTTTGATTACGATCATCAATATCAAGGGTATAAATTTTAGGCTCTAACATATTTAATAAATCTCCTGGTCTTTTATCTAGGCTTACGGCAAAAGCGTTAAGTACCCTAATTGACCAGTTTTCGATTGGTTTTTGGATCGACTTTCTTAGCGTACTTGCTGATACATGACTTTTGTCTGCCACATCTTTTACTGTAAGATTGTTGCTCTCTAAAACTTTATTAATTACCGAGCTCATTAGTTAAACCCTCCTATTTTTTATACTAATATTATACCATATTTGGTAATAATATTAACCAAATTAGGATAAATAGATAATAAAACTTTTTAGCCTTTTACGGCAGGGCGACCTTATGCGGTAGTCGTTATTTGCTTGAATTTTAGCCAATTTCCATACCACCCATTTGTTGACCTTGTGCTTGCTGCTGTTTTTCATACTTGGCAGCCAGTTCTTCTTGGCTTGATTACTTGCTCTTTTTCTACCGTTTGTTTTTTGCTCATTTCAAATTTGTTTTCGCGCCCGTCAATAAAATCAGTCATTTTGTCGTCCGCATTTTCCACATTATTCAAAATAGCTGCTTGTGTTTTAGCTTCTAATGAGTTCATCATTCCAATCTTTGCCCCACTTCTTGTGTGGCTGGGCAGCTTTCATTTTGATTACTTTTTCGTCCGCATTTTTAAAATGATATTCCTGCATTTTTTGGACAAAATTGTCGCCGGCTTGGTCATTATCTACGGCTAATGCAATCGACTGTATTGTTGACCCCGAGTTTCTCAATTCATTTTCAGTAAAAGCGATCTACTGGGCAGCTACATGGTCTTTTAAGCCGTCCAGGGCGATAAACCTGGTATTGTGGATCCGATCTGGTGCAATCTGATAGTAGGACATAGCATCAATCGGTGCTTCAAAAATTCGGATATTTTCCGGTTTGCCAACATCAAAGCTCCAAACTGAATTAGGAGTAGAATTTTTGTCGATACCCTTGAATGTGCCACGCTTGGGATATTTGTCAAAGTCAATCTTGGTGCCTTGCCTGCTGGCACCCATGATTACCCCCGTAACTGGATTGAGCCTTTTAAAAACAATGTTGCCCATGCGATCTTGATCAAGGCGATCATGTTTGTGTAGCCAGTCAACCAAATCAGGACTGATTTTGCGCTGTTCAGATAGGTATTTTTTAGCAATCGTTAAATCTGGGACAATTTGATCTGCGCGGTAAACATAGGGTACCCGTGTAGTTTGGTACTGCTCGTGGTTAAAGGCCACAAGGTTTGCTTTCTGGGCAATCTCGTGCATTTTATCCATTAAATCGCTGTGCGATAAGTAATCATCTGCATCCTCCAGGATAATATTTTTAGCAAATGCCCAACCGCCCACACCATGTACACCGTCAGAATTTTTAATATAGGCATTTTTGGCTTTAGTAATTACTAAGCTATCATGTTCGACACCGCGTAATTGGTGGCCTTCATCTTTCAAGTCATAACCAACTGCGGCGCATAGATCGGGAATACTGGCGTTATACAGTTGATTTTCCCAACTATTTCGATCAATTTCTTTTTTAGTCATAATTTTTCCTTTCTAAAACAAAAAAGGACGCCTAGTAAAAATTAACTAAGCGTCCTAAATGAACGAATAAATTTTTGAAAATAATATATAATTTTGGTACAATGTTGTATGTAAGACGTACAACTAACTGGAGGGTAATAAATATGACAATGTTTACTGGATTAGTATCGCAAAAAGGACAAGTAGTAATACCGGCTACTATTCGCAAAGCACTTGGATTAGAAAAAGGAACTAAGGTTTCGTTTGAGATCAATAATGATGAAGTAACAATTAAGAAGTTGCCCACAGCATTAGATTGGTCAAATTTGATGAAGCAAATACCTATTGAAGAAGTAGAGTTTGATAAAAATGGTCACTATGATCCTAAAAAGTCACCAAACTTTCATGATTGGATGGTAAATGGTTAATGCAGCCGATGGATATTTATATTGCTGATGTACCATTTGATGAAGGCAATGGTAGTAAGATTAGGCCAGCTTTAGTAACTGAAGTAACAGCTAAAAAAGTTATCGTTCTAAAAATTACTAGCAAATACAACTTAAATTCGGAAAAAATAAAGCAATTTTATTATCCAATTAAGGATTGGCAAGCTGCTGGCTTGAATAAAAAATCGTATGTAGACATTCACCGAGGCTATCATTTACCTGCAGAAAAAGTTTTCGCTAGAAAACCTTTAGGAAAACTAACTGATTTAGACCGAGTGGGTTTATATGATTTTTTCCAAAAACAAATTGAAAAATAATTCTGTAAGGTAGATTGTAGAATGAAGTTGAACACTTTGGTTTATTAAAAAATAAAAAGTCCATTGGACTTCTTTGATAGAATGTAATTACTAACAAAACTTTCTAAAAAGAAGTTACCAATGAACACTTTTCGTCAATTAAATTTTCTATTACGCTTTACTTAGCGCATCGTTTACGGCTTCTTTAAAGGCTCTACTCGTGCTTGATGCCCCAGAAACAGCATCGACATTGGCACATTTAGCATCTTGCACTTCTTGAATTAATTGGCTAATAGCTTGCTCACCGTAATCAGCTGACTCGCTTTCTTTTACAACCTCAACTTTAACGGGGCGCTTTTTCTGATCAACTGTTACTTTCACTGCAATTTCATTACCAATTCCGCTAGTTGAGTGACCAATATATTGGTTAGCACCTACTTCGTATGATTCAGTTACTTGAGATTTTGCAGTGCTAAGTTGCAATGGCACCAATTTATCAGCACGTAAGTCATCTTTTGACTTTGCAGCATTTTCACCTGCAATTTTACCGAAGATTAAGCAATCCGCAAAATCACCCCCACCATTATATTGATTAATATTTACATGTCCTAATTCACCGGCTTCATATAAATGTGGTATAACGCGGCCTGCCGTATCTAAAACTTCCGCTTTTTCATTTCTACGTGCGCCACCCTGGGTGTTAAGCATTGTATGCCGCTTGGCTAACGCATAAAATGGGCCTGACATAGAAATCTTTTCCATAGTTTCTGGATTACGTCCTAATTGATAATCGCATTTTTGCTCAACAAAGAAGTTATAATTCTCAATTGTTTGTTGCAGCACTTGCGAATCAACACCTATCGTGTGAGCTAAATCTGAAATAGTTGCAGACTTAACTGCTGTATTTAATATTGCTTTTTGCAAATTATCATTATCAGCTTGCATAAACTCATCGTATTTCTTTTGATCAAAAATCAAATATGGATGTTGCTGAACCGGCAGAACTCTCCATAAGCCATGATAATAAGTGTGTCCATGACGTGACTTATCATCTTCTGGCAAATATCTGGTACCATCATCACCAACTGAAATTAATGATCCTTTAAACATTTCGGACCAGTTATTAATCTTAAAATATGCTCGCTGACCACCTGGAATAGAAAAACTAGTAGGAGTACCCGGTTCATAGTTATTCATGTGCCAAAGACCTGCACCAACTTCAATAGCCATTTTAATACCGTCACCTTTATTGTAAAGAGTTCCATAAGGTATTAGATTAGTTTCACCGAGATAATCTTGTATCATTCGGTCATTATTTTCAAATCCGCCTAAAGCTAATATGACACCATTATTGGCTTTAATATTAAGAAGTTTATCAGCATACTTAATTTGTACACCAATAATAGTTTTATTTGCTGTTTGTAGTAAGTGTTGTGCTGGTGCTTTGTAAAGTATGTCAATGTGACTTGACCGTGATATTACATTTTTCCGTAAAATTTTCCACAGTGCAGAATCAAATACTTGAGGATGAACTAATAAATCATCACCTGTTTCGCTGCCAGCAAATTCAGGAAATTCAACTGCTTTAAACGGCAAAGTTTTGTCATTTTTAGCATCTAAATTCTTTTTTACGCTATATGGTTCACAGCCTAAATATTTACGAAAGTAATTGGGCAAATCAACCATGCCGTGAATAAATGTATCCAGTACCTTTTCATCCAATTCAAGTGGTGAAGTCATTTGCTGATAATATTTCTTAAGCTTATCAAAATCATCACCTGTTTCAACAATTTGACCAGCATAACGAGTATTACCGCCTTCATGACCTTCTGGTGCACTGTCTATAAGCAAAACTTTAGCATTATTGTCAGCTGAAAATCTTGCAGCAGTTGCGCCAGCTCCACCAAATCCAATTACAATTACATCATAAACGGCGTCCCAAGAATTTTTATCGTAGAACATAATTACGCTCCTTTTTATAAAATAATTTTGACTAAAAATTTCAAATATATTATAGTGTATAATTTCACATATTTAAAGAATAATTCTACTCTTTTGATTAAAAATCAAGATTAATATGGAAGCTAATAGATTTTTATATACAAACTATTATGTGTCTGGGAAAAAACTAGCTTCTTGGACAAAAAAATATAGATCAAGAATTCCTTTTGGGAAAAACTTGCTCTATTTTTTTGAACTCCAAACTTTCTTTAAGTGGTATTACGGAAATTAACAGGAGGCTATGGCCTCTTTTTTGTATTTTTAAAGCAAAATAAAATCCTGTTAATAAGATACCATAAGGTACTCATCAGCAAGATTTATTGTACAGCCTTCTTTTTTCTTTGAAAATTACTTAATTAAACTATTGACTTATTCTTACTTATGGTTTAAATTAGTCAATAATTAAATAATTATGAAACGAGGCAAATGACCTTGTTTTTACTGACTAATTTGTTTTAGTTATGGAGGCACAATAATGAAAGAAAAAGTAGAAAATCTGGATTGGAATAATTTAGGGTTTCAATATCATGACTTACCTTATCGCTATGAGGCGAAATATAAGGATGGCAAATGGGGTGAAGGAAAGTTAATTACTTCTTCAACTATGGAATTATCTGAATGTGCGGAGGTTTTACACTACGGACAAGAAATTTTTGAAGGCCTGAAGGCTTATCGACGTAAGGATGGTAGAATCAATCTGTTTCGTCCGGAACAAAATGCTCACCGCTTTACACTGTCTGCTGGCCGTCTGGCCATGGAACCATTTCCTGAAGATGAGTTTGTTAATGCGGTCAAGCAAGTAGTTGAAGCTAATAAGGAATTTGTGCCTCCTTACGATAGTGGTGCCACTTTGTACATTCGGCCCTTGATGATCGGAACTTCTAAGGTTATTGGCGTGCAGGCAGCAACTGAATATACTTTTCGCGTCTTTGCTACACCGGTAGGCGCCTACGTCAATGGTTTAATTCCTGCAGCTTATCAAGTTAGTGATTATGACCGTGCAGCTTATGCGGGTACCGGCCGTTCAAAGACTTCTGGTAATTATGCCAGCAGTTTATATCCATCGGTTGAGGCGCATAAAGAAGGCTTTGCTGATTGTTTGTATCTTGATCCGCGTGAACACAAGTACATTGATGAATTCGGTGGTGCTAACTTCTACGGTATTACAAAAGATGGTCAGTTTGTCACACCAAAATCTAAGTCAATCTTGGTATCAATTACTAAGCGTTCGCTTTTGGAATTGGCCGAGAAGCAAGGCTTGAATCCGGTTGAAAGAAAGATTACTTTGGAGGAAGCCTTTGACTTTGCTGAAGCTGGGGCCATGGGAACCGCGGCCGTCATTTCTCCGGTTGGTTCAATTACTTATAAGGGCAAGAAGCATGTCATTTACAGCGAAGAAAAACCAGGCCCGATCACAACCAAACTTTATAATGAATTGGTTGCAATTCAGTACGGTGATACCGAAGATAAATATGGTTGGACGCAGACGTTAGAATAAACGACAATAACTTATTTAGAAAACTTCAGAGCTTGAATACAGACTCTGAAGTTTTTTGTTTGCACTAATTTTTTGTAAGCTAAATATTATGCAGAGCATCATTTTTTACCTATAATGGTGAATATTACTTATAAAAAGTAGGGAGGATGTCAAATGAGTAAACCAATTATCGGAATTGCTGGCTCCGAAATTATTGATGATGGAGGAATGTTTCCTGGCTACCGGCGCAGCTATGTTAACGAAGATTACGTAGATTCGGTTGTGCAAAATGGCGGCCTGCCTTTAATAATTCCGTTTACGGAAAATGATGAAGTGATTAAAGCGCAGCTGGAGCATGTTCAGGGCCTGATTTTGTCGGGTGGACATGATGTTGACCCGCATTTGTATGGTGAAGAATTGTTACCAAAAATTGGTAAAACTTGGCCGGCCCGTGATCACTTTGACATGTTGCTGTTAAAGTTGGCTGAAGAAAAAGGACTGCCGGTTTTGGGGATTTGTCGAGGTGCACAAATTATTAATGTTGCTCATGGCGGCAGTTTATATCAAGATGCTTCTTATAGAAAAGAATTAACTTATAAGCATGAACAGGGTCATACGCCAAGCCTGCCGACACACGGGATGCAGGTTAAAGCTGGCAGTAAGTTAGCACAGATTTTAGGTAAGACCGACTTTATGGTTAACTCTTTTCATCATCAACTGATTAAAAAGGTAGCATCAGACTTATCGGCAGTTGCTAAAGCACCCGACGGTGTGGTTGAAGGAATCGAAAATCAGACTGGCACGGTAATTGGTGTTCAATGGCATCCAGAAATGCTGCACCGTAATCCGCAAATGTCATTTATGAATAATCTTTTTAAATTTGTAATTGACAATGCAAAGTAGAAGGGGAAATGTAATTAATGGGTGAGAGTAAAAAAACAGGAGATAAATTAGGATTTTGGTCAATTGTCTTTTTGGCAATTAATTCGATTATTGGCTCCGGCATTTTTTTGACACCGGGAAGTGTAGTTAGTCAGGCCGGCAGCAAAGCAATTTTGGTTTACTTCATTGCTGCCTTGATTGCTGCCGTTTTCGCTGTCTCATTTGCTGCGGCGGCAAAATATGTTACCAAGTCGGGTGCATCCTATGCTTACTCAAAGGCAGCTTTTGGTGACAATGTCGGGTTTTACATGGGCGTTTTGCGCTACTTCTCGGCAAGTGTTGCCTGGGGCGTGATGGCTGTCGGTGTAATTAAATCAACCATCTCAATCTTTGGCGGTGATCCGAATAATATCGTCAGTGTCACAGTTGGTTTCATTGTCCTAATGTTGCTCATCACAATTATTAATTTATTTGGTCAAAAAGTTGTCAAGTATGTCATGAACTTGGCAACAATTGGTAAGTTGGCAGCATTAATCCTAATCATTGTTGCCGGTGTTGTCTTATTAATCACAACTGGAGCTTCGCATAATTTAAATGCGGTTGACCAAATGACGCAGAATGGGCAAAAAATTGTTCCGACTTTGACCACAACCGGTTTTGTCATGGCCATTGTTTCAGCTTTTTATGCTTTCACGGGTTTTGAATCTGTTGCCTCTGGTTCCGGTGATATGGATAGGCCGGAAAAGAATCTGCCAAAAGCAATTCCGCTAGCAATCTTGATCATTGCGGCGATCTATATGGGTGTGATTGCGGTAGCGATGATGCTTGACCCGCGGGCATTGATGACGACGAAGCAGGTGGTCGCAATTGCGGCAATTTTTAAAAATGAAATTTTACGCGATGTTATCCTAGTTGGTGCGCTTATTTCGATGCTGGGGATTAATATTGCTTCCAGCTTTAATGCACCGCGGATTTTGGAAGCAATGGCCAAAGAAAATCAGATGTCAAAAGCTTTGACCAAGCGTACAAAAAACAACTTTCCGATTCGGACTTTCTTTATCTCGGTTGGACTGGCAATTTTAATTCCGATGGCCTTTCAATATGATATGACAAACTTGATTACATTAAGTGCCATGGTCAGATTCTTGGGCTTTATCGTTGTGCCGCTGGCAGTAATCAAGTTTTATCGCGGGACCAACAGGGAAAAAGTGCTGAGTGCACCAAAGAATGTTTGGACTGATGTGGTGATGCCAATCTTGTCGATTATTCTGGTTATTTTCCTATTAATCGAATATAACTGGAAGGTACAATTTGGTGTAGTCGTTAATGGTCAAGTTGTTGGCATTAACTGGTATGCAATTATGATAATGATCTTTGGCTTTATTGTATTGCCGCTTTTAATGTTTTGGCTGTCCAGAGCTGAGCGGAAGAATGGAAAATAGAAAATCAACGATTAAATTTATGAATCGTAATTCTTTCAAAAGTGAAATAATTTAACCATAATAAACCCCCGAAGTTAGTTTTCCTAATTTCGGGGGTTTATATTAACCTGTGTTAATTATTTTCAACCAGGTTGATCTTATTTATTTGTAAGATATTTAGTTACAGCATTAGCTGCATTTCTTCCAGAATAGGCACAATAACCAGCGGCTGAACCACAAACATTTGGTCCATAGGTATCACCTACTAAATTACCAGCTGCATCGACACCAACGGCATATAAACCGGAGATTGGGTCACCGCTTGCTTTAAGAACTCGATTAGACAAGTCAACTTTTAAACCGCCTAAAGTTGTAAATGCACCAACACCTAAGTGAAAGGCATAGAATGGACCCTTTTCGACAGGAACCATGAATGTTGATTGTTTTCCGAAATCGTCATCGATTCCCTTTTTGGCTAAGAAATTATAACGATCAATAGTTTGATTTAAGTTAGATAAGTTGAGTTTTTTAGCTAATTCGTCAATTGTATTTGCTTTAGTAATAAATGGCAACTTTTTTTCAAGTGATTCATCGATTTGATTTTGCAAATCAGCCATTGGTTTATTCTTGTCTTCGTAATAAATTTCGATAATTTTATACATACCGACATTGTTAAGATAATCTACAGCACCTTGATCTAATATACTGTAGACTTTATTTTGAGCTAGTAGAGCATTACCAGATTGGGCAAAGTTATCACTGACTTCTTCATTGACAAAGCGCTCGCCACTTTCGTTTACCCATAATAATGATTGAAGAGCAGCTGCAGTATTCATTTGAGAATACCAATATTTGTATGAAGGAGTAGTTGGGTCATTAATGTATCCATTAAATGCCATTAAAGTTCCCTTTAATTCTTTTTGCGCACCGGCGTTCCAAGCTAATTTAGCTCCATCGCCTGTATTCTTACCAGAATTAATTGGGATAATTTTATCTGCATTACGGTTTGTTTCTGCTTCAAGCATTTCACTATTATTTAGAAAACCACCAGTAGCAATAATTACAGCACGAGTTTTGAGCGTTACCTCGCTTTGATCTGCTTCATTTTTGATAATAACTCCGTTAATAGCACCATTATCATCTTTTAATAGCTTTTGTGCAGAAACTGAACTGATAATTTCTGCACCAGCTTTTTTAACGCTGGGAACTATATTATCGTGAATTTGCTTTTGGCCTTGACCTTCTAAGAGATGCCAGGTTACAAATCCTGATCCTAGTTTGGTAACTTCAGTAAATTTAACGTGTAAATCTTTTTGTAGCCAATCAATTATTTCAGCACTTTGATCAATATACTTTTCCCAAGTTCTTGTATCCGCTTCATAGTGTGAGTATTCTAATTCTTCACTTAAAATATCTTCTTTAGTTAATTTGATTCCTTTTTCTTGCTGAAAAGAAGATCCTACAGCAAATAAGCCTTCGACATAATTGCCGCTCCCACCTAAATTTCTTCCTTTTTCTAGTACAAGAGTCGATAAACCATTTTTGGCACTTTGATAAGCTGTGATTAAGCCTGATAAACCAGCCCCAATTACAACAACATCATAATTCTTATTTATTGGTAAATTCATATATAAACGATCCTTTCATTATTAATTTTTGTATACGCTTACCCAATTAATTATACGTGGTTGGAAATTTGATAACCAAATGAAGATAGATTTTTTAACAAAAATTAAGATTTGTTCGAAAATGTTATGGAAATAATATTTAGTAAATAATCGTTGATACTGCGCCTTGAGTATAATTGAATATGCTGATAAGCTTGTAATTATGATTTAAACAAGAATTATGTATTATCGTTATTTTATTTAACAAAAGTTGGTAAATATTTAACTTATAACAGATAATCTTATTAAATCTGGAAATAAAAACTTTAAAAAAAGGTAATTTTTAGGAATTCATATTTTTTAAAGTTTAGCAATTTGTAGAAAATGTTTCCCTACTTCTTAGCTTTCTGATAGGCCGCAGCGATTTCATTGACCAATTCTTGATCATTCCTTAGACCTGTTGTGGCAACAATCACCTGCTTAAGGTCATCATCCCGCAGCATTTCCTGCAATTTCTGGCTCTCGCTGTCGCCCGGCTCATCAAACAAGTAAATCCTGCCGACCGTTTCAACTAGAGCACTGTAATCAAGGCCGCGTTCCTTCAGTTCCCTGATCGGCCGGATGAACCGTTCATCATAGCCAAGCTTGCGGATTGGCGTTCTGCCCACTCGAGCAATGTCATCCGAAATATACGGATTCTGAAATCTGTGCAGAATCTTTTCGTGGTAATTTTCCAGGCTCTTTTCGGTAAAGATTTCGTGCCATTTGCTGAAAAGAAGCGTCCGTGTTTCACCCAAGACCTTTTTAACCTGCGTCAAAACCTGCGGATCATTAATCGCATCCCCAATTGTTTCGTAGCCCAGGCTCTTGCCGGTATAGGCAACCGTGGCGTGCCCGGTATTGACAGAAAACAATTTTCTTTCAATATACGGTTCCAAATCTTCCGCATAGTCAACGCCCTTAAGCGTGATCGCCTGGTTCTTCATCTGGCTCTTGTCAATGACCCATTCCTTGAAATCTTCAACCGAAACAAAGAGCGGATCATCATGATGCTGAATCGGCACAATCCGGTCAACAGCGGCATTCGGGAAGCCAATATACTGGTCAACTTGAGGTTTGATTGCCTCATCTAAATGACTGTAGACATCTTCCTTCAAGTGCTGCGAGCCGCCAATCATGTTCTCACACGCAATCACGTCCAGCGGCTGTGTATTACCGGCCTTAATTCGCGCGGTCAAGCCTTGAGCAATCAGCGGGGCAATTATCGGTAAAATCTTCGGGCCGATCGCGGTTGTGATCATGTCGGTTGTTTTAATCGCGTCGATCACCTTTTCCGGCTCCTTGCCGTTATTAATCCCGTCAACATCCGTCACGTGGATCCGCTTCTTGCCCGGGGCCGCTAACTCAATCTCATATTCACCGCGCTTATTCAGCTCGCCAATAATCGTCTCATTGACATCAACGAAGTCAACGCCGAAGCCGTTATCATTCAGCGTTTCGCCAATAAAGCCGCGGCCGATATTTCCGGCACCAAAATGTACTGCTCTCATTCTATTTTCCTCCTTAATAATATTATTGCAGTTCTTTTTTAAGATTGTGAATGCTTGCTGTGCCAGCGTCCATCACTTGTTCAACATATTTCTTAAAGTCAGTGGCCGAACTTCTGGCTGTGATAGCTTCAAGCAGCATTCCTAGATTGGTTCCCGTTAAACATTCAAAATCTAAATCTTGCATCGCCGCTATGCTGACATTGGTGGGACTTCCTCCGGGAATATCTGTTAATACTAAGACATTCCCTTCTTTCATTTTTTGGATAATGGAGTTTTTAACTTGCTTTTCAAAATCAGTAATATTATCGCCGGGATTTAACGAATGTACTGTGATATTTTCTGTTTTGCCAACGATCACTTGTGCTGCACTAACTAAGCCCTTAGATAATTTACCATGTGTAACAATAATTAAATTAATCAATGTTGTTTGTTCCTTTCTTAGTTTTCTTTTCTACTGTGTTAGTAGCAAAAAATGTGCCAAAAAAAGTGTATCTAATGATTTAAGGAAAAATGTGTGTCAAAGATTTCCACGACATAGGCTAGTTCTGCATCTGGAATTGAAATAAAGTAGGTATTTTCAACTAATTTGAATGCTTGGCGAATATCTGAGAACAGTTTTGCGTCAGCCGCTTTCAATTCTTTGATGTGTTTGTAAGGCAGCGGATCTTTAATTATTACGCGTTCAATCATGCTGGAACAATGAAAAATAAATTTAATTTGTAATTCATTGCTATCCTCCAGATCATTTTGGGCTGCAAGAATTTCATGTAAAACTTTTTGCAATAAGGCAACAACTTTTTTAGGATCAAGAAACAACAAAAATTGTTCAAGCGATTCAATCATCCGCCGGTCAGAAAAAGACGGAACTGCTTGTGGTTCTTGTTCTACTGTGAAATCTTTTTCGAGTGAATCAGTCAGTTCTTGAAGGTTAGCGTTTGGCAGCATTGACTTTCTGGTTGCTTCCAGCAGCATCGGTGTGCTAATCGGAGAGATATTCATCACCTGATGATGGGTTTTTTCTTGAATTAAATTGGCAAATAACGATAATGATCCCATGTCAGAGAGAATTAAGACACCAGCTCCTTGATCAAGCTTGTCGATGGTAGAAAGCACTTGTTTAAAAATTTTGTCTGTACTTTTATCTAAGGGCAGGTCAATTCCGACGGCATGGGAAGTGTTAAGAAATGAATTTACTACGTTGCACATACTGGAAGCGGTATTGATTCCGTGTGATAATGCCAAAATACCGATGCTGTTATGTGTATCTTCTTTTGACATGTGTAGGAGCATGGTTAAGAAAATCAATTCCCCCTCAGGAATATAAAAATCTAGCAGTTGGTTTAATCGTTTGCGAATTGCCATAGCTAGTTTGTATTCCTGCGGGTATTTTTTTTGCGTGGAATTATCTTTAGAATAATGCGGCACCTGTTTGGAAAACATTTTGTTCCGTAGAGTATTGATATGCAGCATCAAACCTAGGACCGTATTTTTATCAAGACTGACTTGTAATTCTGTTAGTGTGGTCTTAATTGCCAGATAAACGTTATAATCAATAATTTTGGTAATTACCTGTGAATGGTCAAGTTCATCAAAGGTATTAATTTGGTGATAAAAACTACTGGCTTCCTGATAAGCCTCTTTTAAACCGTTATTTTTGTTGGTACCTTTAAACCACTGCGGCTCAGCGAATGACTTGATTGCTTTGTCAGTTAATGAATTAATATCAAATGTATCATTTTCTTGATAATCAATTTTAGTAATTTTTGGTAAACGAGAAATCAAATCCTGCACTAGCATATCAGACGTATTTTTTTCTTCAAAATAGGCTTTGATTGTTTGTTCCGACAGATCATTAAAAGTTAAAGGCAGAGGTTGCAAGCTCTTGCGGCGGTTTTTCATAAATGCCCGCGCACAAGCCAATTTGATTTCTACTTTTAGTTGTCCAAGATTATTAGGCACTTTATGAATTAACAGTGCAGAAATGACCTCTTTGTCAACTAAGATCTGCTGTTTAAGCTGGTGTGATTCTTCTTTAAGAAAAAGATAAATGTAGTCGAGTTTTTCCGAAGGAAAACGATCGTCAACATCAGGCAAGGTGACAGAAACAGGGATCCGCCGAATGAAGGTACGCAATAAATTAGATTTGATGTCTTCGGTCGTAGCCATAATAAACATAATTGGGCCGATTGAGTTTGTTTCAACTTGGCCTAAGCGGCGAAAGACGTGATTGTCCATCACCTGAAAAAGCATTTCCTGCGCTTGCGGCGGTAGCCGGTGAACTTCATCAAGAAATAAGATACCATTTTCGGCTTTTTTGACTAGACCCTCTTGTGTCGATGATGCATCGGTGAAAGCTCCTTTTTCATAACCAAAGAGAAGCGACATCAGTAATTGGGGATTATCAACATAATCGGCACAATCAAATGAAATTAAGGGTGCATTCTTAGCCAGAGTTCCTTCTGTTACGGCGTAATTATAAAGATAATTGACCATTGTGGTTTTTCCAACGCCGGTTGAGCCTGACAGGATAATGTTCATTCCGTGCGGCGGGTAAAGAATGGCCGATTTCAGCTGTTCGACAATTTTTTCGAGGCTGCCCTGAGAACCAATCAAAGAATCAAAAATATCGTTGCTAGGTGTTTGGCTGCTGGGATGAGCAAGCATTTGTTTGATTTGCTCTTTAGAAAAAATATATTCTTTCTGCACGGGTATTTTCGCATGCAGTGGCTTTAATGACAGATATAAAACTGGTTTGCCGCTGATTTTGAGTACTTTTTGTTCGCGGAAAAGGATGTTTAATTCTTTGCTGACGTTTGACCGGGTTATTTTCAATTTTTCAGCAATATAATTTGTGCTGATACCAATTTCTTGTGTTTGCTGAATATTTTCAAGAAGACTTTTAGTTTTTTCTTCAATAAATATGTTTATCCGATCTTTTCTAGAAAAGTTCATGCTGTCTCCTTATTTAATTATATATATTTATAGTGACCGTTTTCAAAATAGATTGTATCAAATTTAATTTAATTCGCAACTTGGATTGATACACTTTTAATACAGTAGGTGTAAATATTTTTTAATATTGTGAAATCGCTTAATCTTAAAAGATTGGCATACTTTTTGCTAAAAGCTAGGTGTAATGAATTTTATTAATTATTAAGGGGGGTTCTAAATATGGCAAATATATCTTTGTTGAGAGTAGATGACCGATTAGTTCATGGACAGGTGGTGACAAAATGGATTCATGAATCCGGTGCTGAAAAAATTATTATTGTTGATGATTATTTGGCCACCAATTCTTATTTAAGTAATGTTTTTAAACTTGCTGCACCTAAAGGAATTGATGTTGCAACCTATTCTTCTGAAAAGTTTGTTGATGAGATTAACGCAAATACTTTTGGTGATACACCATTACTAGTTCTATTTAAAACTATTAAAAATCTAAAGAAAGTATTTGACTTAGGTTTTTCAGTTGAAAGGATTCAAATCGGCGGTATCGGCTCAAATGCAGATAGAAAACTGGTTTATCAAAGCATTGCTTTATCCGAAGAAGAGGCAAAAGACCTGTTAGAAATTCAAAAAAACAATGTTGCGATATTTTTCCAACGTGTACCGGATGAGAAAGAAGCAGATTTATCTGTAATTGTTAAGAAAAATTTTAAGAATTTAATATAATAGGAGGGATTATTTTATGGCCATTCATATGACTATTTTGCAAGCAGTGTTAATTGGATTGTTTTATTGGTTCCGCGGATGTAGATTCGGCTATACCTTTGGTGTTACTACTATCTATTCGCCACTGCCTGCTGCTCTTTGGGTTGGGATAGTTTTAGGTGATATTCCTACTGCTATGAAAGTAGGTGCTGCTCTACAGTTGATTTATTTGGGAATGTTAGTGCCTGGTGGCGCTGCACCTGCAGACCCGACAATTGCTGCTTTAGTCTCTTGCTCTATTGCTGTAGTAGCTAAGACTAATATCAATGCTGCGGTTGCTTTAGCTGTTCCTATCGGATTATTAGGTACGCAAATTAATAATATCGAATATATTATTAACGGCTTTTTGGCAAACTGGACTGATAAAAGTGTAGATAAGGGAGATACAAGGGGAGTCTATTTGACTGCGGTTGTGTATCCGACTTTGTTTAAATTGGTATTGTATGCTGTTCCAATGGCAATAATTCTTTACTTTGGTGCCACACAAATTGGGCACTTAATAAATCTAATTCCGCAAGCTGTTTTGAATGGATTGAATTTATCTGGTGCTGTTTTGCCAGCAGTTGGTTTTGCTGTCATTGTTCAACAAATTGGCAAGAAAAAATTGCTTCCGTATTTTTTGGCAGCTTTCTTCTTGGTTCAATACACGCAAATACCTACTCTTGAAATTGCTTTGATAGGTTTATTCTTAGCATATCTGCATATAACATTTACATCGAAGACAAAGGAGGAATAAATAATATGGAAAATCAAACTTCAACTAATAAAGAAAAAAGTGTCTTAACAAAGGGAGATCTAAATAAGTCTTGGCTTTTATGGTGGCTTTTTGCAGAAACGAACCATTCCTTTGAACGTATGCAAGGTGTTTCGTTTGGACTATCTTTAATGCCCGCATTGAAAAAACTATATACTAAAAAAGAAGATTTTATTTCTTCTCTGAAAATACATATGCAGTTCTTTAATACTAGTGCTAATTGGGGTGCATTGATTCCTGGAATTACACTTGCAATGGAAGAACAAAAATCTAGGGGACTTGAGGTTCCTGATGAGGCGATTATTGGTACAAAAACTGGATTGATGGGAGCCTTAGCAGGTGTTGGTGACACAATTGATTGGGGAATGTGGCTACCAATAATTTTTAGTTTATTTATCCCTGTAGCTAAGCAAGGAAATGGTATTGCCGGTATTTTACCGGTGCTGATTTTTATGGTAGTTACATTGATTGAAAGCTACTTTTTATTCCACTTAGGTTATAAATCCGGGATGGCTTCAGTTGAAAAGGTATTATCTGGCGGCGCTGTTAATAAGTTGATTAATGGGGCCAGTGTTATGGGTCTATTTATGATGGGTGGCTTAGCTGCATCATATGTTAAAGTGACAACTCCTCTTAAAATTGTTACAGGTGTTAAAACATTAGCTGTACAGAAAAACATTTTAGATGCAATTGCTCCTGGGATTTTGCCATTAATAGTTGTTGTCAGTGTTTATTTCTATTTAGATAAAGTTGATAAAAATATTACTAGGGTAATGTTACTATTAATTGTTATTTGTTTAGTTTTAGGTGGCTTTGGAATTTTAAGTTAGGAGAGAAAATGGCTTTAATTCATGTTGATTTTAAATCAGGTGTTTTAGATAAATCTACTTCTTTATATGCGATAACGCCAGAACCAGCTAAATTGTCAGAATGGGATAATTTTCAAATTTTGTATTTGCTTCACGGTGTTGGAGACGATCATACAAAGTGGATACGTCGCAGTAATGTTGAACAATGGGTAAAACCCTATAAGTTAATCGTCGTTAGTGCCCAATTTGAAAAAAGCTTTTATTCTAATATGGTTTATGGAGAAAGGTATTGGGACTTCTTAACTGAAGAACTTCCGCATGTCATTAACCGCTTATTTCCAATATCTAAAGATCGTGTGGATCATTTTGTTGCTGGGCTATCAATGGGAGGATTTGGTGCATTTAAATGGGCACTTAATTATCCCGAAAAGTTTAGTAATGCTGCCAGCTTTTCAGGTGTGTTAGATCTGCAAGATTATTTTCAAGCTTCTGATGAGATGGTTTTACATAAGCTAAATCACAAAAATATAGCTTCATTTCGCAATATCGGACAAGCAGCTATGGGTGAGGATTTAAATTTAAAAGATTCGATTAATGATTTAGCAGGTTTAATAAAAGAAAAATCGCAGCAAGATTTACCTAAGTTATATCAATTCTGCGGGAAACAAGATCCCATCACTAATTTTAATCAGAAATTTAGACAGGTTGTCCAATCTTATCCAAAGATTCAGTATAAATATTTGGAGAGTGATGGCAATCATGATTGGGACTTTTGGGACAAAAGCTTATTTCAATATTTAAAATCCTTGCCACTTAAAAGGATATGATAAATCATGATACATAAAACTATACCAATTACTATTGGTAATAGAGGAAATGGCGCAACTTTGACCACTTATATTTTAGAAAATTTTTCTGAAATTGATAATTCGCGTAAAAGACCTGCGATCTTAATTTGTCCTGGTGGAAGTTATCGTTATATCACTGAGAGAGAGACCGAAGCTGTAGCGATTAAAATGAATAGTTTAGGGTTTCATGCTTTTATATTAAGATATACTGTTACGCGTGGCGCTTTTCCGCAATCTTTGTATGAATTAGCTGCATCAGTTAAAACAGTTAGAGATAATTGTGTAAATTGGATGATAGATCCTAATAAAATTATTGTTGCTGGATTTTCAGCTGGCGGTCATTTGGCTGCAAGCTTAGGAGTTTTTTGGAAAAATCATTTTTTACAAGCGGAATTGAAAGGTAATGCAGACGCATGGAAGCCTAGTGGCTTAATGTTAGGCTATCCCGTGCTAAGTAGTGGACGCTATGCACATTCTAAATCTTTTCGAACATTGCTTGGAGATAATTATGATAAGTATAAGGAAAAGGTTTCCTTGGAAAAACAAGTGAATTCTGCTGTACCACCAACTTTTTTGTGGCACACAGTATCTGATGCACAAGTACCTGTTGAAAATAGTCTGCTTTTTGCTCAAGCCTTGAGTCAGCATGGTATACCATTTGCATTACATATATTTTCTACTGGTCGTCATGGCATTAGCTTAGCTACCTCTGAAACTAGTCATGACAAAATAGATATTAATTCTGAGGTTCAGATTTGGCCTAGTTTATTTGCAACTTGGGTTAATGAACAATTTAATAAGAGTTAAGTTACAAGATAGCGCGTAAACTTTAGCTGCTTGAATAATGTAAATAGAATTTAACTGAAAAAAATAGCCCTAGCAGAAGGAAAATTTCTGTTAAGGCTATTTGTTTTAAGTTGCCTTTTGTATTTTAATTATCAACATTTTTATAGAAATTGATAATTGATTTCATGAAACTTTCGTAAGTTGAATCTTTTAGAATTTTATTTACTTGTGACTGGTCTTTAATAAGATACGAAAGATATTGCCAAATTTTTAAAGCCTTTTGTGTCGAATTGTCTTTATTGATACATATTAAAAATACTATTTTGATTTTTTCGTTTTCGTTCCATACTATTGCCTTTTTTGGTATACCTACGCAAATATAACTTTTTTTAGTTAATTGTTCATCAGGGTGTGGCATAGCAAATTGATTTCCAAAATAAGAATCAACTTTTTTTCATGTATAAGAACAGACTTAATTAATTGATTATTTGTTGGACAAATTTTTTCTACTTTTGCGCATAAAATTTTTAAGAGCTCATCTTTGTTTTTTACATTACCACAGAAGAATAGACTTGGATCAAAAAAGTTTAAAATTTCTTCTGCTTTTACATTTTTAGTTAAAGCGCTCTTAATTTTAAGACGATCGTTTTCTGTTGGAAATAAGTCTATTAAGATGACATTCGGATGTTGTTGAACGAATTTAGTTTCTGTCGATAAAACAAGAGAATATTTGCTTGCTAAATCTTTGTTATATTTAAAAATATTTAAAAAATCAATTGTTAGAGTGTTGTTAAACCATTGCTGCAATTGCATCTGAATCAAAAAATTATTGCTTCTTCGGTGTTGGCTTCGTTGATGTCAATGAGACCATTATTGGCGAGCTGAATAAGCGCGGTGAATATGAGATTGAGTTAGCGGCGCCGGGCAAGAAGCAGATCCACGTGACGAACGTTGACGGGATTAATAACGGCAAGGAGCCGGAAAAGGTGATCAACGCGATTAAAACAACCGACATGATCACAACTGCTGGATGTGATTGCGTGTGAGAACATGATCGGCGGCTCGCAGCACTTAAAGGAAGATGTCTACAGTCATTTAGATGAAGAAATCAAACCTAAAGTTGACCAGTATATTGGTTTCCCGAATGCCGCTGTTGGCCGGATTGTGCCGATTCAGCATCATGATGATCCGCTCTTTGTTTCGGTTGAAGATTTCAAGGAATGGGTCATTGACAAGAGCCAGATGAAAAATCAAGCGATCATGCTTAAAGGTGTTGCTTATGCGGAAGATTTGGAACCGTATATTGAAAGAAAATTGTTTTCTGTCAATACTGGGCACGCCACGGTTGCCTATACCGGCAAGAACCTAGGTTACAAAACAATTGGGGATGCGATTAAGGATCCGCAGGTTTTGACGCAGGTTAAAAAGGTCTTGAGTGAAACACGGGCGCTTCTTTTCAGTAAGTGGCACGAAATCTTTACGGAAAAGAGCCTGGAAGATTACCACGAAAAGATTCTGCACAGATTTCAGAATCCGTATATTTCGGATGACATTGCTCGGGTGGGCAGGACACCAATCCGCAAGCTTGGCTACGATGAACGGTTCATCCGGCCGATCAGGGAGCTGAAAGAACGCGACCTTGATTACAGTGCTTTGGTTGAAACTGTCGGCAGGATTTATTTGTTTGATGAGCCAAGTGACAGCGAGAGTCAGAAATTGCAGGAGATGCTGCGGGATAAGGACCTAAATCAGGTGATTGTTGCCACGACAGGTCTAAAAGATGATCAAGAATTGGTCAATGAAATCGCTGTGGCTTATCAGAAAGCTAAGAAGTAAAGAAAATATTTTTAAGTTAATATATGAAAAAGTCTATCATTGTAAGTTGTTAAAAACTTGTAATGATAGACTTTTCTAGTTTTTGAGATAAAGAAAATACTTTAAGCGCAATTGCCTTATTTCTCATCAACAGAATTTCTTATAGCATGTCAAGTATTAATTTGACATTCAGCCTAAAAAACAGGTAAAAATTTTTCTTCATCTGTTTTAGTTAGAGAATATTTTAAAATTATTTCAAATAGGCGCGTGTGTAATCATCCTCACCGACTGGATGCCGCAGCACGCCTTTTAATTTAGGATTGACTAAGTGGCTTTCGACCATTTGGTAAAGCGGAATTACCGGCATTGTTTGGTTTAAATGCTGTTGCAATTGCCGCATCTTTTGCCAATAAACCTTAGAGGAGCTGGTCAAACTGGCTGCTTGGTATTCTTCATCGAATTCCTTGTCCTTATATTGACCGTAATTTTGGGGATTAGTGCTAGTTAAAATACCCATGAAACTGATAGGGTCAGAGAAGTCTGCCAGCCACAGTGTCTGTCCGAGGTCAAACTTGCCGGCATGGGATTCGCTGGAACTTGTTTTTTCGGGAACATTGCGGATGGTCACTTTAACTTTAGGCAGGTTCTTTTCCAAGGCATCTTGCAGGAATTGAGCAACGTTTTTGGTAATTGTTTGGTCATCGCCTAGAATTTCTAGGTTAACCGTTTTGGTTAGGTGGCTTTCAGCACATCCACTTCGCCAAAGCTTCTTTGCCTTAGCAACATTGTAAATTTCTTTAGGCATTGTTTCGGTGGCAAAATCTTTCTTAGTGGTTGGATCGACGGCTAGGTCTTTGGAAGTGTAAGTATAAGCGGGCAGGGAACCATCGGCCAAGATGTTTTTGGTTAATGCTTTGCGGTCTAATAATAGGTTGATTGCCTGGCGCATTTTGTTGTTTGTTAATGGTCGACCACCGCGCAGGTTGACCCGCAGATAATAGTTGCCGGCTTTACGTTCATGAACCAAGTTTTTGGCACCCTGCAGTTCTTTGGCGGTTACGCCAGTGATCGTTGCATCGTCCAATTTATTCTGCTCAAATAATTCGTGCGCCGTGTTTGCATCCTTAACGACCAGATACTTCAGGGAAGCTAGGTGAATCTGCTTTTTGGCGTAATAATACTTATTGGGCTTCAAGACCCAGCTGTCATTGGTGCCATCCCACTGTGTAACTTTAAACGGCCCGTTGTAATAAAAATATTGCGATTTGGTGCCAAAACGGGACTTGAACTTCTTTAGTGCAGTTCGGTTCTCTGGGAAGAAGGCGGGCATGACCATCATTTTGTTGAAATACGGCATTGGGTGTTCCAGTTGAACTTGAAGCGTGTTTGCATCTAGAGCTTTGACACCTAATTGGCTTACTGGCTTTTTTCCGCTGGTGATATCATTGGCGTTTTCGATTCCGGAGAAAATGTAGTTATAGCCTGACTTGGAATCGGGTGAAACGGACCGCCGCCAAGATGTAACGAAATCTTGTGCAGTCACGCTTTCGCCATCGCTCCACTTCGCGTTTTTACGTAAATGAAAGGTATAAGTAAGCCCATTGTGGGTCGGCTTAACCACTTTTGTTGCCATTGCTGGCGCTGGTTGATTTTTGCCGTCTGACTTGTATAAGCCTTCCATTGAATTTTCCAGTGTGTTCCAGGTGGTTAAATCGGCATGTTCAGAAACATCTAAGGACAATAGGTCACTGGTTTGCATTAATGTGATGTGCTGACCTGCGTTATTGCTGCTGGTTGTTTTGCTTTGATTACTGCCGCAACCAGCTAGAAAAACCAGTGCTAGGCTGGAAACTAACGGCAAGAATAATTTATGTTTCATAATGTAATTTCTCCTTAAAATCGTCCAGTTTGAACATCAGTTAAAAATTCGCCTAGGGTTTGGAAAAAGGCCTGAGGATTATCAACGCTGTGGCAGTGCCCGCCATCTGGTGTTAAGACAAAGCGTGAATGCTTGATTTCTTTGTGCATCCGTTCAGCTGCATCTAGCGGCATAGTATCGTGATCACCAAAAGTTAAAAGGGTCTTGTTGGTAATCTTGTGCGTGTCCGCGCGGCGGTCCCAATCTTTTAGGATGCCTGTCATGACAAACTCATTGTTGCCCTGGAAGTAGTTGTAGACAGGGGTGGCATTGGTTGAAACAGTATGACGGCCTGAATTTTCGGGGTGACGCATAACATAAACTTTATAAAGTTTAACGACCAGTTCGTTGTATTTGGGATCGTCGAACCGTTCCTGCTCTTCAACTTCTTTCATGTAATCAACTTCGAATTTGGAAAACATCTCGTCGCGCAGACGGTTGATATTGGTGATATATTCGGGAATGTTGTCGACCATGCTCATGATAATCAATCCTTTGAGATGGCTGCCGTATTTCAAGGCATATTCTTGTGCCAATAAACCGCCCCACGAATGGCCCAATAGGTAAAAATTGTCGAGTCCCAACTTTTGCCGTACTTCTTCTAATTCGGATAAGTAGTAATCAATTGTGAGGTACTTTTTGTTAGCGGGATCAGAGAAGTCCGGCTGGTCGGAATAAAAAGATCCTAATTGGTCATACATGGAGACCTGAACGTGATAATTGGCTAATTCTTCGCCAAAATTTTCAAATTCCTCGTGATTACTGCCGGGGCCGCCGTGCACGCATAATAATTTGATATCGCCTTCTCCCACAGTCCGGGTAAATAAGTGAAATCCATTGTCTAAAGTTAAAATTTTGCTTCCTGTTGTCATTTTTCTGTTCTCCTTTTTATTTTTTGATAATAAAAAAGCGCCCCTATTTAAGAATTAATCTTAAATAAGGGTGCGATCGGCGCTGTACCACCTGTTTTTTGCTTTTATAAAAAAGCCTCTTTTCACAAACAGCAATTAACTTGCGATTTGCTGCGAGGATAACGGGTGCATGCCGGCAATGCTTACTATTTTTCAGCTTGCAGCTTAAAAGTGATATTCAACAACCAGCCTTTGCACCTGCTTGCACCAAACCAGGTTCGCTAAGCAAAAACTCGTGTTTACTTACTTTATCGTTGCTTTTTAATTTTATCATCTTTATTTAATGCTGATGATAAAACTAATTTCAAACCTTGTCAAATACTTTTTTAGTGAATATGTAAAAATTATTAAAAAATATTTTTTAATAATAAAAATGTCTAATCGTATGAGTAGCTTATACAATTGCATAAAAATTGACACTGCGTCACTTGAAGAGTAATATTTTGCAAAGTGACGTTCTGTCACCGAAAGGAGCGAATGTAAAATGGTCAAACAAACTTTTATAAATTTACCGGAGAAAAAAAGGCAGCGCGTAACCGCTGCTCTGCTGAAAGAATTCAGTCAATACCCGCTTAAGGACGCTGAGGTTGCGCACATCGTCAGAGATGCGGGAATTGCTCGTGGTGCTTTTTATAAATACTTCATTGACCTTATTGATGCATATCGTTACCTTTATAGGATAGCACTCAGTAAAATACATACTGATGTAAAAATCACCGATACCTTTCAGCCGGAAATCTTTTATGAGCAGGTGGTAAACTTTCTTGATCAGACTGAGCATAGTGAGTATGCGCCGCTAATCAGAATGCACATTCTTTATAATGAGAGTGTACTGCCGCATGCATATAAAAATTTGGCTAAGCTGCACCATTTATCAGCAGAAATCTGGACAGCAATGGTTTTGAGCCATGATGTAATCAGGTTGGTTTTTACAGATCCGAAAAATAAGGACAATGATTTAGCGCGCTTTAAGGAGAGCCTAATGATTTTAAAAAGGGGAAGCGTTAATGTTTTTAGCAATAAAAGAAATCAAGCGTGAAAAGTTGCGCTACGGTCTAATTATTTTGATGATTTTTTTAATCAGTTACCTGATTTTTATTTTGTCATCGTTAGCCGTTGGTTTGGCAAGTGAAAATACGCAGGCATTGAATTCGTGGGGTGCACAAAATGTTGTACTGAACAAAAATTCAAATGTGAGCATGAACCAATCGATTTTGAATAAAACGGATTTGAAGGATGCTCAAATTGGTAAAAATGAGGCGCTGGTGGGGCAAACGGCGGTTGTTGCCAAAAATAGCAAGCGGCAGTCAGTTTCAGCCCAATTTTTAGGTATTAAACACGACCAATTTATTTATCAAAAAGAGGAATTAATCAGCGGCAGGAGGGCCAAGACCAATTCTGAAGTCACGGTTGACCAGGACTTTAAAGTTAAGGGCTATAGACTGGGCGATAAACTGGAATTGAGCGGAACTAAAGGTAAGTATGAGATTGTTGGGTTTGTTAAGAATGCTAAGATCAATATTGCTCCGATTATTTATGGCTCACTAGCTACTTGGAAAAAACTGCGTCAGGAAATGCCCAATATGGAGGCTTCGGCAATTGTTTCGCGGTCAAGCAGTTATAATTATAACCATGAAAATGCGGAAACTTATCCGATTGCCACTTTTATCAAAAAGCTGCCGGGTTATACTGCACAAAATATGACCTTTGAGTTAATGATTGGTTTCCTGTTTGTCATCTCATTAATCATTATTGCCGTTTTTCTGTACATTTTAACAATGCAGAAGATGCACAATTTTGCTGTGATGCGGGCTCAAGGAATTCCGAGCAAGACATTGGTAAACGCGACAATCAGCCAGGCACTAATTCTGGTGATTGTCGGCGTAGCAATCGGTTTGATTGCGACCTGGCTGACGGCCTTGGCATTGCCGGCAGCGGTGCCGATGAGTTTTACTCCTAATATTATTATCAGCGGAACGGTCGGCATGTTCTTAACAGGGGTTATCGGCAGCTTGATTCCGATTAGGTCGATTTTGAAAGTGGATCCAGCAAAGGCAATAGGTGAATAGGATGGCAGTAATTGAATTAAAAAATGTCCAGAAGATTTATGGCAAGGGTTCCGCACAAGTTGCGGCTCTGAAGGATGTCAATTTCACCGCAAATAAAGGTGAGGTGGTTTTAATCATGGGACCGTCCGGCGCTGGTAAGAGTACTTTTTTGACGATTGCGGGGTCCCTCCAAAAACCAACTTCGGGTGAGGTTTTGGTTAATGGCCAAGATATTTCGTCCTTGTCTTCTAAGGAGAGTAATAATCTACGGCTGAATAAAATCGGCTTTGTCTTGCAGGCCTATAATTTGGTTCCCTTCTTAACTGTTCAAGAGCAATTTGAATTGGTTGATAAGGTCAAGAAACAGAATAATATCAGCCAAACGGATTTTCAGGCTCTGCTTAAACAGCTGGGGATAGCTGACTTGGTGAAAAAATATCCGGGTGAATTATCCGGCGGGCAGCAGCAGCGGGTGGCAATCGCCCGTGCACTTTATGCCAATCCGGAAATATTGCTGGCCGATGAACCGACGGCTTCACTTGACAGTAAAAATGTTGATGAAGTGGGTCAGTTATTCAGTTTTTTAGCTAAAGACCGTAACAAAGCTGTTTTGCTGGTTACGCATGATAAACGTCTAGAAAAATATGCCGATCACATCTACGAAATGATGGATGGCAGAATGACAAAAGAAAAATAGAAGAACGAATAATGCTCTCTTTGACGTTTTGATCTGAACCCAAAAATTGGTCAATGTCATTAAGTTAAGCATTAAGAACTGCAATTTTTTAAAGTTGCAGCTCTTTTTAATCTATACTGATTAAAAGCAAGTAGGTAGCTATCATTTTTATTAATTTAAGGTACACTAAATAAGCCCAACATAATTTTATGAATTTTTATGCGATTCGATAAAGAAAACTTTTAAAATAATGTGCTCGTAGCTTTCGTGGTGCTTTTCTGCCAGGTCTAATTGGCGAAAGATATTTAATAAGTAGTTTTGACACCGAGATTGTGCTATTTCTAATAAATTTACGACAAATCTGCTTTGCTCTAGTAAAATTAATTAGATAATCATGCTTACAAGCACTTTTAGCTGGCAATTCAGTATTATTTACCAATTGAGCAGTAAAATTATACAACGTTAATAACATAAGTTTCTTGCATGATTAGATCTATTCTTTGGGAATGTAAATATGCTAGTCCTAAACTATATTTAAGCTCTCTAAAAGAAGTTTCAATTCCCCAGCAAAGGTGATACAGCAGCCCTTTAAGATTAACTGTAGTAAAATCAGTTTTTGACAAATTAGTAATTAAAGTCTCATAAGTATTTTAAGCTACTGCTACTCTGACAATTCGTAACTTAAAAGGAAGAATTTCTTTAAAGCCTAAGGCAAACTGTTGAACCGATAAACAAGAATTGGCTACAAGGCCAGTAATAGTGGATAAGGCTGCCCAACAAGCTAAAGTCCAATACTACGCGAAACTGTTGCAAAAGGTAGGTTCACCATTGAGGTTGAAGTTTAGGTTTTACCTTAGGAGTAGACAAGAACGGTGCTTACCCTAGGCTACATCAGAAATCTAAACAGCGGATCAAGCAAGAATTGAAAAGGTTAACTGAGCCTAACCACGGAGTTAAGCTTGACGTTATCTTGATAGGGATTAAGCGAAAAATGCGTGGCTGGATACAGCATTATTCCATTGGAAAGCTAAAAAGGTTTCTTGATCAATCTAGATAAATGGCTGCGTAGTCGTATTAGGCAATATATTTGGAAGCAATGGAAGAATATAGGCACCAGAATGAAAGCTCTAGTCAGATTAGGTTGAGCAAGAGCCCAGCGAAGACCTTTGCCAACACGCGTAAAGGTTATTGGCACACGGTGCATAGTAAGGCATTGTTAATAAACCATAACAACTAAAAGTCTCAAGCAGCGGAAACTAGTTTCACTAGTCGGGCTGCTTGAGACAATTCAAAGAGTGTAGAATTTGTGGAACCGTATGTACGGTGGTGTGAGATGTCGCTAATGTGAATTACTGCCTATTTAATTTTTAATTTATTGAACAGCTAACAAACTAATTTTATTACGAAACAATGGATGAGTAAAAGAGCATACCCTATTTAAACAAGAGACATCTAAATTTATGATAATAGAATTTATTAGACAATGACTATCTTTACAATTAAAATTAGTTATAAATATCAGAGCAATCTTGAGGTGATTTTAATGAGTAAAAATAGGAAATTTATATTTGAACTAACTGCTGCTATTTTAGCCATTACGCCAGCTGTTTCAATTGCTGCAGTTAATGCAACTAGTGTAGCAGCAAAAGCAGTTAATAATGGGCAAGGTAAATTACGCCTAATTCATAATGCCTATCTTTATAATAAAAAAGGGCAAAGATTATGGAGCTATCAAGGACAAAAAGCTTTCTTTAGAAAAAATACAGCCCCTATTAAATTTGCTGATAAGGCTAAACCGATAACCGATCCGACTAACTATAAATATTCATTTCATGATGATAAGTGGAATTGGTTTTATTTACCATGGAAAACGATTGAAGGGAAAAAGTATTACAGTGTTGGTCATGGCGCCTATATTAAAGTTGCTAATGTTGACGGCATTAATGGGCAACAAACTCTTTATAAGAATTCTGGGAGCGCTACGGCTATTGGCAAAGCACCGATCACTAACCAATATCTCCAATTGACTGGTAAATATTTGAAAAAAGGGCAAAAAATTATTCTTGATCGTGAGACTAGCGATGAAGATTTAATTGAAACAATAACAAGTGGTGGTAATTCGGCAACAACTTTTTATAGGATCAAGGGAACAAATAATTTTGTGGCTGATGGTTGGTTCAAACTAAAATTTGGGCAAGCATTATTGCCTTACAGTAACTATCCGCAAATAAATATTAATGTTAACTCTGATTTATACGATATTAATGGAAATAAGATACCTGGAGAATACCAATTTATTGGCAAAGATCATGAAAATCATGTTGATGAACTTATTTATATTTGGGTGCCGAGTGAACATCGTGCAGAATTATTCTATCGAACTAAGCTGACTGATCCCGCACCGCAAGGCTTTTTTAAAGCTAGTGGAACAAGTTATATGTATGGGATAAAATTGCAGCCAGTAAATACGGCTGAGGAAGCACAAGCAGATATTAGAACTGCTACTGCAGCCGACAAGGAAGAACTAACAAAGGCATTGAACAAATATAGTTTATTTAAAGATACTCCAGTGTACATTAAAGGTGATATTTACGCTAAACAGCAATATGATAATGCCGTAAGTGAAGCGACAACAGCTTTAAATTCTAATACGGTATCAGTTGCAGCTGTTAAGCAGGCAACATGGAGTTTAGAAAAAGCAGTTCAGAGGTTGAATGAACTTGCTAATAGGTTAACCGAAAAATAAAAGTTATTAAATAAGTTAAAGTACCATACTATATCAGTATTGTGTGCTTTTTGTTTGTTATTAAAGTGAACATGTGTTTGCAAAACACATGTTCGAGTGATAATATGATAATAGATTTCGAAATCAAAATAAAAATAATGTTTAGAGTAAAGAAAGAGTTAAAAAAATATGATACCAATGAATTTGAAAATTAAATCATATCAAAATATTACAGTACCTCATAATGTTGTAGTGCAAAAGGGAAATGTTACTGGCAGCAATATATATGCTTTACAGTTACTGAATAAGCAAGTTAATACAGCTATTTACAAAGGATCAAAGGCTACTGGAAATATCACAGATAGCCCGCAACTTTATTTGGCAGGTAATCCTAATACTGCAGGTGGGCATACATAAACTTGGGAGTTTTCTGGCAAATCAGGCTATTGGTTTGTTGGTACTAAGCCAAGAGCCTATACAATATATGATAATGATGGACCTCATACAACTTATTGGGATATTCAAATTGCTAGAGTAAAGTATTCTGCTGGAAGTTATAAGAAGCATACTGAGTTAAGCCGTTTATCTAACTTAGATAGTGCCGGCTGGAATATACCTCGAAACGGAGTTCCTGGGCATGGCTGTAATTATGAAGATTTAGCAACTATGATGAGGACAGAAGCAGCCGTGTCCCCTGATTATCAAAAATTACTTATTGCAACTATTGACACAGTAGGAACAGGATATTTTACTTTATATTATCTGCCTATGATTAATAGTTGGCTTGATGGCCCTGCTGGAACTCTTGTAAAACTTTCAGACCCTGAGGTAACCTGTTTAGCGTCGTTTGTCGTTGAAGGTTTTACAACTAATAGTGAAACAAATGCTAGAGGAATTATTGATTCAGTTCAGGGATATGATATTGACAAAGCTGGAAATATTTTTATTTCTAGTGAGCTTGCGCCTAAAAAAGGGAATCCTGTTCAACATTATAGATATATTTATAGAATACCGTGGGGTGTTAAAGATTCTAGTCAGTGGCAAATGGCTGATCTTTCTAGCTTAAATATGGATGTATCTAATCACATTTCTGAATTTGAAAGTGTACAAGTAGCTGATCCTGATGCTGGAAGTAGCGCTACTAATAACCTTTATTTAACAGTCTCATATCACGATAAAGCTAAGGGGTCTTTGACCTCAAATCGACACCGAATCTATACACTTGAATTTAGGCTTGATTAAGTAAAGATAAAGGAAATTGTCATGACAATGCCCCAGGTGAGACAATCTTTAACTTAATGAAGCGAGAAGCAATTAATCGACTTAAGATCAAATAAATTAAAATACACGACTCCAGTAGAATACCAAAATCGTGTATTAGCAACAATGTAAATTTAAAAATGTCTAACTTTTATGTTACACTTTATGAGTGTCAAAGAAGTTTGACCTGTGATATAATTTTGATACATGCAAAGTCAACCTTTTTATTTTTGCATTGTGGTGATTTAACGATATCAAGGTTGGGACAGAATGTATATGAAAAATTCGCTAGAACTTGAAGGTTCTAACGGATTTTTGCTTTTAGTATCTAGTTTTTTCCCAGACACGGCTAGTCCTAAGATAAAGTTTAATAATCTGTCCTAGTTATGGGGTTCAGATCAAAATGCGGTCAGTTTTATTTTCAACAATTAATAAATTAGAAATAGCTCCAAAGCAGTTAGACGAAATTATTCAAAAACTTACAGACGTTTTTGTGCATATTTATCTGACAATAAGTGATGTGACAGCGCCCGAAATCGCCAAGGCTTTTGCTGGCAAAACTGCTTTTACTTACCAGATTATTCCTAAAAAAGGCGCAGCCGATGCCAGAAGAAAAGCTTTGCGATTAGCACTTGGGGATTCCAAAACGACCACTAATTATTTTTATTGTGATTTTGACAAAGTGGTTGTAGCAATTATGCAGGATAAAGCTGTTTTTGCCAATTTTATTAGGCAGCTAGACGTAACAAATGAATTTTTAATTGTTGGGCGAGATTTTGCCAGCTTTGCTGCCTATCCAGAAACTTGGCAGCGCACGGAGGCAATCACTAATGAAGCCGCAAGCCAAGTCTTTAAGATTAAAAATCTGGACATCACCGCGGGCAGCTGTGCTTTAGGCAAAAAAGCTGCCAAGACAATCTTGCAGCAGTCATCGGAACTGCTGACGGATACAGAATGGCCTGGAATCTGTAGAAACGCCGGCATTCCTGTTAGGTATGTAGCGGTTTCTTTCATTATCTATGATGCAAAATACACTGCTGGCCGAGATGATAATAATTGGCATGGTTATCTTTCGCGCCTGGCTCTAGCACTACAAGGGTTAGAATCGTTAAATAAAATCGATCAATAATATTTTAAAAATTTTCCATTGATAATGGAGAAAGATTGAGTTCTTGTCTTCATTATTTTTGTTAACGATATTAATTTTTATGTTATAAATGACAATTACTGATTAAAATTTGAAATGAAATATGCACTACTTTTTCACAAGTTTTAGTTTTATGCTGTCTATTCTTGGATTATAATTAATTGTAATTTAAAAATTATGAGAGTCTACTACAAATTATTTTAAATGAGGTAAAAAATGACAAAGCAACCGGAAAACAAATCAATTGAATTATCAATGGACTATACAAATAGCCAAATAAATATGCAGTTTTCAGAAAATTTAACAGATGATCGTGAACGTGGCTATATTTTATCTGCTTCTTTCTTTTCTTTTTGCGCAGCTCAGGGTTTAAGCAAGGAAGCAGTTATTGATATGGTGTCTACTCAGTACGATGAATTTCTGAAAATGAATGATTAGAATTGAAGGATTTCAAGTAAAAATAAAAAGTCGTTATTTAATTATTGAATTTGTAATTCAAGAGATATATTATAAATATAATAAAAATGGCAATTGTTAATTTTAGTCGAGGTCTGTTAAATGGCAAGAAAAAAAGAAGTTGGTAAGAATAGGATCCTAGATATTGCCTATCGAATGGCAATTAAAAATGGAATTAAGAGTTTGACAGCACGTAGCATTGCTAAAGCGGGGAATTTTTCAACCCAGCCAATATACTTAGAATTTTCTAACATGACAGAACTACGCGATGAAGTACTTGGACGCATTTCCAATACGTTGAAAACCAAAACGCTTAAAAAGGAATTTACGGGAAAACCGCTAATTGATTTAGATTTAGCCTATATTGATTTTGCAGAAAAACATATTAAGCAATTTAAAGCCATGTTCGTTGATGGCAAATTTGGCAGCAAAATCATTTCCGATACCTTAAGAAGTTTGGGTGCGGAAAAGTTTAAGGAGCAATTTCCAGATGCTGAATACGATGATGAAAAAATTCAAAACATTGTGGTGGCTAATTGGGTGACAACTGTTGGTATGGCTTCTTTAATTATTAATAAGATAGCTACTTTTAGTCAAAAACAGATTATTAATGTTTTAAGCGCAACCATTCATGACGCGGCGGTTAATGATAATTTGAATCCTAATAAGGAAGTAAAATTATTTGAAGACAATGACAATGTTACCCAATCTGATGATGCCTAAATTTGGGGCATAAGTTTATGTAAACGAGTATATTATAAGATATAATGTACTCAGATTAATATTTGAAAGGAAGGTTTTTTATGAAAATCCTTGCACTAACTGGCTCAAATGCCAATAATTCGTTTAATGAAGCTTTACTTAACTTTGTTAGCAAACATTTTGCTGATCGGTATGATTTTACGGCTGCTACAGTTAAGGGCTTGCCAATGTATAAAGAAAATACTGAAATGACCGAGGAAGTTTCCGCATTAGCTAAAAATGTTGAAGATGCAGACTTAGTTTTGATTGGTTCACCTGAGCAGCAGCACTCAGTTACAAGTGCCTTGAGCAGTGCGCTTGAATGGCTGTCTAGCAGCGTGCACCCATTTAAGGATAAGCCGGTTGTAATCATCTCTACTTCACCGATGCCGCAAGGGGCTTCGCGTTCACAGAGCCGCCTGAAGACCCTTTTGTCTGCCCCTGGTTTTAGCGCACGTGTTTTCAATGGTGATGAGTTCATGATGGGCACTGCACCTAAGCAATTTGATGAGAATGGTGATTTGAAAGACAAAGGTACTGTTAAGTTTTTGGACCACTTCTTTGATGAAGTTGATTCATGGTACGCACAGGTTACTAAATAGGAGGGGCAATCATGAAATTATTAGTAATTGTTGGAACAAATGCATCTTTTTCATACAATCGCTTTTTAGCACAATTTGTTGCAAAGCATTATGGCGATAAGGCTGATATTGAAGTCAAAGAAGTAGATGGATTAACGCCATTCTGCAGAACGCAAATGGCTGATGATTCAATCAAGGCATGGATTGAGGATATTAAGTCAGCTGATGGAATTATTATTACGACACCGGAATACAACCATACTATTCCAGCCGCCCTTAAGAGTAGTCTTGAATGGTTAGGTTCACATGCTGGCCCTAATGTGATGAAGATGAAGCCTGTAGCAGTTTTAGGTGCTTCGTATGGTGTTCAGGGAACTAGCCGTGCACAAGAAGATATCCGGGAGATTTTACTTTCACCAGATATGAGTGCCAATGTTTTGCCAGGCAATGAAGTGCTGATTGGTAATGCTGCTTCTAAGTTTGATAAAGACTCAGGCGAATTGACTGATGAAACTGCTGTCGGCCAAATTGACGGCATGATGAACAACTTCATTAAGTTCGTTGAACAAGCATATAAATAATTTTGCCAGTTTATCTAGCAGAGTGTAAAATAACCGAGTAGGAGACTATTCGGTTATTTTTGTTGTCAAGGGAGGCTTGAATAAATGTCGGATCCGGTTATTTTACCAGTAAAGTCTGTCCGTAATCCGCGTGATTTAGGCGGTTATGTTGGTTTTCAAGGTCACAAGATAAAAAGCGGCCGTTTACTTCGAACCGGTAAAATTAGTAGTATAAGTAAAAGTGATCGCCAATTTTTGCTTGATTATGGACTGAAAAAAGTAATTGACCTGCGGTCGCCAAATGAATGCCGTAAAGATCCCGACCAGGAGATTGCGGGCGTCAGTTATTATTCTTTGCCGATTGTACTTGATAGTAGTGTAAAAGGAAACGTCGATACAGAAGCAGCTTTTGCGGAATATCGCCGTAATCAGTATGTGGCAATCAGCAAAATGTGTGAACGCTACGGAATCTACGTTCAGCGAGAAAAAGTACAAAATAATTTTCGGCAGATATTTAAGCTTCTTTTAGAAACAAAAGAGGGTGCGGTTCTCTATCATTGTTCTGAGGGGAAAGATCGTACCGGTTTGGTAACCGCATTGATTTTGTATGTTTTGGGAGTTGATCTGGAAACAATCAGGCAGGATTACTTGTATTCTAATTACATGCTGAATGATTATAGGGCTAAGCGGGATGCGGCTTTTAAGGCAAGAGGCGAAAACATGTGTTTCCGGGCTAACATGCGCATTTTGGGGTCGGTTGCCGATGCCTTTTTGGATACCACATTGATCACAATTGAGAAAAGATTTGGCGGCCTTGACCGTTACGTTGAAAACCAGCTTGGCATAACTGCCGGGATGAAGAATACTTTACGGGAGTTATATTTAGAAAAGTAAGATGAAAGATAATATGATTAAAGATTTAGCGCTTAAACAGGCAGTTGGCTACCACCGTGCTCTTGGGACTTCGATTACCCTGCAAATTTTTGGGACAACCGATGATTTTTTGATTAATGAGTCCAAAGATTTAATTGATCACTATGAAGACCTGCTAACTGTCAACCGTGAGCACTCAGAGGTCATGGACGTTAACGATGCGGCTGGTGACCACGCGGTTCAGGTTTCCAGCGGCACCTATGATTTGATTAAACTGGCTGTGAAGGAAAGCCGTGAAAATTTTGGCTTCAATGCCTTGATTGGCCCGGTTGTCAAGCTCTGGCAGATTGGATTTAAAGGAGCACATGTACCTGGCGATGACCAGATCAAAGAAAAAATGAAGCTGATTGATCCCTATAATGTGGAATTAAATGACCACAATCAATCGGTCTTTTTAACTAAAAAAGGGATGGAATTAGATCTCGGCGGGATTGCCAAAGGATGGATTGCCGATCGCATCCGTGATTTGTGGCGGGCTTATGGTGTTACCTCCGGAATTATCAATCTTGGCGGCAATGTTTTGCTTGTTGGTAATTCGGCTAAACGCGAAAATGGTAAGTGGTCGATTGGCGTGCAGGATCCTAAGGAACCGCGCGGCGAGAATATTGCTACTGTTATGGTTTCGGCCTGCTCTGCCGTCACTAGCGGGACATATGAACGTTACTTAATTGTTGATGGGCACAAATATCACCATTTGATTGATCCGCGCACTGGCTATCCAGTAAAGACTGAACTTGCTGGTGTAACGACCTTCACGAAAGATTCGGTGGAAGCGGAGATTGAATGTAAACGACTATTTTTCGCGGGCAAGCCGATTGCCAATTGGCATGATGATCCTGACCGAGTCGGGGCCGTGTTTGTCTACGATAATGGTCGGGTTGTTTATGACAACTTTGCAAAATAGAGTAATTAAATATAAAAAAAGCCCCACGTTTCAATAAACGTAAGGCTTTTTTTAACTATAAAATATTAATATTTATTCTGCAAAATGGTAAATTTGTTCTACAGGATAACGTACAGTCTTGGTATGTGTTTCTGGAGTTTCCTTACTCTTGCCGATAGCAATTGCCATTACCGGAACATAAAGTTTAGCGTCAAGACCGAAGGTTTCCGCAACTTTAGTAGTGTCGTAGCCGGCAATTGGGTTAGTATCATAACCATGATTGCGGGCAACCAGCATAAATTGCATGGAAGCAAGTGCACTGTCGACAATTGCGTCGGTAGCGCGTAATTGATAGTCGCCGTTTTCATAAAGAGGTAGGAATGTACCTAAAATTTCGTTCAACTTTTCTTTGGTAATGTTACCTTCCTCGTAAGTCTTGGTCCACATTGCCTTATATGATTTATAGGCGTCAACATAGCCGAAGACTTGCACGATTGCTGAAGACGTATCCACTTGAGGGTAGTTAAACTTCATCATGTATTTTCTGACTTTGGCTTTAGTCTCAGGCGTGTCGGCCACTTCAAAATGCCATGCCTGCAGATCACAAGCAGAAGGTGCCGTGATAGTTTCTGCAAACATCTGCTTAAACTCTTCGTGGGAAATTTTAACATCTGGGTCAAAAGTTCTGACGGAATGACGGTTTTGAACTACATCAGTAAAATCATTATTTTTCATAATTACACACTTTCTTAATATTGCTACTTTCTTCACTATTAATTTTACAGTAATTTGTTAGCGATTACATTAATAAAATGAATTTTTTTAGGATTTTTTTGAAAATGAGATAGGTTGAACTTGACGTATAATTTTGAAAAAGAATAGACTTGCTGGAAGTTTAGGAGGACAGATTAATAAAAAAAGCAATTAAAGTTATTTTAGGAGCGGTTGTTGCGGTGTTTCTCGGCGTAACAGCTGTACAGTCAGCATCCGCAATACCAGCAGGGGCGTTAAATATGTAAACTTGCTTTAACCAAATCTGTAATAAAGTTAGCTACTGTTTTGGTAATAGAAGCAATCAGAAACCACAAAATAATTATTATGAGCAGCGACGTTGGTCATCTAATCGTTGTAGTTGCTAATTTATGAGGAAGAAAAAGTGTCTAGTAAAAACTGATCGTTTTTATTTTGCTTGAATGGTATCATAAATATGTAATTAATAATTAGATAAATGAAGGACAAATTATGAAAGAGAATAAATACCGCAGGCTAAATAGAGTGTTAGTGAGTGTTTTCCTGTGTAGTGGGCTACTAGTGACCACTGTTATGCCGAATTCAATTATGCAGGTGTCTGCTAAGAGTAAAACAACGCAGCTTTCGTATCAGCAAGAATTCAAAAAAATGGGTAAGGAAAATAAACGCGCCAAAAAGGCAATCAAAAATGCATCTTTGGCGCAATATCGTGCTACTTTTTTAAAGGAGCTTAATAAAGAACGAGCTAAACGCAACATCAAACCGTTAAAAGAAAAAGCAAATTATGATGCGGCAACCCAGGCGCGCTCTGCTGAATTAAAAGATAACTACAGTCACACTGATAAGGCAGGGCAGACAATCTATCTTAAATACTTCAAAAACGCTGGTATTAATCCGACAGCTTCTGGGGAATGTCTTAGTGAAGAAGGGCATGGCGATTTTCAGTATTATCGTTATCCTAAGAAAGGGATCAAGAATAAAGCAGCGGTTTCAACGGCGGGGATTACCAAGGTAAGTTCAAAATTACTTTTTCATCCTTATAACAGTTATCGGACATGGAAGAAGATTTCGACGGCCGATATTGCTAAGTTAGATCTTTACAAATATATTTATGACGATGCAGCTTCAAATTGGGGTCACCGTGATAATTTGCTTAATAAGAATTACACTAAAATTGGTATTGGCTTAGTGACGGTGGCAAAGGAAGGTCTGGTTAGGACGGCAATAGATCTGTCCAATTAATATGTAAGAAGGATAAACATTGAAGATTAAAAAAGTTAGGAAGTACAGTTTATTATTTGTAATAGGCATGGTGTTTTTGCTTGTCGGCGTGACGAGCAAGGCCCATGCTGCTGAAGATGAAATACCGGTTATCTATTCAGCTCGTACGTATAATTCACGTGTTGTTAAGAACAGTAATTATCAATTGTGGTCAAAACCTCCTTTTCAAGAAGGAGCAAAGGCAGTAGGCAAGCCGGTAAAGCTTCGTAATAAATTAGTGCAAATGGATCAAGTTGTGGTAACTAAAACAGGTAGATATTTTAAAATCAGTCGGAAGAGTCATGTATACGGATGGCTAAATAGTAAAGCATTGATTAAGCCTAAAAAGTATATTTTGCCTTATACGTATACTAGCCAACTTTATCCATTATATGCACCAAATGCCTGTGAAGCGGCTAGTCTTAAAATGGCATTATCTGTCAAAGGCATTGCTTGTCATACTAAGCTGAAAACCATTATTGCGCGCATGCCGCGGAACGCTAATCCTAATAAAGGCTTTGACGGCAACCCGTATAAAGAGAGTCCCAATAATGTTATTTGGACTATTTATCCTAAACCGCTAACGGCTTATGCAAAAAAATATGATAAAAATGCTGCAAATATTACAGGCGCATCGAAAGCTAAGCTGATTACCGAGATTAAGCATGGAAATGCGGTCGTTACAGCGGGCTCATGGCACTATCAAAATGGGCGTCCCTATCATGTGTTGGCATTGGTTGGTTATAAACGTGGAAAGTTTCTTGTTGCGGATCCATATATGAAAAAATCATGGTCAGGTAAAACATTTTGGGTTTCAACTGCACAGTTCATGCATGTATTCAGCGACAAAATGCGTCGGCGTCGTGCTGTTGTAATTCGTTAATTGAAAATTTTTTGTTTACGTATAAAGAATTGTGTTATTCTTTATATGTTTATGAAAGAAGGATATTAGCCAATGAATAAAAAGGTTATCGGAATATTAGCTGTTATTTTTACGGCTGGCAGTTTCGGCCTTGCACAAACCGTTAAAGCTGACACGGCTGCAAGTTCTGCTGATTCCGCAGCAACTCAAAAACAAGATCAGTCGAATGAATCGAATGTATCGCAAGACCAGTCAGATACATCTAATCAAGATCAGACTTCAACTGGTGAGTCATCTGATACGTCTGCCGATTCGAATGCCGCAGATAGCAACACAGCTCCAACTAATGATTCAAATAATCCGACTAAAGACAATAAGAAGAAACCAACACCAGCAAAACCGGTTAAAAAGCCGCCGCTGAAGGAAGGCTGGGTCAAACATAAACAGAAAACATATTATTATAAGGCAAATAAAAAAGTTAAAGGTTTGATGAAAATCGGCGAGCACCATTATTTGTTTAACAAGGCGGGTGTCATGCTCAAAGGCTTGCGAAAAACACCGCATAAATCAACTTATAGTTATTATCGGAATAACGGTCAGCGCAGCGAAAAAAGCATAGGCACTAAAAAAGCTTTTTATTGGATTAAAAAGGGAAAAATAACCGGAATCAAAAACAAGGCCAAGGTTATTTGTCAACGGCCAGAATTACCCACTGGTTGTGAAATGACGGCAGTTACGATGATGCTTAATTTTGCTGGTAAAAAGGTTTCTAAGTTTACGGTTGCTCAAAAGACGCCGCGCAACAGTAATCCTGACAAAGGTTTTATCGGTTCACCTTATCAAAAATATCCCGGCGGTTATTGGGTAACTCCTAATGGTATCAAGGGGGTCGTTAAGCATTATTTAGGCAAGGCCAAGGTGCTGACAGGCAGCGGTCTGATGGCAGTTGAGAAAAAGCTGCTGCATTCGCACTTAGTGGTTGCCTGGGTTAGCGGTGTAGATGGCTTTTCTAATCATGCACTGGCATTAACGGGATATCATAATGGTTGGATTTACTATAATGACCCGTGGACCGGGAAAAAAGCATCAATGAGCCAAGCAAGTTTTATAAATCATTGGAGCGGCGATGCTTACCGTGCTTTGAGTTACTAAATAAAAATTAAAATATTGTATTTTAAACAAGAAAATATATGGTACGCTTAATAAGTCGTAAAATGTTATTTTTTTAAGGAGTATGAAATGAAAAATAAAAAGCATATTTTTACAAGCTTAGCTGCTCTTATGTTGGTTGCCAGTTTAGCTTCAGAAACGGTTGCTCAAGCTGTTGCAACTGATGCTGGTGTGGATCAGACTGATCAGACTACTACGGATCCTAGCCAGACTAATGACACAACTACGCCTAATACTGATAATACTAATCAGCCCACAACTAATGTTCCAAGTGACAACAATACAGAAACAAGTGAGCCAAGTAAACCCAATAAGCCAAGTAAACCAAGTAAAATCAAAACTAACTTTAAAGGCTTAAGTACGAAATACAAGTGGACGGCTGGTGATAAAATTTCAGATGAAGTTTCATTAAATAGCAAGGAAATCCGCAAAGTTTATCTGCAACGCTGGAATGGGAAAAAATATGTTAACCAAAAGACCTACCATACGAGTGCTGCAGGAACTTTTAAAGTAACTTATCCTGCAACTTGGTATCATCATTTGCATACTACCTGGCGCCTGTTTGCACCAGCAACTGATTCTGCAACTCCCGCTAAAAGTGCAAAAATCGGCATTTCGACCGTTAGACGCTACAAAATTCCTAAGGGTTACCGGCAATTGCATATGAAGAGTCTGTATTTGAAGGGTTATTATACAAGTCCATTGGACAAGAGTTTAAACTATGCTTCAAGCAGAGATGATTATGTCAAAGCCTTTATCAAACGTGGTTACCAATACAAGAATGCAGGGACAGCCTGGATTGACTTTACATCTAAGAAGCCAGGTACGTCTGTCGACTGTTCTGGACTAGTTATGCAATGTATGTATGCAACGGGAATTGATCCGTCGCCGGCTAATCCTCGTTGGCACGCAACACATGAATGGGGTTGCCGTTCGTTTGTTCAAAGTAATACTCTGCAAACTGTTAGTTTGAACCACTTAAAACCTGGAGATTTGATTTTCTATGGTCAGCCACAGCCGGTTTGTTACCACGTCGGGATTTATCTTGGCAATAACAAAGTGCTTCATTCATGGCCTAACTGGGGCGTGACGGTTTCAAACGCTAACTTTAGAACTTATTACTATGCTAAGCGGGTCTTCCCAGTTGTTAAGACCCAGACTGTTCACAGCAGAAATTAAAGTTTAAGAATTTGAAGCAAAAGAGCAATAGATTAATTTCTACTGCTCTTTTCTGTATGATAAATTACTTCTGAAATATAATTTCTTTCTGATAAAAACGTGCAAAAAGCGAATATATTTACAGTATTCTTCTGATAATCCCGTCTGGATGATGGACCGAACCATATTTTTTGCTAGATGAGTTCCAGAATGCATCCTGCAGGCTGGAAACGCACACGCCGCCGGTCGCCGTGTATGGCGAATCATGTAAAAATAAGCCCTTGCCTAGATACATGCCAACGTGAGCCAGGTGACCACCGCTTCGATCATCAAAGAAAATCAGATCGCCGCGTTTTTTATGACGATAACTAACGCCGCGCCCGTTGTAGCACTGGCTGAAAGTGGTTGAACCAAGACAATGCCCGGATTTGGTAAAGAGGTAATTCATAAAACTTGAGCAATCAAAGTGGCGGGTATATTCGTTGTAGGTTGAATGACCAATCATTTTTTCACCAGTAGTAATGATGTGTTCCAGATTTTTATTATTACCCTTCAAGGCCTTGAGATTAAATTTTAGATTTTTAGCCAAAATCCAATAGTTGCTGTTGTTAACATTAAAGCGGTAATAAACCTGGTGCAGGTTAGTGTTGGCTGCGGCGTTGACGTGAACCCAGTGATTGAGCAAATTTAGTTTGCCAACAGTTGCAATTTTTTTAGCGCCGTTAGTTGCCGCTGGCTTGCTGTAAAGACTGTCGCTGTGAACGATCTTCATCTTATAGTTCATTTTGCTCTTAGTCAGCAAAAATTGATTGAAGGCTTTTTTATTGAGCCAACCATTTTGGGTTTTAACAAAAATGCCGTGTTTGTTTTTAGCAATTTTGGAAAAAGCAATCGGCTTGTTGGCCCACACTTTGGCCGAATGATTTTTTTTGCCCGGTTTTTTGCCAAAGCCGTAATGTGTTTGGTAGATAACCCCTGTTCCTTTACCTTTATAATAGATTGTTTTCTTTTTATGAGCTGGCTCTTGCTTATTCGTATCTGTGTCTTGGTTTTGCTTGTTGTTCACAACTGTGTTTGTATCAGGAGTGCTGTTGTCAGGTGGCAGTTCATCGGCTTTACTTGTAGTTGCTAAGGCAATGGTGGCAGCAGAAAAAATTAATGCACAAATTATGCCATGCTTGAATTTAGATTTCATATTGAATCCGTTTCTAATTTTTTGAAAATTGTACTTTTTTATTTTTGCTTAATGATTATAATTAAAATGTATACATAATTACTAAACAAATCAAGCATACGACAAAAATGGCGTTTTAGAAAGAGTCAAAATGAAAAAAAGTGTTATTTTTTTATGCAAAAAAATAGGGTACTGTAATTTATTAGGATTGCTGAGTTTAATAATTTTAGTTCCTATTTTTGCATCAAAAGTATCTGCCGACAGCTTTCAGAATCCGAATCAGAATCTCATTGATTCGGTTATGACAAGTAGTCCGAAAAAAGCGAAGAAGCAAAAGATAAAAAAGAAGAAGACGGTGTATAGTCATTCTTCTCCAAGCAGTTTGGGCAGTTATCGTAATTACATTCATAAAAAAAGGCCCAAATTACGAGCTAAAGCGTATATTGCACTTGACCGAAAATCTGGCAATGTGCTGACGCAGAAAAATTCGCACCACAGATATTTAGTCGCTTCAACAGGAAAATTGATGACGATTTATTTGGCTCGGCGCAAGCTGGCTAATCATCCCAAGGCCTGGAAGAAAAAATTAAAATATAGTTCCTCTTTAGTACGGATGGCGCGAAATCCGTCTTTAGATGGCTTTCATGCTCGGCGCGGTCACAAGTATACGCTGCGAACAATTATGAAATCCGCGATCATTGATTCGGACAATAATTCTGCTATTCGTTTAGGTCAGTGGGTCGGCGGTTCCAATAAACATTTTATTTCCATGATGAATAAGCAAGCGCGGTTGTGGCATTTGAAAGCGCGCTTCACTTCCGCTTCTGGATTAGAAAATGACGATTTGGCTCGTTATGGCTTCTGGGTTAAAGGCGGTTACTATTCCGGCAACCTTTTGTCGGCCAAGGATTTGGCTGTGATTGCTTATCATTTGGTTAATGATTATCCGAGCATCATGAAATATTTTAAAACGAAAGTTGCATATGCAAGTGGTCAAAGGCTGGTTAACCAAAACCGGATTTTGCCAGGGCAAAAATATTACATTAGATCGCTGCAGCCTGACGGCTTGAAAACAGGCTATACACCGCGTTCGGGACTTTGCTTTGTTGGCACCTGCAATAAGAAACGCGGCTTGATTACGGTTGTGATCAATGATCCAAATGAATTTTCTGATACGGATAAATTGATGAAGTACACATATAAACACATGCATAAGATAAAAAAGTCAAAAAAGAAAGTTCAAAAACAGACAAATTCGGTAAATAATAACCCAAGTGCGACAGCAACTGATGACCAGAATGCGAATACTTCTGATTCAGATAAGAATAATTAGAAAGACAAATAATGGATAGAAAATTGGGAAATTTATTTTTAACTTTAATTTCGTCAATGCTTTTGGTTAATGGCGGCATGGCTGTCAGTGGAAGTAATGTGCAGGCGATACAAGAGTCTATCACGATGCGCAAACCAATCAGTTACATCAAGTCTTCAGAAATAAAGCCTTATCCTAAGAAGATAAGCGTAAAAAAAGACCGGATCGTCGTGTCATTGAAAGAGCAGCGCGCCTACTTGATGCGCGGCAAGAAACTGCGCTATGAATTTTACGTTTCCACCGGAACCAAAAGTAAAAATCGCCAAACTCCTAAGGGGCATTACCGGATCAACAGCTACCGTGCGCCTTGGTTTTACTCTTATCAGGAACGGGAAGGCGCACGGTATGCCGTGGGCTTTCTTGATGGAGGCTTGTATCTATTTCACGAAAATCCGCGCAATATTAACCACCGGACAATTAAGTCGGTGGCGAAAAAATTGGGCAGAAAGCCAAGCTCACATGGCTGCGTTCATTTGAGTACGCGGGATGCCAAGTGGTTTTACTACCACGCACCGACTGGGTTAAGGGTGATTGTGAAATAGAGTTTATGAGTGGCTTTTGAATTACCAAAAACAACGTAAAAATTTTATAAAAAGTTGTTGATTAAAAATGATGGCGGGCTTGAACTCTCACTAACTGTTTATATTTACCAGATTGAAACAGGGTGAGGTAATTTGTTAATGAAAGGAATACGGAAAAATGAAAAATAATAAAATACGCAAATTTAACAGTAAGTTACTAGTTAGTGCAGCAATTGCAGCGATGCTTGGCGGCGTTGTTGCCACAAGTGCACCAGTCGAATTGAGTATAGTGCAAACTGCTCATGCTGATGGTTACGCACCCGACTCCATAATAATTAGGAAACATACCCATGCCTATGACTTTAAGGGCAGAAAGTTAAGAAAGCCCTATTTTGCTAAAACAGATAGGGGGCGTGAATTGCTAGGCGTTAAAGTAATTAAAGGTAAGAAATATGCTAAGCTAGATAATAGTTATTATGATAAGCATGGTAAATATCATAAGAGATATATGTATATTAAAGCAAAACAAATTGCATTTCCTAAAAAAGATGATTATATGCCACCGGAAGAGGGCTATAAAGCAAGTATGCGGTATCGAAAGATGCTTAAGCAGTAGTGAGAGGAAATAGGCAAATGAAGAATAATAAGATATGTAAGTTTAGCGGTAAGTTACTGGTTAGTGCAGCAGTTGCAGGGATGCTTGGCGGCGTTGCTGCCACAAGTGCACCAGTCGAATTAAGTACGGTGCAAGCAAGTAAGAACAGTAAATTCAGTTTTTCAAATAAGTTGGGTAATGAATACGCTAAAAAAATAACGGGCAATGATTATGGAAATAAACTTTTAAAGGTTAAAGGCTATGTCGTAACTAGGGATAAGGTTTCCATTTTCAATAAAAGATTTGGTTACCAAAAGATTGTCAAAACAATACCGAAAAATAGACAAGTAAAATTTTATGCGTTTGCTCCTGGTAAGGCTGATGGAGTCGCTCTTAAAGTTGGTAAAAATAAATATATTCTTGCAGCAGCAGCTGGTGCAATTAACAACACTGATTTTGGTAAGAAGCAGGAGCCATTAGTGCTTTATGCTCATAAGCAAAAGGGTATTAAAGTCTTTAAAGTGAAGTAAATTCTCTATTTTTGGTAAGCATAAGCAAGGCCGAATTTGTATAAAATCTATAAGAGTTAGAATTGAGATTTTGAAATACATTGACTTAGCAATGAAGCAGTAAGTTACTAGTTAATGCAGCAATTGCGGTGATGCTTGGCGGTGTTGTTGTCACAAATGGAATAGCTGATGATAGGTAAGGTCGGCGTTTGAAAGTTATTGATATTAAGCATATTAGCGTTGACAACGCTAAAGGGATGTTTTATAGCGTTAACTAGGCAGCAAAAAAAGATGCCTAGTCATGATGAAGACGATTAAGAGGTAATCTAAAATGAAACACAAAAAATTAATAATACTGTCTGCTGCTGTTGCACTCGCAGTTGGCGGCACTGTGACAGCAGTAGGTGTTGATAACCAAGTTGTTCAAGCGAAAAGCAGCAATAAAAAATCTGTTTTTCCAAAAAAGGTGCGTGGTTCATGGTATCGCTACTTGGGAAAAGATTTAATAAAAGAAACTTTTACTGCAAAGAAAATGATGTGGTATACAAATGGTAAAAAGCAAGGTTATAGTAATTTGCATGTTTATAAGGCTCATGTTGATCCACATAAGGCCAGCAAGAAATATTTGCGTAAAACACAGCATTGGGTAACTGGCGGTAGCACGGCTAATGGTAGTAACTTTGCTATTATGCCATGGAACTATTATGGTGCAGGAACGCATGAGTTATACGAGGTTGATAAAATGGGCGGACATCAGGTCTTAACAGAGTATACCAGTGTAGGACTTATTACAGGACATTATTATCGTACACCTAAACTAGCCAAAAAATTGCAAAGTAAGCATTATAAGAAATTTAAGGGTCGGTATTAAAAACTTGAGCTATATGAATGAGATAGCTGATCAATAAGTGAAAGATTGAGCCTAGCGGCCATACAATAGTTGAGGTTAAAACCAACCAGTTAAATAAACAGTGGGAAATAAGAAAGTGTCCAAATTGTGGTGTCATGATGGAAACGAGCATTAATTTTTGTACTAAGTGTGGTAGATCTGCAAAAAGTAGTGATAACTTTAACGTTTTATCTCAATAGTAAAAAAACGGGCTATGAAGAAGTGAGTGGCAAGAAGTTTGACCTTCAGCCGTGGGATTATTATGGTGCTGGTGTTCATAATATGATGTATGAAATAGACAACTTGGATGGCAATGAGGTGTTAACTTCATGTAGAAATGATATGACTGGCGTTGACTATCATGCCTATCACACTCCAGAACTAGAAAAGAAGCATTATCAAAAATTTAAGGGCAGTTATCATAATTAGATGTAATTAATAGAAAGGATATTTCAAATGAATTTTCGTAAAATTTTATCAACAGTAGTAGCAATTTTGGGATTAATGGTAACTTTGGGAGTAAGTATAACTAATAAGCCCGATATTGCACAAGCAGCACAATCTAAGTATTCTAATATTGCTCCTAAAACACTTAGAGGGAAATGGTATTATTACAGTTATGATGAAAAGAAGCGTATGACATGGACTATTAAGGCAAATGCTGCGCACCAGCGGTATAAACAAATTGGCAAAAATAAATATAAATATGCTTCCAGTAATCCCGATAGTAAAGTTGATGTATCAACACATGTGAGTACCTTGCTTGTCAAAACAACTAAATTAAACGGGAAAAAGTACCGCATTATCATTCGAAACTTCCATGATTATGGAAACATGTATGAACCAAAGGACGGCTTTTATGACGGTTTTGTTAACCAAAAAGTTTCTAGAAAAAAATTCCTGCAAATTTTTCAACATGCACATCTAAGCAAGAAAATCTATAAGTTAATTGTTGAGCAAAGTACGTATAGAAAATAGTAAAAAGAAAGAACCATTAGTGTTTTATACCCATAACCCCAAGGGAACTAAGGTCTTTAAAGTGAAGTAAATTCTCCATTTTTGTAAGCATAGGCAAAGCCGAGTCCATATAAAATCTATAAGAGTTAGAATTGAGATTTTGAAGTACATTAACTTAGTAATGAAACACTATTTTTTCAAATAATGTTCATTACTTTTTCTTTGTTCTAAAAATTAAAGTAGATCTAAAAATAACCGATAGATAAACCAAAGTTTGTACAATTACTAGCCACTAAATAGTTTAGAAAAATGTTGTTGCTTTTTTAAACAAGGGTTATGATAATTATGTGTAATTTTTATAGAAGATTTGTTAACCAAAAAATTTATAATTTAATTATTGAACAAAGTACTTATAGGTAATTAGTAAAAAAACAGAAGTTATCATAAGTAAAGGAATGGGGGATAAAACTTATGTATCATAACAAATATCGTAAAATTTTAGTTGCAGCAATTGCTGTCAGCAGTGTTTTAGGCAATCTGGCTTTAGCTAACGGTGAAACAGGGGCGCGGACCGTTTCTGCAAAGACAACACTAAAGGTACCAGCTTTATCAAAGAAAGCAAAAATTCGCAAAAAGGCCAAGATTTACAATAAAAAAGGCCACAGAGTAGGCAAAAAATTCCTGAAAAAAGGTAAAAAGCTCACCGTTTATGGCATTAAAAAGATTCACGGCAAAAAGTATTATTCAATTGGTCATGGCCGGTATATTCTTGCAAGCAGTATTACAATTTTACCGCCAAAAGAAAAACCTGCTACCACTGATCCTGTACCTGAACCTAGTACGTCAATCGTAAATAATTCTAGTTCTGAAGATAAAGTTACTGATTCCAACACAACTGATACCACGAATACGACGCCGCAGTCGACTACTAATATGGGTGAAAAAAATCCGGCAACTGGTACAACGACTGTATCAGACATACCAGCTATGTCAAACACAGCAACTGTGCCTGATAATTCAAGTAAGCCTGAAGGAACGACAGTCAAGGATTTTTCAATCAGTGAATTTAGACAAGAGTTTTTAAAAGCGCTCAATGAGGAGCGGGCTAAGCAGAATCTGAAGCCGGTAACAGAAGACACTCATTATGATGATGTCGTTGAAAATCGTTCTGCTCTGTTGCCAAGCAATTTTTCTCATACAGATGCTAGTGGTAATTTTATTTTACAAGATTACTTTGACAAAGCCGGGCTCACTTATACCCATATTGCCGAATGTATTGCAAATTATCCGTGGGGTTGGTACACGAATCACGATACCAAGCAATTGCAGCGAATACCAAATGGCGGGACTTCTGCCGATGTTGCCGATAACACAATTTACGAATATATTTATAATGATGCCGCTTCTGACTGGGGCCACCGGAAGATCCTGCTTGACCCAAGTGACAAAACAATCGGTGTTGGTGCAGCAACTACTGCCGATGGTCGTGTTTATTCAGCAGTGGGCGTAACATATTAGTAATAGTGAAGCCGCTTTTTTGTAAAACTAATGTGACACTACAATAACAAAAAATTAATGCGGGGTGTTGTAGGGAGTTGTATAATAAAAAATACCAAATTGACTAGTTTGGTATTTTTTATTGTATAGGAAGAAAAGTTTTGCAAAAGAGAAAAATTTTAAAAACAGTTATAACGATGATAGTAACACTTGCTGGTTTGTTCGCCGCTGTCTTGCCAGCCAAAGCGGCGCAGGCTGCGACTATTTCAAGTAAATCTGAAATGCGCAAGTTTGTTCGCCGCACGATGGCCAAACACCATGTCCGCGGTTCTGTCGTGGTGGTTAAAGACGGCGTCCCGCAACAGATCAGTTACGGCTATGCCTGGTATAACAAACGACTTCATAATGGAAATCATAAAGTGATTTATCCGACGGGTTCCCTGCAGAAAGTGGTTACCGCCGCAATGCTCATGCAAATAATGAACGAAAAAAAGGGTACGAAAAAAGAATTTAACCAATACACGAAAATTTCCCGCTGGTACCCCAAATTAAAAAATGCTCATAATATTTCTGTTGGCAATCTGCTGACACACACTTCCGGCATTAAGGTTACCAATACGGAGATCAACCGCGGCTATAATTATTCGGAAAAAGGCGCGATCAACTGGGTAATTAGCAATGCAAACTTGGCTGCCTATGACAAAGTAAATGCGTATCATTACAACAACACAAATTATATTTTACTGGCGGGAATTATCCGCAAGCTGACCGGCAAATCGTATAATGCTAATTTTAAGAGCAGAATTGTTAAAAAGCTGGGTTTAAAGCATACATACCTTTATCAGAGTATTCCTAAAGCCAAAACGGATGCGATTTCGTATTATTCCAATGGTCGAAATAATTACCACAATCCCAGCTATGTAACGCGGGACTTTGCATCCCAGATAGTCGGTGCGGGCAACATGTTTACGACACCCAAGGAATATTACAAAATTCAGGTGGGCTTGACTAACGGCAAAATTTTAGATCAAACGAGTTTTAACTATTTAACTAGCTTGGACAGTAAGGTTACCAATTATTCCGGCGGGATGCGCATTAAAAAGGGCGGTAAGCTCAAACTTGCTTACGGCAATCTGCACGGCACGCATTTTGGCATGTGGGTGCAGTTAACAAGTGATAACCAAAACGGAATTGTGATGTTTTTGAACCAGACCAATAATAATGAAAATAGTGAAAAGGCGGTTGGTTATAAAATCTTGAAAAAGATCAAGGCCAATACTTTTGCCTCGAAGTAAATTTAAAGCAATAAAATGCGTAGCAGATGTTAATGAACTGCTGCGCATTTTGCTTTCAAGTAAATTAATTGCTATATTATGCCGCCGTCCGGCTGATGCTGAACAGGCTGTTGAAGATTCCGTTGGATAGGCCCGGTGTATTATAGATGATAAACTGCAAAAATGAAGAGTCAAGTGTTTGCTGGATAAACCAGTTATTTTGGAAAGAATTGCACATTGACAGCATAATGTAGACCACGAAGTAGCTGGCAATAAATGAGACAATTGCTCCTAAAACCCCGTCAAGCAGCGTGCCAAAACCTGTGGCGTGCGGATTTCTAGCCGGTACCCAGCTCTTAAACATTTTTTTGAGCATCTTGCCGATGAAAAAAATGATGAAGAAGGCCAAGAAGCGGAATAGCATTAAGTTGGTGCTGGTTGGCAGGTTTGTCTGAATGTATTGGCCGGTGAATTCGGTATACAGCCAATTACCAAACGGATTTTGCAGGAAGATGGCCACAATAAAAATAATTGCCGAAAAAACCAGATTGACAATCAATTTGGTGAAACCAGTCTGCCAGCCGCGGTAAGTTTTAAGGGCAAGGTAGGCCAAAACAATAAGGGTAATAATCATATTTTTCTCCTTTTGGGTCACATTATAGCTTATTTTTGCTTCTAAGGCTTTGACGATTCCGTTAAAATAATTCATAATTAAAGGGAAGTTTAAGCTTTACAATAAGCTTTATTTAGCGTTAAATTTAAGTGATGTGAAACAAGGTTTCACGGGTGAAAGATGAATCCGGAACAGTTTATCCAAGAACTAGCAAAACATAATTGGCAATTAAGACAAGAGCAAAAAGAACAATTTAAACTTTATTTTAAGGATTTAGTTGCTGCTAATGAGCACGTTAACCTCACGCGCATCACTGCGGAAGACGATGTTTATTTAAAGCATTTTTTTGATAGTATAACACCGCTGCTGGCTTTTCGGGATGTGTTTACGAAAAACGCAACTTTGTGTGATGTTGGTGCGGGTGCCGGCTTTCCGTCTATTCCTTTGAAAATTCTGCTGCCGGATTTGCAGGTGACAATTATTGATTCTTTGGGTAAGCGGCTGACTTTTTTAAAGGAATTAGTTGCTAAGCTGAACCTGACTGGCATTACCCTAGTTCATGGCCGCGCCGAAGATGTCGGCCAAAATAAAACTTACCGGGAACATTTTGATATTGTGACGGCACGCGCTGTTGCCAACATGGCCACACTGAGCGAATACTGCTTGCCCTTTACCAAAAAAAATGGCAATTTTATTGCCCTTAAGGGTCCTAAGGCCGATGCGGAGCTAAAGGACAGCCAAAAAGCAATTTCGGTTTTGGGCGGCAAGGTTCTGGCAGTTAAAGAACTGCAGCTGCCGCATGCTTCTGAAGAACGCACGTTAATTTTAATTAAAAAAGTAAAAGCAACACCAAAAAAATATCCACGTCAGGCCGGGACACCCAACCGCAAGCCAATACATTAATAGGAGGGCTAATATGTCAATTTTTTCTTCTTTACGGCATCATGAGGAGATTCCTAAAGATAAACAAATTCAAGATATCGAATTAAGCAAAATTAAAGCCAACCGGTTTCAGCCGCGGCATAATTTTTCCGAGGATTCGATTAGGGAGCTGGCGTCGACGCTTGACAAGGAAGGCTTGCTTCAGCCGATTATTATTCGTGAATTGGGTGACAACTACGAAATTGTTGCGGGTGAGCGGCGTTATCGTGCAGCCAAAAGTTTGGGCTGGAAAACAATTCCGGCGATCGTTAACAATATGGGTAACGAACAGGCAGCCTCGCTGGCATTAGTTGAGAATCTGCAGCGCGAGGATCTTAACCCGATTGATGAAGCCCAGGCCTATGATAATTTATTGAAGCTAAATAAATTGACACAGACCGATTTGGCACAGCAAATCGGCAAATCGCAGTCCTATGTTGCGAATAAAATGCGTTTGTTAAAATTGTCGCCCAAGGTGCAAAGCTATATAGCGAGCGGACAAATTTCACCGCGGCATGGGCGCTGCCTGGTTAATTTAAATGAACAGGATCAGGGTAGGGTTCTAGACGAGATTTTAGCAAATAACTTGAATGTTCAGGAAACAGAAAAAATTGTCAAGGATGTTCCCGCTTATTTTGCGAACAAGGCTAAGAAAGAAAAAGACCGCGAAAAGCAGGAAAAAAAGAGTCACGTTGTTAACCGGATCCCGAAAGATCTGAAAGTGCAGATCAATACGATTAAGCATGCGGTCAAACTGGCTAAAGAATCCGGCATCAAGGTAAAGGTCAAGGAAAACAATGATCCTGATGATTATACGATTACGATTGAGTTGAAAAGGAAGTAGGAAGGCATGGATGATATGGTAAATGTAATTTCGGTTGCTAACCAAAAGGGCGGTGTCGGTAAGACAACGACGACCATTAATTTGGCGGCCGCAATTGCTGAGCGTGGCTACCACGTTTTAATTGTCGATATTGATCCCCAGGGGAACGCTACTTCTGGTTTGGGAATTGAAAAGTCGGAAATTGAGCAGGACATATATAGTGTGCTGATTAATGATGTACCGATTAAGGAGACGATTTTTCATACTTCCACTAACAGACTTGATTTAGTCCCGGCGACAATTAACTTGTCTGGTGCGGAGACCGAGCTGATCAGCATGATGGCCAGAGAAACCAGATTAAAGTCCGCTCTTGATACTGTCAGCAATGATTACGATTTTATTTTTGTTGACTGTCCGCCGTCTCTTGGCCAGCTTTCGATTAATGCATTTACCGCTTCGGATTCAATTTTAATTCCGGTGCAAAGTGAATATTACGCAATGGAGGGTCTCAGCCAGCTTTTGAATACCATCCGTTTGGTGCAGAAGCATTTTAACAAGGATTTGGGCGTTGAAGGGGTGCTCTTGACAATGCTTGATTCGCGGACCAACCTAGGCGCAGAAGTGGTTAAGGAAGTGCAGGCTTACTTTAACAAAAAAGTCTATAAGACAATCATTCCGCGGATTACTAAGCTGGCCGAGGCGCCAAGCTACGGCCAGTCAATCGGTGAGTATGCCCCTAATTCACGGGGGGCAAAAGTTTACGATGACTTAGCAAAAGAGGTGCTCAAAAATCATGACAAGAAACTCAAAAAGTAAAAGTCCCAAAAAGAAAAGCGGTCTAGGTCGCGGCCTGGAAGCCCTATTTGAAGATGAACCGCAGCTTGAGCAAGCCGATGAAGAAATCCAGGAAATTTCTTTGGCAGAAATCCGGCCCAATCCCTATCAGCCGCGGAAGAAGTTTGATGATAAGACCCTAAAAGAATTATCCGATTCAATTAAAGAAAACGGGGTTTTTCAGCCGATTATTGTCCGCAAGTCGGTTAATGGCTACGAAATTATCGCTGGTGAGCGGCGTTACCGTGCTTCCAAGATGGCAAAGAAAGAGACCATACCAGCAATTGTCCGTGATTTCGACGAAAGCCAGATGATGGAAGTTGCCGTCCTGGAAAACCTGCAGCGTGAGGATTTGACACCTTTGGAAGAAGCCCAAGCCTATGAAATGCTGCAGAAAAATCTGGGCTTAACCCAGGAAGAAGTTTCCAAACGCATGGGCAAGTCCCGGCCCTATATTGCTAATTACCTGCGGCTATTGACACTGCCTTCCAAAACCAAGCGGCTTTTGCAGCATGGTGATTTGTCGATGGGGCAGGCGCGGACACTGCTTGGCCTGAAAGATAAAGAAAAAATTGATGATCTTGCCAAGCAGGTGGTTAAGGAAGGACTGCCTGTGCGCAAGGTCGAAGCACTGGTTGCGGCAATGAATGCGGATAAGCCGCAGAAGAAAACTATTCGCAAGTCGCCGTTTATTCGGGCCAGTGAAAGTCAGCTGGCGGACAAATTTGGTACCAATGTGAATATTTCCGAAACCAAGAAGGGTAAGGGCCACCTGTCGATTGGTTTTGATTCGGTCGCTGACCTGAACAAGATTCTTGCTATCCTAGGTGTTGATTTAGATGAATAAAACGGATGAATACAGCTTGGCCGATACGGTGCAGATGAAAAAGGCTCACGCCTGCAAAAGCAATGACTGGGAAATTTTGCGCTTGGGCGCAGACATTAAGCTTGAATGCATGGGCTGCAGCCGCATTGTCATGATGCCGCGGTCCGAGTTTAACCATAAATTGAAAAAAGTTTTAACTAAAGCAAACGACCCACTCAATGCCAAAAAGAAATTTTATGTTCCTAAAGAGCAGATAAAGCTGCCTAATTAAATAGAAGAAAGAGGTTAAATATGTCGTTAACTGCTGGAATTGTTGGTCTGCCGAATGTTGGCAAATCAACTTTATTTAATGCGATTACTAAGGCCGGTGCGGAGATGGCCAATTATCCGTTTGCCACAATTGAGCCCAATGTCGGCATGGTGGAAGTGCCGGATAAGCGGCTGACGCGGATTCAGGAATTGATTCCGGCCAAAAAGATTGTCCATACAACATTTGAATTTACCGATATTGCGGGGCTTGTTAAGGGGGCTTCCAAGGGTGAAGGCCTAGGCAACAAGTTCTTGGAAAATATCCGGCAAACTGATGCCATTGTCCATGTTGTCCGTGCCTTTGAAGACGGCAACATCACGTCGGTAACCGGAAAAGTCGATCCCGAAGAGGACATCAATACGATCAATTTGGAGTTGGCGATTGCCGACCTTGATGCAGTTAACCGCCGAATTAATAAGGTGAAGAAAATTGCCCAGCAGAATGATAAGGAAGCAAAAGCCGAATATGCAGTTCTGCAAAAGATCAAGCCGGTGCTGGAAGAGGGCAAGGCTGCACGTTCAATTAAGTTTACCGATGATGAACAAAAGATTGTTAAGGGCCTCTTTTTGCTGACTACTAAACCGGTAATTTATGTTGCCAACATTGCTGAGGACTCAATGGCTGATCCTGCCAGTGACAAGTTTTACCAGATTGTTAAGCAGCACGCCGACAGTGAGGGGGCGGAGTGCTTAGGCATTTCGGCCGCAACTGAGGAAGAAATTGCTGGGCTTGACGGCGATGAAAAACAGGAATTTTTGGAAGCCGAAGGCGTAACCGAGTCCGGCTTGGACAAGTTGATTAGGGCGGCCTACCATATTCTTGGCTTAAGAACCTTCTTTACGGCTGGCGGACCAGAAACGCGGGCCTGGACTTTTCATAAGGGGATGAAGGCGCCGCAGGTTGCCGGGGTAATTCACTCGGACTTCGAGCGCGGCTTTATCCGGGCCGAAGTCGTTTCCTATGCTGACCTTGACAAGTACGAAACGATGCAGAAAGTTAAGGAAGCGGGCCGGCTGCGTCTTGAAGGTAAGGACTATGAGGTTCAAGACGGCGATATTATTGAGTTTAGATTTAACGTTTAGGAGAGATTAATGGCTGAAGAGAAAAAAGAAGAAACCACTTCTAAAGTTGATGTTGATGAACAGGAAAAGTTAAAGAATAAGACCGCAGTCGTCAATAAAGACGAAGAAATAAAGCACATGACCGCCAAAGAACTCCGGCCAATGCTCAGCAATAAAAATTCCGACTATGTTTTCCGTCTGCAAAAAGAGCTGGAGGAACAGGGCCAGATGTCCAGTGAAGAAGCTGCCCAAAAAGTTGATGCACACTTAAATGAAATTATTATTGCTCAGCATCACGGACAGCCAGCCGGCACCTTCTATAATATGTCGCCCAAGTTAAAGGCGGCAGCAATCCTTAAACCAAAAGAAATTGGTCCGGAAGACATTCCCACTTGGCAGTATGTTGTTGACAGTGCTCTTCTTTACGTTGCGATCTTTGTCGGGATTTTTGGAGTAATCGGCTTGTTCCAAACCGGCAAGCAGGCGTATAACTCGCAGATGGGTATTCTTAGCCTGGTCAGTGTCGGGGCAATTATTGGCTGGTTTACGGTTAAATATAATGATTGGATTTTGCCGGCCACTTCTGATAAGAGCAAGAAGATTCCGTGGGGCCGGGTGATTGTCAGCATGCTGGCTCTGGTAGTTGTCCTGTTTGCCTGGCTTGGTCTGCTTTCGATTCCTGCGGTACAGGTGATCAACCCAATTTTGCCGGGAATTGATAATATTATTGTTGCTGCCGCTGCTTACGGTATTCGCTGGCTCTTTAGACGGCATTACCACATTAGGTGGTCAACGTTTACCAGAACAACTTCAAGCAAATAGGGTGCTTATTGCGTAAAAAAAGTATATAATGGTTAACTAATGTTAAGTAAAAGATAAATAGGTAAGGTTGCCTATTTATCTTTTTTTAAAGCTTTTTGTGCGTATTAATACGTTTAGAAGGAAGATGTTGTTTAATGCTCAATACGCTACGGAAATCAATTCGGCAGTATAAGAAATTAACGCTCTTATCGCCCGTGTTGGTTACCGGTGAAGTTATTATTGAAATGCTGATTCCATATTTAGTTGGGATTTTGATTGACAACGGAATTATGAAAGGGAATATGCCTTATATTGAAAAATGGGGCTTAATTCTTCTTATTTTGACAGTTTTTTCGGTTGCTTTTGGAATGGGTGCAAGTTATGCGTCTGCCCATGCGGCGGCTGGTTTTGCGGCTAACCTGCGCAAAGACATGTTTTATCATGTTCAGGACTATTCGTTTGAAAATATTGATAAATTTTCTAGTGCCAGTTTGGTAACGCGGATGACCACCGATGTCAACAATATCCAGATAGCCTACCAAATGTCGATCCGAATTGCGGTTAGGGCGCCGATGATGCTGATTGTTTCGGTGGTTATGTCGATCATCATTAGCCCGCGGCTGTCTCTGATTTTTTTGGTTGTTGCACCTGTTTTTGCAATTTTGCTCGGCTTGATTATCAAGGCTGCCTACCCGTATTTCCCGAAAATCTTTAAGGGTTATGACCAGATGAACCAAGTGGTCCGGGAAAATATCCGCGGTATTCGTGAGGTCAAGACTTACGTTCAGGAAAAACCACAAATTAGAAAGTTTGAAAAAGCTTCGGGCTTTATTTACAAGCTGTATGCAACAGCGCAGAAAATTATGTCCTTGAACTCGCTGGTTGTCACGGCGGTTTTAAATATTACCAATTTAGCGATTTGCTGGTTTGGGGCTAAAGAAATTGTTGGCGGCGGTTTACAGCCAGGCCAATTAATTTCCATGTTTTCTTATTCTAATTCGGTTTTGTTCAGCCTGAACATGCTGGCAATGATTTTCACACAGCTGGTTGTTGCTGGTGCCAGCGGCAGGAGAATTGCGGCAGTGATCAACGAAAAGCCGACGATTAAGGATCCAAGAAAGCCGCTGAAGACAGTAAACAACGGTGAAGTTGTCTTTGATCATGTCAACTTTAAATACGATCCTTCTGATAAGGCCTATGCCCTAAAGGATATAAATTTGAACATTCGGCCGGGTGAAACAATCGGGATGATTGGGAAAACCGGGTCTTCCAAGTCCACGCTCGTGGCGATGATTCCCCGTCTGTACGACGTGATGTCCGGGGCGGTGCGTGTTGCCGGGCACAATGTGAAGTCTTATGACTTGAAGACGCTGCGTGATAATGTAGCCATGGTTCTGCAGAACAATGTTTTGTTCTCCGGGACAATCAAGGATAACCTTAAGTGGGGGAACGAGAATGCTAGTGACGAGGAAATTCTTGTCGCTGCCAAAATTGCCCATGCCGATGATTTTATCCAAGAGATGCCTGATAAGTATGACACAGTGGTTGAGCAGGGCGGAAACAACGTTTCCGGCGGGCAAAAGCAAAGAATTACGATTGCCCGGGCACTGCTCAAGAATCCTAAGATTTTAATTCTTGATGATTCGACTTCTGCGGTTGATACCCATACTGAGCGCGAAATCCGTGAAGCGTTAGCCAAAGATCTGCCGGAAACGACCAAGATCATCATTTCGCAAAGAATTGTTTCCATTAAAGATGCTGACCGCATTGTTGTGATGGATGAGGGCAAGATTCAGGATATTGGAACTCATGAAGAATTGATGAAGAGCAACGACCTGTACAGTTCGATTGCTAAGTTCCAAGAAGAGCAAGGAAAGTAGGTGAGCAATTTTGGATAACGCAGTAGAAAATAAAAAAGTAAACATGAAAGGTAAGCACGTCCCAACCTTGTGGCGTTTGCTGAAGCTGATTGTTAGTACCAGCCCGTGGATGCTGATTGTTTCAATGATTTCGGTTGTTTTGGCAGCCGGTGCCAGTGTTGCTGGCTCGCTTTTTATTGAAAAACTGATTAATAACTACATTACACCGTTAACTAAGGAAGCCCACCCGAATTTTGGCCCGCTTCTTGGTGCACTTGAGATAATGTTTGGCGTTTATGCGATTGGCTTTATCTCTAATTATTTGTTTTCTGTTTTAATGAGTGTCCTGGCGCAAAAAGTGCAGTATCGTGTCAGAAATGAAATGTTTATTCACATGGAAAGTCTGCCGATTTCGTACTTTGACCAAAATGATTACGGCGATATCATGAGCCGTTACACCAACGATATCGACACGTTGATGCAGATGATTTCCCAGTCAATTCCGCAGTTCATGAACTCGCTGTTAAACATTGTCTTTGTAATGGCGGCAATGCTTAGCCTGTCTTGGCAGCTGACAATTTTTTCATTAATTGTCTTTGCCCTGTCACTGGGAATTGTTAAGGTTTTAACCGTTAAGTCCAGCCACTACTTCCAATTACAGCAAAAGGAAATTGGTCAGGTTAACGGTTATAACGAAGAAATGCTTAATGGCCTGAAAGTCATTAAGGTCTTCAGTCATGAACCAGATGTTGAAGCTGATTTTGATAAGTACAATGAGTCGTTGCGTGTCGTTTCCGGCAATGCTCACATGTATTCCACAATTTTGTTCCCGATTATGGGCAATATGGGGAATCTGTTATACGTATTGATTGCAGTCATCGGCGGTGCAGCAGCCATTAACCGCTGGGCCCCACTATCGCTAGGAGTTATCGGCGCCTTTTTGCAGCTGTCGAAGCAGTTTGCAATGCCGATTGCCCAAATTTCGCAGCAGTTGAACTCGATTGTAATGGCTTTAGCCGGTGCGAAACGAATCTTTGATTTGGAAGACCAACCGGTCGAGATTGATAACGGCGACGTAACGATTTCCAAGGACCAAAATGTCAAGGGAACTTGGAACTGGAATGTTCCGCAAAAAGACGGTTCGGTCAAAAAAGTTACAGTTAAGGGTCACATTGTGTTTGATCATGTTAACTTCAGCTATGATCACCATAAGCAGATTTTGCACCATATTTCGCTTGATGCTAAACCGGGAATGAAGGTGGCGCTGGTTGGTGAAACTGGTGCCGGTAAGACGACCATTTCCAACATGATCAACCGCTTCTACGAAATTGATTCGGGAAAGATCACCTACGATGGTATTCCGATTAGCCGCATTAAAAAAGATGACCTGCGCCAGTCTTTGTCGATTGTTTTGCAGGATACGCACATGTTTACCGGGACGATTATGGATAATATTCGCTTTGGTAATCCTGAGGCAAGTGATGACGATGTTTACCAGGCAGCGCGCTTGGCCCACGCCGATGAATTTATTCACCAGCTTGATGATGGTTATGAGACAATTATCGATGGTGAAGGCGGCGACCTGTCACAGGGACAGATGCAGCTGCTCAGTATTGCACGGGCAATGATTGCCGATGAGCCGGTCATGATTTTGGATGAAGCAACTTCCAGCATCGATACCCAAACCGAAAAAATGGTTCAGGCCGGGATGGACAACCTGCTGGCCGGTCGGACAAGTTTTGTGATTGCCCACCGTCTGTCAACGATTGTCAATGCCGATTTGATTTTGGTGCTTGATCACGGTCACATTATCGAAGCGGGTAACCATGACCAATTGCTGGCCAAGAAGGGCTACTATTACGAGCTTTATACCGGGAAGAAAGAAATTCAATAAATTGCTCGGTTAATTACTGTAGTATTTTTATATTAATATAGTTTTTCTTATTAAATTAATACCGACCAAAACAAGAGCAGATAGAAGCATATCACTTCTACCTGCTTTTTTATTTAAAATGTTTTGTTGCCCTTTCCTAATCTTTTTGATTATAGAATTTGATAATCAGATTTTTAAGAGTGTTAACTATGCTTTTGATTGTTGAATTACAATTTCGTCGATATGAAATTCCAAAGCTGGCATTAAACAAATTTTGCGGAATAGGAATTAATTTGTACTTACTTTGGGGAATCTGCAAACGCGGTAAAACAAAAGGCAGAGTAATGGCAATTTCTGAACCGTGCAATGCGGTAAGAGTGGCAGCAATGGTATTCGGCACAAAAATTGTTGTATTTATATGAATATTGTTATCAGTAAATAATTGGTTGATGATATCTTGAAAATAAGATCTTCCAGAAAGCCCTATAAAATTGCAATTTTCGAATAAACTTAAATTTTTATTCAGATCAATATTTGATGAAACCTTGGAATAAAGTGAATTTGCTTTAGGAATTAAAATTAATGGCGACTCATTTTTGGTAATTGGTAAGGTTATTATTTCCTTATTAGTAAGAGCTGACCCAATAAAAATATCTGTTTTGTCTTCTAAAAGTGAACGAAGAGCCACATAAGTGGTCTGCTCATTATTATAAAATATAGTATTTGGAAATTCGGCTCTAAGCTTAGTGAATATTTCTGCCCCCATCAGTGTTGCTAATGGCTGATTAAAGGTAATCGATGTAATGTTATTGCGATTCTTGGCATACCAGGACATTTCATCGTTCAGTAAATTTTTTTCGTTGATTAATCGTGTAAGATGCTTAAGCATATGACTTCCTGCAGGAGTTAACTGAATGGGATTTTTGCTTCTTGCTACTAAAGTTACATTATATTTACTTTCAGTAGACTGCAAGATTTGACTGACATACGGTTGGCTGACATATAATTTTTGGGCGACTTGAGTAATGGTTGAGCAGTATTGACATTCAACTAGAATATCAGCTAAAGTTTCGATTTTGGACATTGCTTCTCCTTTCAATAAGTAAACTATTATAACTTTTGTTGAAACAGTAATTTGCTAACTATTGAGCATTGTAACATAATAAATTATATAAAAATAGATAACTAATTGATACAGGAGAAAAAGCAAATGGTAGATTCTTTAAAATGGCAGGCCGTTTATGATGTTGTTGTATTAGGTTTTGGTGGAGCTGGGGCAACCGCTGCCAGATTTGCGGCTGACAAAAATAAACATGTTTTATTAGTAGATGTTGCACCGTTTGGTCATGAAGGTGGAAACACAAGATATGCTGGACAAGGCGTTAATGCGGTTAGTGATTATGACAAAATGATGACATATTATAACTGTTTAACTTATCCAATGACATTGTCAGAAGACGTTAAAAAAACCTACGTTGCTGGCCTGGTTAATAATGAAGATTATTTCAGAAAATATTTAGGGATAGAGCCAGTTAGTCCAACAGATCCAAAATTGAAAAGTCAGGTTGTTGAATATCCAGAATTCCCAGGTCATGAAGTGAATAATGCGCTCACTGTACATAGCGGTGCATTTGATGCTGCTTTATGGAAAGTTCTGCGGCAAAAGGTTATTGATAGAAGAGATAATATTGATGTTTGGTTAAATTCACGAGCACAAGAACTTATTCAGGATACTGACCAGAGAGTTTTGGGTGTTGAAATTAAAAGAGATAATGCAATTATTAGGGTTGGTGCGCGAAATGGTGTTGTATTAGCCATGGGTGGATTTGAAAATAATAAGGAAATGATTCAAAGCTACCTAGGTGAAGCATATTTGTCACCAATGGGCTCTTTGTATAATCGTGGTGATGGAATTTTCATTGCACAAAGAGCCGGAGCAAAAATGTGGCATATGAATAATTATGAATCTTACAGTATGATGCATGGCCTATATTTTGCAATACCTAATGCTAAGAGAAGTAGACAAATTTATTGGGAAGCAGGTCCTAATGACGGTGGGGTTGTCGTTGTTGGCGATGATGGTACACGTTACTTTAATGAGGCTGAACATGCGCGGCATGGACACATCTATAGTCATGGAACCTGGCGTCATGCGCCATTAAGTGTGAAACCATATATGATTTTTGATCAAACGCAATATGAAGAATTTAAAAAACATCCTTTTAAAGGTGTTGATTTAGATAAATTGCTGATAAAAGCTGATAGTATTTCTGAATTAGCCCAAAAACTGACTTTATCAAATAAAAAATTGAATCAAACGGTTAAGACTTATAATAAATTTGCTAAATTAGGTATAGACTATCAATTTGGCCGCGCACCTGAAACTATGCGGCAACTAGATCGGGGACCATATTATGCTGTTAGAATGGTGAACACAGTTTTAAATACACAAGGTGGACCTCAAAGAAATGGCAAAGCGGAAATTATTGGCCAGGATAATCAGCCTATTGAACATTTATTTGGTGCTGGGGAATTAGGTGGCATAACCGCTAATTTGTATCAAGGTGCAGGCAACTTAGCTGAATGTCTTATTTTTGGTAAGATTGCGGGCGAAAATGCTGCTGCGACAGATGCAATCCAATTACATGCGGATGATGATAATTATCAAAATATTAATGATTTAATTAACGAGGAACAAGTAAAAAAGGTGCCTTTATTGGATCACCAGTATCTTGGTGAGTCTAGTAACGGTATTGGTGGGAAAATAATTGTAAAAGTAACATATGATAATGATACAATCAAGAAAATTAAAATAGTTCAAAGTCATGAGAGTGAGGATATTGGCTTAGCTGCCCTTGAAACTCTGCCAAAGGAAATGGTTGCTAATAATACAACGGATGTTGATGCTGTAAGTGGAGCTACTGCTACTAGTCGTGCACTTAAAGAAGCAGTCCAAGATGCCATTTCCAAAAGCAAGTAATAATATCTAAATAATTAAAGTCCCCAATTAATGTTTGGCTAAGGACTGGCTTCTGAAAGTTAATCAGCGCCAGTCCTTTTTGCTACAATTTCAATTGCTTAATTTTGCATATTGAAAGCGGTTGAAGTATGACTTTTTTTAATAAAGAGTCGTACTTTATAGTTTATTTTTGTAAAAATGGTTAAAATGTAAGTATTAAGGCTAATTTTTGGTCCGCACGAAATTTACTAAGAACCCATGAAAGAGAGGGATTTTCTCTATGAAAATCTTAGTTGTTGATGATGATAAAGAAATAGTAGAGTTGCTCAGTATTTACCTTAAAAATGAAGGTTACGAAGCAGTCACGGCTTACAGCGGCAAGGAGGCCATCACTAAGCTGACCACCACGCCGGACATTGCGCTGATGATTTTGGATGTCATGATGCCCAACATGAGCGGGATTGATGTGATTAAGGAAGTCAGGAAGGATTCAGACATTCCGATTATTATTGTGTCGGCCAAAACCGGTGACATGGACAAAATTCAGGGCCTGATTACCGGTGCCGATGATTATGTTTCTAAGCCGTTCAACCCGCTGGAAGTGATGGCACGTGTGCGCTCGCTTCTGCGGCGCAGCCAAAAGCAGGTAAAGGATGAAAAACCGGATGTGCTGGAAGTGGGGCCGCTGATTATTAATCGGGATTCGCATGAGGTTAAAACGATCGACGGCAAAGATATTCAGTTAACCGCCCTTGAATTTGGTATTTTGTACCTGCTTGCGAGCCATCCGAACCGGGTCTTTTCAGCCGATGAAATTTTTGAGCGTGTTTGGCAGCAGGAATCGGTTGTATCGGCCAAAACCGTCATGGTTCACGTCTCTCATTTGCGCGACAAGATTCAAAAGGCCACCGGCGGCGAGGATGTTATTCAAACCGTTTGGGGCGTTGGCTATAAAGTTGAGGCCTAATTAATGGCAAAACAGCGTGTGAAGCTAACTGCGGCCGAGAAAAGCGAGCTTTTTGCCGAAGCAGTCATTACCATTGTTTTGCTGCTTCTGCTGGACTTGTCGGTTGTCATTCTGATTTATTTGACCGTTTTGCAAAATAAAAACCTGGTTAACGGGATTTTTTTCCTAAAAAAGACGATCACCTTTGCCGGCGGGCATCATTTATGGTCGTGGCATAATATTTTTATCGGCATTATGGCCGTGGGGGACCTGCTGGTTTTATACTGGCGCCTGATTCGTCGCTACCACCAAATGCAGCTGCGCCACGTTATTTCCGAGCTGCACTATATCGCTAATGGTCACTTTGATCACACCATTTCTTTTAAGGTGAAAACAGACCTGCAAAAAGTGATCGATTCGATTAATTCTCTGGTGGATAGTACGGTCACCGCAATGAACGAGGAAAAAGCGATTGAAAAGTCGAAAGATGAGCTGATCAGCAACGTTTCGCACGATATCCGCACGCCGCTGACATCGATCATTGGCTATCTTGGCCTACTTAAGTCGGGGATTAGCGACCTCGCAGACCAGCAAAAATACATTGACATTGCATACAGCAAGGCAGAGCAAATGAAGTCTTTGGCGCACGATCTGCTGGAATACACCACCTTGCAATCGACAACAACCAAACTTAATTTGGCGCCGCTGCACCTCTATTCAATGCTGGAACAAGTGGAAGCCGGGTTTGAATTAGAGGCCGAAAAAAAGCAGATTGGTTTTAACATTGAAGTGCGGCCAAAAGATCTGACAATCCAGGCCGATCCGGAAAAATTGGTGCGTGTTTATAACAATTTAATCACCAATGCCTTGAAATATGGCAGCGGTGCAACCCAGATCAACCTGATTGCTAATCTAGTTAACAAGTCGCAGGTAGAGTTGCGCGTGGAAAATAATGGTGCGAAGATTCCGGCAGATTCGCTGAAGAAGATCTTTGACCGCTTTTACCGCGTGGAAACCTCACGCAATACTAAAACCGGCGGTACCGGCCTGGGCTTAGCGATCACCAAAAGTATTGTCGATTTGCATCACGGCCAAATTCGCTGTGAATCCGATGATAGTTGGACGCGCTTCATCATAACTTTGCCGCTGGGCTCAAGCAAGGCAAAAAATACGGCTTAGCTGTGGTATAATTTTGACAGAATGATAAAGTCTATTCAAGGAGTATAGCAGCATGAGTATTTCTTTAAATACCTGTATTTTAATTTTAAAAGAGCACCACTTGCTTAAGTCAAGTGCGGTTCAGGATGCACTCGCGACCAAGATGGAATACGTCTCGTATGATTCGCGCGACATCCAGACTAATACCCTCTTTTTCTGTAAGGGTGCGGGCTTTCGGCCGACATATCTATCAATGGCCAAAGATAATGGAGCAACCTGCTACGTGGCCGAGCAGCCCTATCCTGAGGGCAAGGGCATGCACGCGTTAATTGTGCGCAACGTTTCTAAGGCGATGGCTTTGTTGTCGGCGGCTTTTTTCCGTTTTCCGCAGGATGATCTGTTTGTGGTTGCAATCACTGGAACCAAGGGCAAAACGACGACGGCATATTTTTTAAAGGGAATGCTCGACCGGCTTAACGGCGGGAAAACCGCGCTGATTTCTTCGGTTAACGATGTGGTTGGGACTAAACCCGAGGATAATTTTAAATCCAGTCTAACAACACCGGAATCGTTGGATTTATTCCGTGATATGCGCCGGGCCGTTGACAATGGCATGACTCACCTGGTGATGGAAGTTTCCAGCCAGGCCTATAAGAAGAACCGAGTTTTTGGGTTGACGTATGATTTGGGCTTTTTCCTGAATATTTCACCCGACCATATTGGGCCAAATGAGCATCCTAACTTTGCCGATTACCTGCACTGCAAATTGCAGCTGCTGGTCAATTCGCGCAAGTGTATTATTAATGCGCAAACCGATCACTTTGCCGAAGTTTATGCGGCGGCCACTACAACTACGCAGCCGGACAGCATCTACCTGTTTTCCGAAGAGGGCTATGCTAATCCTGCTTTGCCCCAGCCGGTTGATTTTCAGTATTCAGCGCAGGAAACAGACATGACCGAAACCCGCTTTAGTCTGCTGTGTGCCACCGATAAGGCGCGTCAGGTTAAAATTAATGGCGATTATACCTTGCAGATGATTGGGGATTTTAACGAGTCAAACGGAACGGCCGCAATCATTGGTGCCGGTCTTGCGGGAATGGAACATGATGAGTGTGCCAAGGGTATTCGCCACGTGACAATTCCAGGCCGAATGCAGACTGAAAAAACCAAAGAGCACGGCATTGTTGTTGTTGACTATGCCCACAACAAGGCGTCGATGGTTGCGCTGATGAGTTTTATGCGGCGCGAATTTAATGATCCCAAAATCATTGTGGTCGTTGGTTCTCCCGGCGATAAGGGGGTATCACGACGGGCTGGCTTCAGTGAAAGCTTGAGCGGCTATGCCGATAAGGCTTTCTTAACAACTGATGATCCCGGATTTGAAGATCCGTTGAGTATTGCCAAAGAAATTGATGCTGGAATCGACCATTCCAAATGTGATGTAACGATTGAGTTGGACCGGGAAAAGGCAATTCGTGATGCCATCAGCATGGCAACTAAGGATGATGTTGTCTTAATCTGTGCAAAAGGTGCCGACAGTTTCCAAAAGATTCGCGGGGTTAATACACCGTATCCGTCAGATATTGTTGTTGCCCAAAAGGTGATTAACGAGTTGGAAGGCGAAAACGGCCACTTTTAATTATGAAACATTTTTTTAGTATTATCGGCGGGATGGGGACGATTGCCACCGAAAGTTATGTGCGCTTGCTCAATCACCGGGTAAAAATCACCTGTGATCAGGACTACTTGAATTATATTTTGGTCAATGACGCGCAGGTCCCGGACCGGACGGCCTACATCAAGGATCATTCTCAGCCTAATTTTTTTAATGCCTTGCGGGATGATGTCCTGGGTCAGACCAAATTGGGGCCCGACTTTTTCGTAATGCCGTGCAACACCGCCCATTATTTTTATAATGATTTAACAGCGTTAACCGATATTCCCTTTTTGCATATGATGCGTATCGCAGTTCATAAATTTGTTGAAGATTATCCTAATGAAGAAAAAATTGGCTTGATCGCTACCGAGGGCTCAATTTATGATCACTTATACGCAGATGAGATTGCGGCAGTGGGACGAAAGGCCGAACTCGGCGGTCCGGAGATTCAGCCCTTGGTGACTAAGCTGATCTACTCTAATATTAAGCAAAAAGGTAAGGTTGATCCTAAGCTTTACCACCAAATTTTGCAAAAGATGCACGATGATTATGGCTGCAAGGTGATTTTGCTGGGCTGCACGGAATTATCGCTGGCGCAGGAAAAAGCACCGGATCATCCGTATAACGTGATTGATCCCCAGTCAATTATTGCTGATGTCGCAATTGAATTAGCATTAAAGATTCGCGGCGGGATGGATCCGAAAGTGGCGACAAAAAAATATCTGTATAAGTAGCTGACTGCTTATGCAGATATTTTTATTTATTCCTCATTTTAATCGTAAACAATCACCGGGTCGTGGATAAGTACATTCTGCCAGACCAGGTAAATTTCGCTCGGCTTAATGTTGATACAGCCATGAGAACCACCGCGCAGATAGGCCGTTTTGCTCCAATCGGTCCGCCAGTTTGCATCGTGCAAGCCGCAGCCGGTCAGAGTAAAGGGCATCCAATATTCAACCTTCGAAGCATACTTGGAGCCGTCGCTGTTGCGTCCGCGCAAGACGGCGTGTTTCTTTTTGTAGTGAATGTACCAGACACCGACCGGGGTGCGGTTGCCCTTATTGTCGTTTTTTGTGCCAGTGACGACATCATTAAGGTGAACAGCGATTTTATTCTTTCTGATAATCCATAACTCCTGTCTTTTAAGTGAGACAACGATGTAATTTTGGCCGATGCCCTGGTTTGGCTCATTGTAACCTAAGCCGTACGTGCTGTAACCCAGACCGTAGATATAATCTTCGCCGTCTAGTGTTTTGGTTCCATCCAAAAAAGCCCGCTCTACGGCTTTTACCGCCTTATCGACATTAATGCCCCAGCCGTAACTTTCATTTTTAATTGTGATGGTTTTGCCCTTGATCTTATCTCCGACTGGAACCGCAAACTTATAGCTTTTGTGCAGCGTGGAAACATCCTTATCGATTTCACTGAGTTTATCGGTTAGATTTTCGACATTTGAAAAAAGATATTTGCCGTCGCGAAATTTGGCTTCATTGATTAGCTTGCTTGCCTTTAACTGATACTTTTTGTTTGCAACCTTGTAGGTTAGACTTGCCCGGCTGATCTTTGTCAATTTTGCTTTGGCATCAAGCAATGCTGTATTTGTGAACTTGTAATTTTGTTTGCTCGGCTGCTTGGTGTGCTGCTTTTTAAAATAATCAGCGGTGGCTGTCTGCGTAATCGTGCTCACCGAATCATCATGTGCCAGGCTAACGGTGCCGCTTTCCAGCAAAACAATGTTATTTGCTTTGCGGTTAATTTTTTTTGTTGCCTGCTTCACCGTTAGGTTGCCAACGGCAACACCGTAAATGGTCACGTTAGGATTAAAATGGTTAGTGGCGAACTGCTCGGTCTTTTTTTGTTCGGCTGCGTTGTGATTGGAAAGAAAAAAACCTAAAATCAACGCTAAAATGAGAATTATTCCGCCAATAATCAGATATAAAGTATACCGTTTGTTTTGCTTTCTTAATTTTTGTTTTGCGTGCATGATTTGCCTACCAATATGTCAGTTTGACGAATAAACTTTGCATATTCCAGTTTATCATTTATTATATATTAGTAAAGAAGCTAGAGGGATAGCAGTTTGGTCAACTTTAAAGAAGGTTAAAAAATGGCAATGGATAATGAACCAATTGTTTTTCAAATGAAGATTGCTAAAAGTAAGCCGCATTCATATCGTCCGGCCGCAAAGGGTGTCACCAAAAGATGCCCTTTTTGTGACGTTGCGGGCTTGACGGATATTTACGAACAGCAGGGTGAGATGATCTGGCTGCATAACAAATTTCCGACTTTGCGTGACACCTTGCAGACGGTGTTAATTGAAACTAGTGATCATGAAGGCGACATCGCCAATTATTCAGTGGCTGCTAACCGTAAGTTAATGCGCTTTGCCTTGACCTGCTTTGAAAAAGTAAATAAAAGCGGCCACTTTGTGTCCGTTGTCTGGTATAAAAATTTTGGCCCCAATTCCGGCGGCTCATTGGTCCACCCGCACATGCAGATTGTTGGTTTTGAAAAAGTAAATGCGTACAAGTACCTTCATCCCAATAATTTCGAAGGTAAAACCCTCTTTAAAACCACGGAAGTTGAGGTTAATATTGCTGAGTACCCGGTTCAGGGCTATACGGAACTAAATATTAACCTGCTGGATAAGCGGGGGCTGAGTTTGTGGGCGGATTGGATTAGGAGCGGTGCGCGTTACATGCTTAACGTTATGTTTAATGGTCGCTGTGATTCCTATAATTTGTTCTTTTATCCCAGGCAGGACGGCGGCATCTGTGCCAAATATATTTCGCGCTTTGCGGCACCGCCCTATTTTGTCGGTTATAAGTTATCACAGGTGAATGATGAAGTGACACTAATGCAAGAGGCACACCGCTTTCGCCAGTTTTTTGCTGATGGGTCAAAACTGGAATAGTTGTTTTAACTGGTTACAGCAATAATTACTTAAGATTTTCTAATGTGTTTGAAACCGTCAATTTTTCGTGCTAGCATTATTATCTATAAAGCGCTTTCTTAATAAATTTTTTTAAAAAGTAATAGGAGAAAAACAATGACGCAAAATCGTGTTAGTGAAATTTTAAATATCAAATACCCGATTATTTCTGCAGCAATGTGGGGCTTAACCAATGCCAAAATGGTTGCTGCCGTTAGTGATGCAGGCGGTCTAGGAGTTCTTGGGCCGATGCCGGGGCAAAAGCCAAGTAATGGTCTGGACGAAGCTGGTGAAGTGATGCGCGAGCAGATCAGGGAGGTCAAAACCTTAACTGATAAGCCGTTTGCGGTAAATATTATTGCCGACGACAGCGGCGCTAATTCCGGTATTTCCAGTGATTTGTTTGCCGTTTACTTGGATGTGATGATTGAAGAAAAGGTCCCTGTGGCCTTGGTAGTTGGTCATTTATCCAACCATGAATTTTTTGACAAGCTTCAGAAAAATAATATCAAAATTATTTACCGGCCAAATGAAGCCGATCCGAAGTTGATCAAGCAGGCAGAAGAGATGGGGCTTGATGCGATTATTGCTACCGGACTTGATGAAGGCGGCGGCTTGCCGATTAATCCTTGGCTGGCCGGAACTTTTTCGGTTGTGCCGCGCTTTGTCGATGAAGCAACGATTCCGGTAATTGCGGCTGGCGGAATTACCGATGGGCGCACTGCCAAAGCGGCAGTGGATCTGGGAGCAGAGGGTCTTTATATTGGAACCCGGTTCTTAGTTACTAACGAGAGTCCGCTTGCTGAAAATGTGAAAGACTTGATTGTAAAATCGAAGCTTGAGGATTTGGTCTACCTGCCGGATCCTACTTCGGAAACGATTCGGGCAATTAAGACGCCAAAATTGCCTGAGATTATTAAGCGGATCAGCAGTGGTCAAATCAGCGGCACTTCCACTTTGCTTAACGGCATGTTAAAGGGTGATTTGGACAATGGCACCGTGGTGACAGATACTGGTCTTTCGCTGATTCATTCGGTGAAGTCGGTTAAGGAAGTAATTGATGAGCTTAAAGTAGCATTTGAATAATTGGTTTTGCTAACAAACTTAGCGTGGATAAAGTACCGTTCATTATTAATTTAATGGATGGTATTTTTGCAAAAGAAGGTGCTAATTATGGAAAAGTTTGAATGGATGAAGCGTTATATTCAGGCTGCAGACGGTACTGCAGAAAAGGGCATTGCTGAAGATAAGCTTACGGAATTAGGGATTATCCCGGCACAGCCAATTGTTGATGACAGTAATTGGGATGATTTTTGGAATCAATTTAAAAGATAAATGGACTAATAGACAAAAGTTGTTGAAAAAGTAAAATTTTCAACAGCTTTTTTATTTTTCAAACAAGTAATTGTAGCGTTCAATTTCCATTTTTAAAATTGCGGCGCTTTTTTTATCGCCCATTTCTGCCATCAACCTGATTTGGTCTTCAACCTTTTTGCGGTCGCCTTGGCACAGAGCAATACGGTATTTGATGAAAACCAGTTGGTCATATCGGTTTAATTCGATTGCTAAATCTTCCGCCAGGTGCAGGTTTTGCAGTGCCTTGGTTAAGTCGCCGCCGCGCATCTGCACAAAGGCGGTGTTGATAATAAAATTGAGCTTTAGTTCTTGCAGGAAGGGATACTTCTCGTTGATGGTTTTGACTGCCAAATTGGCAATTTTCCGGGTGGTATCGTCGTCAAAGATAAAAAAGACGCCGTTTAGCATGTATAAATCTAAGATGTTCCAGGTTTCTAGCTTAGACAAATAATTTTGCCATATGGGAATGATCAATTTGCGTGCATTTTCGATGCCGCCGGACTTGTTTAAATTGTCGTCGTTAACGGCAAAGATGATGGTGCTGATGCGGTCAACATCGGGATCGCCTGCTAGCTTAGTACATTTAGCTAAAATGTCGTTAACAGTAGCACTGCCGCGGTGGTTAAAGTAATTGATGAAAAGATAAATGATCTCGGCTTTGGGGCTAAGCCGGTAATTGCCGCGGATATACTGAAATTCGTCTTGGGACAGGCCCATTCTTTCAATTAAAAAGACCGCTTCGTTATAAGTTAATTCTTTGGCATCGTGTTCGATTTTAGAAATGGCGCTTCTGTCAAAAGAATTGCCGGCAATCGTTTTTTGCGTGATGCGGCGCGCGATGCGGACGTCGTGAATGGCCTGACCTGGTGTTTTCATTGTTTCACCTCAATGTGTGCGATATTGGCACAGAATAAGAATAATGCCTTTTTCTAGCTATTATAACAATTAACAACTGTTAAATCGTTAGAAGGAAGTTAAAAAAAATGAAGTACATGTGGAAATATCTCAAAATGGAACCGTGGCGGGTTAGCCTAGTGGTTGTTTTGCAGGCCGTCTGTTCGCTATTTCGGATCGTTAATGCCCTGTTTAATGTCTGGATCCTGAACGCATTAGTTAAATTAGACTTGCGCGCTTTTATCACCAATATTCTGTTGAATATCGCGCTGTTTGCGGTGATGACCGTTTTTCTAGTTTTTAACATGATTGAACAGGTCAAAACCGTGCAGTATCTGAGCCTGCATTTGAAGCAGGATATTGTGCGCCATCTTGCCTCTTACCCTATTAAAAAATTTCAGAAGCAGGATACGGGCGTCTATGCTTCTTGGCTAACCAATGACATGAACCTGATTGAAGAGAGAGGCTTTACCAATTTATTGCAGTCGGTGCAGCTGGTGACAGACCCCCTGTTTGCAATCATTGCCCTGATCAAATTCAACTGGACCTTCCTGCCACTGGTTTTACTGATGACCATCTTGACCGTTTTCTTACCGCAATTAGTCAAGAAACGGCTGGCCGAGAGCAATTTATCGACCACCAAGGAAAGTGAAAAGGTGGTTAATACCATCAATGACGGCCTGCGTGGTTTTTCTACCCTGGCAATTTTTGGGATGGAGCACCAGCTGGAAGAGCGGATTACTAATGCCACCTTGAAATTAATCAAGGCCAAGGTCCACCAGGTCAAATATGAGACTTGTGCGACTTCGCTTGCGGAAATGAGCAATATTATGGGTCAGATGGTGATTGGATTTTGGACGGGACTGCTTGTTTTCCAAAAAGCAGTCTCCATCGGCGTCTTCTCGTCAGCTTCTTCATTATCATATGATGTTTTCAATTCACTGGCGGTTGCTGCCCCGGTTTTAACCCAGATGCGGTCGTTAGACACGATTTTTGCCAAATATCATTTAGAAGAGCCAATTAATGAGGACACTGCGGTGACAGAATTAGAGCCGGTTGAACTTGCTGCTAAAGGCTTGCAGACTTCGTATCGTTCAGGACAAAATGTTTTTCAAAAAGCCTTGTCGTTTACAATTTTGCCAAAGCAAAAGGTGGCAATTGCCGGCGATTCCGGCAGCGGCAAAAGCACGCTCCTGAAATTGTTGTCGGGGCAGCTTCGGTCTTATTCCGGCCGACTGACCTTTGCCGGCCGCGAGATGAAGATGCTAAATTACCGCTCAATCAAGGAAAAGCTGGTTTATGTCGACCAGACACCATATTTGTTTGACGACACCATCCGCTATAACTTGGAGCTGGGACAGAAGTTTACTGATGAAGAAATCAATGCTGCGCTTGCCAAGGCCGACTTGCTGACATTTGTGAATAGTTTGCCGGAAAAATTAGCTACCCGTGTTGGTGAGGGCGGTGCCAGTTTATCCGGTGGGCAGAAACAGCGTCTGGCACTAGCCCGCGGCTTTCTGCGTCACCGTGAACTGTTCCTGCTGGATGAATCAACCAGCAGCTTGGATAAGGAAAGTGCAATCAAGATTGAAAATGATTTTTTACGGCAGCCAGACATCACGGTCGTGTTTGTCAGTCACCAATTACACGCAGAAAATAAAAATAACTTTGACCAAATAATTCGGGTGTGAGAATTGTTCGGATAATCTCTTACACACAAAATAACGGGTGCGGTTTATTATAGTAAAGCGTGGCCCGTCATTTTTGTCCATAAGCTTACTTTAAAGAAAAACACGAACATTTATGTTTGAATTATTTTCTTAATTTGTAAGAACGCTCATAAAGGCGAATAATTTGCTTTTTTTGCAGTTTAATCTATCCAAAGACCGAATTTTTTAGATCAAATAAATTTGTGCTTTATCCTGGTTTATCATAAAATTAAAGGAGAAATTTAACGGTGAGTACAAGATATAGTGGTGCGAATGTATGAATGATGACAAATTTGTTGAAGTGAAGAACCTCAGAAAGGTCTATGACAACGGTCATGAAGCCATTAAGCAGGTTAGTTTTGCGGTCAAGAAAGGCGACCTTGTTTGTCTGCTGGGTCCATCGGGCTGCGGCAAGACGACGATTTTGAATATTCTTGCCGGTCTGCTGAATCCAACCAGCGGCGACATCCTTTTTGGCGGGAAATCGGTCGTTAAAACGGCACCCAAAGATCGGCAAATCGGCTATGTTTTCCAAAACTATGCCCTGTATCCTCATATGTCGGTTTTGCAAAATGTCATGTTTCCCCTAATCGTCGGTAAGCATAAAAAATCGAAGGATGAGGCGGCCAAAATTGCCCAGAAATATATGAAACTGACGCAGATCACGGATCTGGCCGACCAAAAGCCGGGCAGCCTCTCCGGCGGTCAGCAGCAGCGGGTGGCAATTGCGCGGGCACTTGTCCAGGAACCGCAGATTCTGTTAATGGATGAACCCTTGAGTAATCTGGATGCGCGCCTGCGTTTGAAAATTCGTGAAGAAATTCGGTCACTGGTCAAAAGAATTGGCATTACGACCTTGTTTGTAACTCATGACCAGGAAGAAGCACTGTCAATCGGCGACAAGATCATCCTCTTTAATGAGGGCGTGATCCAGCAGGATGATTTAGGCCAAAATTTTTATCTTGAGCCCAATAACTACTTTGTTGCCAATTTTGTCGGCAACCCCGTGATTGACAATTTTAAGGTGGAAAAAAACGGTGATAAACTGACCGCATCCGACTTTGAAATTGCGGTCAGTGATTTAGACCCCAGCCGCTTTAAACGGGAACTGCCGGATGGCAAGTATATTTTGTCTGTTCGTCCCGAAAACATCACGCCTAATCCCGCCGGTCAAATAAAAGCGCACGTTGATGATGTCGAGCTGATCGGCCGGGAACGGATTTTAAAGTTTAGCCACAACGGTGTTCAAGCCCGCAGCCTGGTTGGCTTGGAAGATCCGGTTCAGGCCGGCGATGAGGTTAACTTAAAGATGCGCTTAGACCGGATCTTTCTCTTTACCGAGCAGGGGGAGCGGGTTTACTAATGAAGACTAATCAAAAAAAGGCGTGGCTGTTTCTGGCGCCAACAATTATTTTTGTAACACTGTTTAGCATTTACCCAATTTTGCGCGCCTTTATCATGAGTTTTCAAAGCGGCTCGCTGATCAATCTGTCGTGGACCGGCTGGAATAATTATCAGTATATTTTTCAGGATCCGGAATTTTGGCGGGCCATCAAGAATACCTTTCTGTATGCGGTGATTTCGGTGCCGGTCGGCCTGATTATCTCGGTGCTGCTTTCCTGGTTGATCTTCAGCAAGGTGCGGCACAAGTCCTTTTTTGAAACCACCTTTTTTATGCCTTACGTAACCTCGACGATTGCGATCGGGATTGTTTTCCGCTATATCTTTAATGGCGATTACGGCCTGCTTAACTTCCTGCTGCGCAGCCTGCATTTGCCCGCGCCTAACTGGATTGACGACCCCAGCATGTCGCTTACTACGATCATTATTTTTGGCATTTGGACCTCGCTGGCCTTTAACATTGTCATTTTAATGGGGGCCCTGCGCAATATTGATCCTAACTATTACACGATTGCTGACATGTACGGTGCCTCGGGTTCGGAAAAATTTTGGAAAATTACTATGCCGGAATTAGTGCCGACCTTGGCCTTTCTGCTGACAATGAACGTGATTAGTGCCTTCAAAATCTACACTTCGGTCTACGCCCTGTTTAATGGGCAAGCCGGTGTCGGGGATTCCGCGACCACGGCGGTCTTCTATATTTACAATAAGTTCCAAATTGTCGGTACTCCGGGGGTCGCAATGGCTGCCACCGTTGTCTTATTCCTGATCATTTTATTTGTGACCTTCCTGCAGCGTAAAATGATGAAAAAGATTGGAGATAGATAATCATGAAGAAAATTCGCTGGAGCGTTGTATTTGGCTACATTATCCTAATTATCTTCGCCATCATCACGGTTTTCCCGTTTGTTTATATGATTCTGGGCGGCCTGATGAGCTTTCAGGAAACAACCTCGCTGCCGCCGACCATTATCCCCAAGCATTTGCAATGGGGCAACTATGCCAAGGTGTTTGCCCAGGCACCGTTTGGCCGCTACTTTTTCAATACCTTTTTGACAGCAACGGTTACAACGGTGGTCAGCTTGTTCAATGCGCTTTTAGGGGCTTTTGCCATGGTTAACCTGAAATTTAAGGGCAAAGGGTTCGTGCAGATTATCCTTTTGTCCCTTTTGATGGTGCCGGGCGAGGCAATTATTTTTACCAATTACAACACGATTGCGCAGATGGGCCTGCTGAACACCTATATTGGTTTGGTGTTGCCGTTTCTAACCTCGATCTTTTACATGTACTACCTGCAAAGCTACTTTGGCTCGATTTCTTCGACGATTTATAAGGCGGCCATGATTGATGGCGCCAGTGATTGGGAGTATATTTGGAAAATTCTGGTACCGATGTCCAAGGGCGGTCTGTTTACTGTCGGCCTGCTCAGTTTTATTTCCGGCTGGAATTCATTCTTGTGGCCGCTGCTGGTGACCAATGAGGACAGCATGCGGCTGCTCAACAACGGTCTGTCCGCCTTTGCTTCCGATGCCGGCAGTGAGACCCAGCTGCAGTTAGCGGCAGCAACACTAACGGTGTTGCCGATTCTAGTTTTATACTTTATCTTTAGAAAACAAATTATTCGGGGAGTTGTGCGCAATGACATCAAAGGCTAAAACGACGGTTACTTTTTATAATGGGCTGACTACGATTGGCGGGCCGATGATTGAGGTTGCCTACAAGCAGTCGCACCTTTTGTTTGACTTGGGGGAGGTTTACCGTCCCGAGCTGGAGCTGCCCGATGAGAGTTACCACACACTAATTAAGAACCAGTTGATTGGGGATGTGCCCGATTTCTATGATCCCGCACTTACCGGTAAGGAGATTGATACTGGCAGGTGGCAGCACGCGGCGGCTTATATTTCGCACCTGCACCTTGACCACAGCAAGGCGTTAAACCTGCTGGCGCCGACAATTCCGCTTTATGCGGGGCCGATCACGGCCCAGATGCTGCCGGCCCTAAATGAAGACGGTACTTTTTTGCTGCCGGCGGCCAATCATGCTAAAAATTACACGCGGCCGATTATTGCCGCCGAGCTGCGGCAGCCGCTCCGGGTTGGCGACATTACTTTTACCGTGTGGCCGAGCGACCATGATGCCTACGGGGCAACCGGTCTGATTGTGGAAACACCGGACAAGAAAATTGCCTTTACCGGCGACATTCGTTTGCATGGCTATCATCCTGACTGGGTGCACCAATTCTTGGCGGCGGCTAAGGGCTGCGATATGCTGATTATTGAGGGCACGGGGGTTTCCTGGCCTGAAGAAAAGCATGATGATCAGAGCGAGGAGTTTACCGGGCCCAAGAATGAACGGGAGCTGACTGCCGCAATTGTTGACCTGCAACGGGACAACCCTGAACGGCAGATCACTTTTAATACCTATCCGACCAATGTTGAGCGGCTTTTACGGATTATTAGTGACTCACCGCGCAAAGTGGCCCTGCATGCCCAGCGGGCACACCTGCTTAAGGAAAGCCTCGCTAAAGATTATCCTTATTATTACTTGCCAGGGGAGAAAATATTTAGCGATCTAAAACCGGAGCTGGCAATTCCTTATCAGGAACTGCTGCAGGATGATCATAAATACCTTTGGCAGGCAGTGGCTAATTTTACCGACCTGCAGCCGGGTGGTCTGTACATTCATTCTAACGCCGAGCCGTTAGGGGAATTTGATCCCGCATACCAGCCCTTTGTAGCGCAGTTTGCGGATAAAAAAATTGAGTTCAAGGCGCTGCGCTGTTCCGGACACGCCGATGAAAAAGAACTCAAGGAAATTATTTCTGAGGTTGAACCAGCTATTTTGGCACCGGTGCACACATTGTATCCGGAGCTGGAAGAAAACCCATTTGGTGAACGGATTTTACCTGAGCGCGGCCAAACGGTTACGCTTTAGTGAATCAAAAAATTGTTGTTTAGTTTTTATTTTGGGAGGATATACCAAATGAAGTTTAGTAAGAAACTCGCAATGGCGTTTGTTGCCGGCTTGGCCTTGATGGGCACGGCCGCTTGTTCTAAGGGCAATAGTTCTTCATCGTCTAGTTCCGATAAAATTCCAACTAAGATTACCAAGAAAACCACGGTGGTCTTTTGGCACGGGATGACGGGAGTGCAGCAGTCAACGCTGCAGAAGCTGACGAAGGAATTTGAGGCCAAGAACCCGAAGATCACGATTAAGCTGGAAAATCAGGGTGCTTATAACGATCTGCAGGCAAAGATCAATTCAACCCTGCAGTCGCCCAATAATTTGCCGACAATCACCCAGGCCTACCCGGGCTGGCTCTGGAATGCGGCCCAAAATAAGATGCTGGTTGACCTGAAGCCGTACATTAGCAACGAAGATATTGGCTGGGGCAGTGCCAAGGCGTCGAATATCAGGACGGAATTGCTCAAGGGCGCTACAATTAACGGTGTTCAGTATGGGATCCCGTTCAACAAGTCCATTGAAACTTTGACCTATAATGCCGACATGTTTAAGAAGTACGGCATTCAAAAGGCTCCGGCAACAATGGAGGAATTGAAGAAGGACGCGCAGCTAATTTATGAGAAGAGCGACCACCAGGTCGTTGGTGCCGGTTTTGATTCCCTGTCGAACTACTATACTTTAGGGATGAAAAATGAGGGCGTAAACTTTACTGATAAGATTGATTTTGCCGGTCCTACTTCCAGCAAGGTCATTAATTATTACGCTGACGGCATCAAGAAGGGCTACTTCCGGGTTGCTGGTTCAGAGCACTACCTGTCAGGTCCGTTTGCCAACAAGAAGGTGGCAATGTACATTGGAACTTCTGCCGGTGAAGGCTTTGTTAAGCAGGGTGTCGGCAAGAAGTTTACTTATGATGTTGCGCCGCGTCCGGGCAAGTATACAATGCAGCAAGGAACCGATATTTACATGTTTAAACATGCAAGTGCCGAGCAAAAGACGGCTGCCTTTGAATATATCAAGTTCCTAGTTTCAAAATCCAGTCAGCTTGAGTGGGCTAACGCTACCGGCTATATTCCGGTTAACGAGGATGTTGTTAAATCTGCCAGCTACAAAGCCAACAAGGAAACTAAGCTGCCGGCAAAACTGGAAAGTGCAATGAAGTATCTCTACAGTGTGCCGGTTACCAAGAATTCCAATGCTGCTTACCAGCAGCTGAATTCCATCATGCAGAACATTTTGCAGAAGCAGGCTAATGTCAAGAGTGCTATTAAGGCGGGCAAAGCTAAATTCGATTCTGCTTGGAAACAGTAAAGACTAAATAACAGAAAATAATTAATTAAGATCTAATTGGCATCATTGTGCTGGTTAGATCTTTTTTACGGTTGAGATCGGCATGAATTTTAAAATGCGGTTCTCAAATAAACGAAAATTAAAATTTGCAAATTTTATTTATTCTAAGAAATAAAAATGTCAAAAAATATATTTTATATATTAGAATAAATATAGAATTAATGAAAGAGATAAAAAATGAATACAATAATCAGACGTCCCCGATACATCAAGTTTCTCTTTAATTTTAAAGATTCAGAATTCATTAAAGTGATTACTGGTGTTAGACGTTCCGGCAAAACTTATCTAATGAAGATGTTTATTGCGGCATTAAAAGACAATGGTGTACCAGCCGAGCAGATAATTCATCTCAATTTTGAAAGCTTGGCGAATGCCGAATTAACCAATGCGCAGGCTCTATGGAATTATGTATTGCAACATGTACTTAAAAATAAAAAGATGTACCTGTTTTTTGATGAAATTCAAAATGTAGAGCATTGGGAAAAGGCAATTAACAGTTTGCGGATTGACCTTGATGCGGATATCTATCTCACTGGCTCCAATTCTAACTTATTATCTGGTGAATTGGTAACGCTTCTTTCGGGGCGTTATGTTGAATTACGAACATATCCAATTTCTTTTAAGGAATTTTTTGATTTTAAAAAGGGGCAGGGTCAGCAGTCAGAAAACTTATTTAATGAATATTTACAGGTTGGTGGCTTTCCCAATGCGATTTTGGCACCTAATACTGATTTCCGGGTTGCCGTTCAAGAAGATATCTTAAATACGATCATGTACCGTGATATTGCACTTAGGGCAAATGTTAAAAATGATCAGGCAATTAATGCTATTACTGAATACTTGATGAGTGAAATTGGCAATCCGGTTTCTGCTAATAAAATTGCTAAAGTTTTGCAAGCAACTGGATTTAAAACGCAGACCAAAAGCGTAATTAATTATATGGAACTTTTGGGAGATGCCTTTATTTTTTATAAGACCCGGAAATACGATATTCGCGAGAAAAAATGGCTGAATACATTAGCCAAATATTATTTCATCGACCCCAGCTTGCGTAATACCCAGTTAAATAGGTCATATAAAGACAACTTGGGACATCAACTGGAAAATATTGTCTATATTGAGCTGCTGCGTCGCGGGTTTAAAGTTGATGTAGGCAGTTATGATAATAAAGAAGTTGATTTTGTTGCCAGAAAGGGCCAACAGGTTGAATATTATCAGGTTACGCTGCAGCTGTCGCAATCTAGTACTAGAGAAACTGATAATTTACGTTTTATTCCGGACGGCTATCAAAAAACAGTTTTGTCGCTGAAGCCAGATGATCGAGGCACAGTTGACGGAATTAAAATAAGCTATCTTGTTGACTGGCTATTAGTAGATGATTATTAGCTCTAAAATTTCATTTTAAAAAATTCAAGTTCTTGTTTCAAATTAGCGGCGTGTGTTAGAAAGAAACATAAGTTATTAGATCTTTCATATTTCTTAACAACTCAAAAAGCATTACTAAGATTGTGGCTTAGCAATGCTTTTTTCACCCAAAATAAGGCATTGAGTGTCACAGGTGATCACCACTTGCGATCATGGGATTGAGCGTGATAATTTCTCTAGTAATCGATTTATTAGCCAGGTGACTATTTTGTCCCCGATTACGAGCGCAATTTCTACTTTATAAAATTATTTTCATCTATAAAAAACGCTTTCATTATTTTGAAAATCTGTGTTATACTTATTACATAAACGTTTGAAGTTTCCTGATTATTCTTATGAAAAACATTTCGAACGCTTATATCTTATTTTTATATTATATCTATATATTAAGAAGTGTGCTAGTTTTATTTTTTGCAGATATTGAGAGTCCTATATTAAATAATTTTGTGCACTTTTAAATAAGCCAGAGAGTACTAGCAAGTTTTTTGTTAGTGCTTTTTGGTGTTTTTAAGACTGGCAAGTAAATTATAGACAATTGCTTATTTACAAGTTAGATGCAGCTTAATAAATGGCTCAAGTTCGTTCAAAACAGTTCAAATTCGTTCATTTTAATCTGCTGTCTTTATGCAAAAAATTATTTTAAACGGCAGTATGGGTTAAATTTTTTGGGTCACAGATTGAAATTTTATGATAACAATCACTACTTAGCAGTTGATCACAGTGCCTATACTTACAATTAAGAAGAACAATTTTCCGCCTGGAGCTAAGTAATATTGTTCATCGTCAGGAAACGCAGCAAATAAATGAGAATAGTTTGATCATCCAAAAGTGATCAAGCTGTTTTTTACGCTTAAGTGTTTGCAAATATTTATTCAGATTGAAAGATCTGCATATTGCCTGGTAATAATCTGCAATTAATAATTTGATATGTAAATAATCTTTTTCATTACAAAGAATATTTGATTTTCAAGAATAGTAAATAATTTTTGGTACAAAAAAATGTTTAAAAGATAACAAACTATAATAAAATAATTATTAAGGGAGGTCCTGATGAATACAAGAATATATAAATTTATCTCTTTGTTATTAGAAAGACCAGATATGAATATTCATTCGCTTAGTCATGAGCTAGGCTTATCTAAGCAGCAAACGAACTATACATTAACACTGATTAATGAACGCTTACGTAAACTGAATTTGCAGCCGATTACTAAAACAAATTCGGGCTATTTGATTTTTTCTAAGAGCATCGGCAAGTTACTCCAAGAAAATGACTTTTCTGAAGCCGATTATAGTACTGAAGAGCGGGAACAAATCATTTTGATCTATCTGATGATCAATTCAAATTATGTTTCATTGCGGCATCTGGTACACGCTCTGCAATACAGCAAAGGAACGATCGTCAATGATATCAAGCTTTTGACGGATAAGGTGCAAGAATTCAACTTAACTATCCACTATAACCGGAGGTCTGGCTACTATGTTGCAGGATCAGAAGATGAGATGTTTCGGGCAGTTACCAAAATGCTGTTTGCGGACTCGATGAATCTTAATTGCATAAGACCAATAAATGTTTTTTTTAGTAAAAAGGTAAAGCAGATGTCTCTTTACTTGTTTAGAAAAATTGAGGCGGAGATAAAGGTGACCTTTGCGGATAAAACCTTTGTCCCATTGATAACGGCGCTGCAAGTTATTTTAACTAGGGGTCTGATTAACCAAAATAATAATGAGCAGGTTGAAGAATTCATCCATGCAACGGCGGAATACCAAAAGCTGAGAGGGGACCAAATGCTTAACGAATTTGATAATCAGCATGTTAAGTGGCTGGCATTAGAGTTCTTAAGCACGGCGATTTTTAATAAAAAGACGGTGTTTGCTCAGCAGCAAGCGGATCCGCTGAAAAAGTATATTCAACAGATTGCTGCGGATTTTGAGAAGGCCGAATCTTTGACCGTTAAAAAGCACGCGAAATTTCTAAATCGGTTATATAACTATTTGCGCCCGGCTGCTTATTGTGCCAAGTATGATTTGCGTCCTAAAGCAAAAGCGAGTCAGCAGGTTAGTAAGAGCACCAACAGGTTGCTGCATCCCTTAGAGTCTTATTTGGGAACCAGATTTCCTGCTGGGGCGGCAGTAGGGCTGGAACATTACCTTGACGGAATAATTGCCGCAACTAACAAAAAAAAGCAGTGTGTTTATCACGGTATATTGGTTTGTGATGAAAATGAACTCATCTGTGCGGTTTTAAATGAAAAATTGCGCAAAATGTTCCCAATGATTAAGTTTTCAGAGCCCCGCTCTATTAGGGATTTTGTTCAGCTTAGCCGTAGTTACGAAATCATTTTTTCTACGGCGCCCCTGCGAACCAATACGCTGAATATTGTTGTTAAGCCGACAATGACCCAGGCAGAGTGGATTGTTGTCGAATACTGGGTGCTGCGGAAATTGGGCATCACGAAGCTGACCAATCAAATAGAAAGCCTGATTAAACTGTTTGAGCAGGAAACAGCGAGTTTAGATAACCACCATTTACAGGAAAAAATTGCCCAGATTTTGTTGTGTGATTCGGTGGATGATTAATAAAAATTATTTTAGAAAAGAGGAAGACAAATGTTAGGAAGAAATAATTTTAACGAACGTTTACGCAAGTTAGAAGGCCAGAATAAAAAAGAGCGGTTCTCTATTAGAAAATTAACCGTGGGTGCGGCCTCGGTGTTGCTGGGCTTCAGCTTTATGGGCTTAAGCAGTCAGAAAGCGCAGGCCGAGACAACGGATCCTAATGAGGATGCGGCGAAGACGGAGCAGAGTGCCCAGACTGTTGCTGATGGCAAGAAGGATGCTGGTGAGGTGGCGTCTAATGCTGCCCAAAACGATCAGGTTAAGCAGCAAAAGCCTGCCAGAAAACCGCAGCTGTCGACTTTTGCGGGATTGACGGCATTCTTGCGTTCGGAAGAAGAACCAGCAAGTGACAGCGGCAGCACCAGCTCGACTGGAACGGAGTCGTCCAATGCCAGTTCCAGTTCGAGTTCAACGTCTAGTTCAAGTTCTAATGCCAGTTCGAGTTCAACATCTAGCTCCAGTTCTGCACCTAGTTCAGCAGCTACTGATGAGCAGGGACACGATACAACTGCATCAGCTGCATCGAGTAGCGGGCAAGATGAGCAGCAGGCTGCTAATAGTGACCCAAAGCCTGATGAAGACATTATTAAGGATGATGAACAGCAAAAGGCCAAGGAAAAACCGGTGGTCGGACCGCAAGCTTCAGCAGCAGCAGATTTGCAGGATTCGATTAATAATGCAAACAGCTTTAAAAATAGTGATGCTTACGCACTAGCAGTGGCAGGACCGAAGCCAGCCTTTGAGGCGAGCCTGATTAGTGCGCAAAATTTGCTCAACACGTACAATGCCAATCATGCTTCAGTGACCGATGAACAGTTGACTAGTGCCAAAACTGATTTGGATACAAAAAATGCGGCTACTCGCAGTTTTGAAGTTAGTACATGGAATGAACTTACTTTAGCAGCAAAGAGTACTACTAAAGGTCTTCAGACTATATCGCTAAAAAATGATATAAGGGGTTTGAACGATTTGTCGTTTGCTGGTGGAACTTGGGGTGGATTAACCACTGTAATTGAAGGCAATGGCTATACACTTTCAGTATCAAGCTTTTCAAATAAAGGATGGCTTGGCAGTAATGGACTTGTTTTAAGAAATCTTATGGTAGTGGGTACCAAAAAATCAGAATCTTCAGAAGCTACAGTCACATCTAATGACATTACTTTGGAAAATGTTACTGGTCAAAATGCCTCTTTTAATATAGCTGGCTCTTCTGGCTATAATAATATCAAATTAAAGGGAACCGATTCTTTTATTAATAATGCGGCTGATAGTCTCTATTTATTCAATCAAGCAGGTCCTGATTATCATTTAATAGTTGAAGATGGAGCTAAGGTGAATGTAAATGCCACTGGAATGTCGCTTAGTAAGGCTCATTATAATGGAATTGATGTTGGTAAGAATGCCTCTATTACTTATAATTTAACTCAGGGTAATATTATCCAAGGTGATAATGGCCTGTATTTTAACGTTGCCGAAGGCGGTTCCTTAAAGATTAATTTACATGGTAATACTGGTACTACCAACAACAAAATATTGAGCCTGATTGCTTCTAAGCCTAAAGCAGTTCAGCTGACATCGGATAATCCCGGCGATACTTTTTCTTTTGGCACGTTAAATATTGATGGTGAGAGGCTCGGCCTGAGCGATGGTACGCACAAGTGGATGTTTGACCGTGCAGGTGACACTAGTGCGCGGCCACTTGATTTACTTGGCAATAAAACCAGCTTTAATATGGCATTGATGGATAATCAAACCCCTATTAGTGATATTCCCAAAAAAGGTAAAGCGAGTGCCAATTATACAAGTGTTAACGGCACAGCCAGCGATGCGGACACTTTAGCTGCTGACATGCTCACAGCTAATCAAAATAAAGGCGGAACAGGTCTGCCTTCCTTTTTATTAGGGCCAGATCTATATGGTGGCTCAATGTCTAGGGCCGGTGTTTTGAATATGTGGGCTGATGGGATAGCAGCACACAAAGGTCAGGTCGCACTTGGCTCAGCCGTGAAGTATCTTCAAGCTAATAACGATCGTGATGGGGTTCCAGAATCAATTAGTAATTTGCAGAACAACCATATCATTACTGATATTTCTTGGCTTCCTAACAAGGCGATGGATCCAGCTGGTAATTTAACTGACAATGGGATTATTAAAACCGCAGATGGCGGGGTTCTGAATGATTCCATGGTCGGCCCGACTCCTGGCGATCTGGGCAATACCGTGATTAGGGTTAAATACGATGACGACACTTATGATGATGTTCCGATTAAGGTGACGGTTGTTGAAGCAAAGGCCAAGTTTGGCTACCGGGCAACAACTGCTTCCGGTGTTGTTCCAACTTCCAGCCAAGCTGAAGACGCGCTTTCCTTCCTTGATAGTAACGGTGATGATGCGGAAACTACGGTTTCTACTAATTGGCACATGAATTATGAATGGGTCCACGCGGATCCGGATGAACATGGCAACTATACACCGTTAACTAGTGATGATGTTCAGGCTTCTGGTAGTCATAACGTTGCCATCATAGCTCATTATCTGAATAATGCGGGACAAGATGACGGGCAGCAGTTGATTAAATTGCCGTTGATTGTCAATCCGTACAGTATGAATGGTAATACGATTATAGCTGATACTACAAGACCGCTTACGGTTCACCTGCGTGAACCGGCGAGCGTTGATGGCTTTGCAGTTAACACCCCTAGTGATTTTACTACTGCCAGCAAGATTGATGATTTAATTACAATTAAAACGCCTAGCGGCACGCCCGTTACACCGAGTGATGTGGTTAGGGACATTGAATGGTTCAGTGTGCCGAGCGGAATTGGCGATCGTCAAAACGCACAAGTTAGACTGCATTATAAGGATGATTCGTATAGCGAACCGTTGGCAATCAAGATTAATCTGGTTGGCGGGATCAGCACAGGAGTTGATACGGCTCTTGATCGCGGCAATGCCGGTGATCTGACCGCAGAAAGTGCTAAAGCTGCCCTGACCCCTGCCAGTGTCAGCACGATTGAAGCTGCCTATCCAGACAAGATTTCTTACAGCTGGGCGGCAAATAAACAGGGGACAGGTAATATTGATGTTAATCACATCGATAATATCGGCAGTCATAGTCCGGCTTACGTGGTGATTGAATACGGTGATGGCACCAAACAATTTGTTCAAGTTTACCTGCATGTGCGCGGCAATGCCGAAAAGTATTTCTCTAACATCAGTGTCGCAACCATTACTTCCCATGTTAATGCCGGTAACTCTGAGCTGAATGATTCTTTAGCAAGTGCCACAACTGTCGGCACACTTACACCGGGAACGGACTTTACTACTAGCTGGACTGACTACCCTAAGGTTAACCAAGGCGGTTTAATTGCCGGTATCATGAAGCAGACAGGGAAAGCCCAATTTACTTTTTCTGACGGTTCTGTTGCTGAAAAAGACGTTGAAATCAATGTTGTTGGTGGTCAAAGCAACAATAAAGATACGGTAATTAACCGGGGCGCAGAATTGACTGCTGCCCAAGCGCAAGCAGCTTTGACACAAGACAGTATTGACCGTATTAATCAGTATTATCCGCATAATGTTACCTATTCATGGGCTGGTAACGCTGATGGCAGCGGGAATCCAGATGTTAACAGCAGCGATATAGTTGGCCAGCACCATACCGCTTATGTGATGATTGATTTTGGCAACGGCGGGCAGAAGCAGGCAGTTGCGGTTAACCTGCACGTGCGCGGCAAAGCCGAGCAGGCGGAAGCTGAAGGCAAGATTAAATATCAGTCAATTACAACACACGTTAATGCCAGTGCCAACACCCTTGACGATCAGTTAAAGAGTGCTTTATCAGTCGACGGTTATACCACAAGTGATTACACGGTCAGTTGGTCTCACCGGCCGGAAGTAACCACTGCCAATCTGGTTGGCGGCAAAAAGCAGTCAACGGGGCAAGCCACTATCTTCTTTAATGCGGATCATTCCCAAGTCACAGAAGATATTGTGGTTAATGTTGTTGGTGGTGAAGCTGTCCAGCAAGTAGTTCCAATTAATTGGGGCACAGCTGCGGATGTTGCATTTACGCAAGATACGGCGAAAGCCGCCTTAACCAATACCAGTGTGACTAATGTTGCTGCAAGTTATCCTGGGGCAACTTATAGCTGGTCTAAGGATGAGTTTGGCAGCAGTTTGCCGAATATCAGCACAGCGGATGCTGCAGGCGTAAACCACACCGCCTATATAATTATTGACTTTGGCGACAGCACCAAGCAGGCGATTCAGGTTTCTTATCACGTTAAAGGTTACCAAGAGCAATTTGCCGGAAAGATCACAGTTGCCGATCACTTTAAGATGCACGCTTCTGATGATGCACCGCAGCCGCCGGCAAATATCAAAGATTTTACTGATGCAGACCGGATTAAAACTTTGATTAAGATTCAGGATGTAGCCGACTCAAGTAAGGTCATTAAAAGGATCATTTGGGCTGATGCTGCCGACACCCCGGTCAGCACCAGCGGTCAGGCAGGTCAAACTCAAAGCGGCAAGATTAAACTTGTTTATCTAGATGATTCAGAGAGTGATGCTATCAGCGTTAATGTTGATATTGTGGGTGCCAAATTAAAAGGAAACCGGACATTCTTCACGGGGATAATCCCGAAAGCCAAGGATATGGTTGATAATCCGCAGGATTTGCAGGGATTTGGTGTAACCGACAATGACTATAGTTGGGTTAACCCGGATACACACACGCTGCTGCAAGATACCGATTTTACTCCCGGCGCACATGATATTGCACTGCGGGTTGAGTATCCTGATGGAACGACGCAATACGTCAAACTGACAGTTACTGTTTCCACCATGAAGGAGCAATATAAAGATAAAATAAGTATTTCCAAGATCACAACGCATGTTGGTGCAAGTATTAACCAGGTGCTTAAGGATGTAACAAGCGTTACGGACCTAACTCCCGGCACGGACTATACGGTTAGCTGGCGGACTGCGCCAGATATCACGGATGCAGATTTAGTTGATGGCAGTAAGGACTGTGCTGGCTGCAAAGCCTACATTACTTATCGTGACGGCAGTGTCAGTGATGATAAGGACGTTACGGTTAAAGTAGTAGGCGGCCAGGCCAACATGGAAGGTGTCGTAGTTGACTTGAATGCTGCGCCAACAGAAAATGATGCCAAAGCAGCGTTAACGGCAGATAGTTTAGCTAAAATTGGTACATTGGTTGATAGTTATACTTGGACCAGAAATTCAGATGGTTCGGGTACGGTTGATACCGCGCATCCGGGAGACAATAATTCTGCTTATGTAGTAATTCACTATTCTGATGGGACCACCCAGAAAGTTCATGTCAAGCTGCATGTCAAAGGCTTGAGTGAACAATATTCAGATGTAAGTAGTATCAGTTCGATTAATACACACGTTGGTGCTGATCTTAACAAAGCGCTTAAAGAAGCAACAAGTGTTACCGGCTTAACTTATGGCTCTGATTACACTGTTTCTTGGAAGCCTTCTGATACGCCTGATATTAGTGCAAATTATTTAGTTAACGGTACCAAGACAATTAGCGGTACAGCGATAATTACCTATCGTGATGGCAGTGTCAGTGCTGATAAGACTGTCAGTGTTACGGTCGTTGGTGGGCAAGCTAATCAAGCCGGGGTTACTGTCGGCGTCGGTGCAGTTTTGACAGAAAATGATGCCAAGTCGGCTTTATCGCGGGAAAGTCTGAACGCAGTTAGCTCACAGGCAGCTAGTTACTCCTGGGCTAGGAATAGTAATGGCACGGGAGACGTTGATACCAGTCAATCTGGGAATAATGATTCTGCTTATGTAGTAATTCATTATTCTGATGGGACTACGCAGAGTGTTAAGGTCAATCTGCATATTATTGGCATGAGCGACATGTATGCAGATAAAATTACTGTTAATGCAATTAACACGCACGTCGGCGCAGATATCAATGCGGCGCTAGCACCCGCAATAACAGTAACTGGCTTGACAAGCGGCACTGATTATCGGGTAACGTGGAAAACATCTGCTCCAGATATTACTGAAGCCGACTTAACTGATGGTGCCAAAATTGTCACGGGCACAGCAATAATTACTTATCGTGATGGCAGTATCAGTGCTGATAAAGGCGTTACAGTTAATGTTGTCGGCGGTCAGGCCAATACCGGAGGTATTACGGTTGATCTCAATGCTGAATTATCTGAGCAAAATGCCAAAGATGCTTTAACTGCGAAAAGTTTAGGTAAAATCGGCAGCCAAGCTTCTAGTTATACTTGGGCCAAGAATCCAGACGGTTCGGGCGTGGTTGATACCAGTCATCCTGGAGATAATGACGTTGCTTATGTGGTAATTCATTATTCTGATGGCACCACGCAGAATGTTAAGGTTAAGCTGCACGTCAGGGCGCTAAATGAACAATACGCGGATAAAATTAGTATTGCTTCAATCAACACGCATGTCGGTGCAGATATCAATGCGGCGTTAGCAGCTGCAACAACAGTAACTGGCTTGACAAGCGATACTGATTATCGGGTGACGTGGAAAACATCTGCCCCAGATATTACTGAAGCCGGCTTGACTGATGGTGCCAAAACTGTCACAGGCACAGCAATAATTACTTACCGTGATGGCAGTATCAGTGCTGATAAGGATGTTACGGTTAATGTTATCGGCGGCCAGGCCAATACTGGAGGCATTACGGTTGATCTTAATGCTGAATTATCTGAGGAAAATGCGAAAGCTGCTTTAACTGCAAAAAGTTTAGGCAAAATCAGCAGCCAAGCCACTAGTTTTACTTGGGGAAGAAACCCAGACGGCTCAGGCGCAGTTGATACCAGTCATCCTGGAGATAATGACTCTGCTTATGTGGTGATCCATTATTCTGATAGCACCACGCAGAATGTTAAGGTTAAGCTGCACGTTAAAGGGCTAAGTGAGCAATATGCAGATAAAATTAGTATTACGCCAGTCGACACGCATGTCGGCGCGGATATCGATGCTGCATTAACAGCTGCAACAACAATAAATGGCTTGACAAGCGGCACTGATTATCGGGTGGCTTGGGAAACTCCTGCTCCGGATATTACTGCACCTGAGGATGGCCTACCTGGTGGTGCTAAAGTTGTCACGGGCACAGCAAAAATCACTTATCGTGATGGCAGTACAAGTGATGGTAAAGACGTTACAGTTAATGTTGTCGGTGGAGAAGCTAATTCATCAGGTGTCACAGTTGATTTAAACGAAGTTCCAACTGAACAAAATGCGAAAGCTGCTTTGACTCTGCAAAGTTTAGGTAAAATCGGCAGCAAAGCCACTAGTTATTCTTGGGCAAGAGTTTCTGACGGTTCAGGCACGGTTGATACCAGTCATGGTGGAGATAATCCATCTGCTTATGTAGTAATTCATTATTCTGATGGGACTACGCAGACTGTTAAGGCCAAGTTGCACGTTAAGGGACTAAGTGAGCAATATGCAGATAAAACTAATATTGCGACTATTAATACGCATGTTGGTGCAGACATCAATGCTGCATTAACGAATGCAACAACAATAACAGGTTTGACAAGCGGCGCTGATTATACAGTGGCATGGAAGACGACCGCTCCAGATATTACCGCACCTGAGGATGGCCTACCTGGTGGTTCCAAAGTTGTCACAAGTACAGCAATAATTACTTATCGTGATGGCAGCAGAAGCGATGATAAGAATGTTACGGTTAATGTCGTTGGCGGGCAGGCAAGCGCTGAAGGCGTTACGGTTGCACTCAACGCATCCTTAACTGAGGAAAATGCGAAAACTGCTCTGACTACGGAAAGTTTGGGTAAAATCAAAGACAATGTCACTAGTTATTCTTGGGCGAAACGTTTTGATGGCTCAGGAGCAGTAGATACCAGTCAATCTGGTGATAATAACTCTGCTTATGTGGTAATTCATTATTCTGATAACACCACGCAAAGTGTTAAGGTCAAGCTGCATATTAATGGTATGAAAGACCAATACGGAAACAGTATCCGCATTGCGCAAATTAATACGCATGTTGGTGCGGATATCAATGCCGCATTAACAGCTGCAACAACAATAACAGGTTTGACAGGCGGTAGAGATTATACTGTGACATGGAAAAACCCAGCTCCTGATATTTCTGAAACTGGTTTGACTAACGGCGCAAAGACTATCACTGATGGGAAAGCCGTTGTTAGGTTCAGCGACGGCAGTATTAGTGATGATCAGTCTGTTACGGTCAATGTTGTTGGTGCAATGGCTTCTGCAACAGGTGTGACAGTTCCTTTGCGTACCACTCTAACTAGTGCTAATGCGCAAGAAGCCTTGACAGCTGCCAGCCTGGATAAGATTCACTCGTTGGTTTCTAATTATTCTTGGTGTTCATCTCGTGATGGTTCAGGAACGGTCGATACTAGTCATCCTGGAAATAACGACTCTGCTTACGTCAAGGTTAAATATTCTGATAATACTACACAGATAGTTAAAGTTAAATTAACTGTTAAAGGGATGAATGAGCAATATACTAATATTGCAGTAAGTAACATTAGCACCCACGTTAACGCTGTTGCTGGTGATGCGCTCAGAGGCAAAGTGACGGTGCCAGGTTTAACAGAAGGCAATGGGGCTGGTCAGTATAAAGTCAGCTGGCAAACACCGCCTGATCTTAGTGCTACTGGTTTAGTTAACGGTGTTAAGAATGTTACAGGAACGGCATTAGTGACATTTGGTGATAATACCACAACTACAGAGATAGTTAACGCTCAAGTAGTCGGCGGTCAGCCCGGTGAAGACATCACATTGAATGCAGGGACGGAATTAGGTTTAGCTGAAACAGGTGTGTCTCTTACTAGTCGAAATCAGATTGCGTCATTTTTGGACAGTCATGATGTTTATAAGTGGGCCGCAACTATTGACGGTAGCGGTAGTCCTGATATTACCACTCTTGGCAGTCGCACTATTTACGTCATAATTGCCTATAATGATAGTACCAAGCAGGCTGTGCCAGTAAAACTGACGGTTAAACCGGCCGCACTTCCGGCCGCTAGTCACGCGGTTAAGCAAACTAACAACATTAAGATGCACGCAGTAACAGGTGAATATGAAAATCAAGGCGAGCTTGGTAATTACGATGGTTACTTAGCTAATACCGGTTCTGATGATGCATTATCCCATATCAGCGGTGTTTCTTGGATTAATCGGCCTAGTTTAAACGTGCCAACCCAAACAACCGCAACTGCACCTAATGGGAGAATTAAAATTACATTTAACGATGGCGCAGCAGAACAAGAATTGGCTGTTAAAGTTGACGTTATCGGCGGTGTTGCCAATGGCAACAAGGTTAATTACACAATTGGCAGAGCATTAACCGTAGATGATACTAGAGGTGTGCTGACACAAGAAAGTCGTGATTTAATTAATGAGAATTATGGCGGTCGAGCTAGCTATTCTTGGGCGAAGGAATCGGATGGTTCTGGTGTCCCAGATACGACTAGTCTGGATGAACACACTGCCTATATTGTGATTGATTATGGCGACGGCAAAGGTAAACAGATTATTCCGGTTGCCATTCACCCGAAGACCGATGCGAATCAATATGACGGTCAAATCACTGCTGCTGATACGCTTACCCTCCATGCTAAAGGGCTTAGCAATGATGTTGCTAGTCAAATTGCGTTTAAGGATCCAGCTTTTATTAATAGCGTAATTACAATTCCGGGGATAAGTCCAAGCAGTGTCATCAATCATTTGGAATGGACAAGTCAGCCGATTAATACTGGAAATGAGATTAATAATGGCACGCCTCACGATATAACAGGGAAATTTGTCGCAGTCTATAATGATACTTCGAAGAGCAAGGAGTTTACAGCTAAGATTAACTTAATCGGCGGACGTAAAGGCGTTAATGTGGTCAATGTTAACCAGCGAGACACGATGCCAGCGGGTAGAGACCAACTGACACTGGACAGCTATAATGCAATTAGTGCAAGATATCCTAATGCTACTTATTCTTGGAGCACGAAGATAGATGGCAGTATTGCAGCTCCTGATACCACTAATTACGATGAGCCGGGCACAAACAAACCGATTTATTTGGTAATTAAATATGCAGCAAATGATAATGATGTGCAAATTGTTCAGTTTAATCTACATATCAAAGGAATAGCCGAGCAGAATAAGGATAGTATTCATGTTTCTTCAATTAAGACCCACGTCCATGCGTCAAGTTCGGAATTAGCAACGGATTTGGCTGCTGCAATTAGTGTTCCTGGACTAAATTATGGAGATTATCAACTCGCTTGGGGAGCTGGTGAACCTAATGTGACTGCTGCTAGAGAGGTTAAAGATTATGCCGTTAATGTTACCTTTACTGGTTCTTCTTCGCCTATTTCTGTGACAGTACCGGTCTCCGTTGTTGGTGGTCAGAGCAATGGTCAACCATTACGTGTTAATCGCGGGGTCCAATTAAATAATACTACACATGTAGCTGCCGTACTGACCTCGGACAGCCTTAGAGATTTAACTAATCTGCCTAACCATAGCGTTACTTATAGCTGGTCTGATTCAGCTGCTGGTACTTCTCCGGCTACCACAAATAATAGTCATCCTGTTTACTTAATCATTAATTATGGTGATGCCACTCAGGCTGTTGCGGTTAATCTGTATGTAGAACAGGCGGCAATTACGGCATCATCGATTACGACGCATGTTAATGCGCCGGATATCGATAATAAGTTAGCCGCTGCAGTTACCGTCCCCGGCCTAAATAATGGTAGTGACTATACTGTTAGTTGGGTTACGCCTCCAGATTTAAGTGCAGATGGATTGGATTCTTCAGGTAAAAAAGTACAAAACTATCAGGTTAAGGTTCATTATAATGATGAAAATATTGATAAATTTGTGAGTGTTGGTGTTACGGTTAAAGGTGCTGTGGCTAATACTAATCCGTTTGCGGTTGATCAAGGTAACATCGCTGCCTTTACTGATCAAAATGCCAAAGCTGCCTTAACAAATGATTCCGTTAACGCTATTACTTCGCTAGTTGCTGGTTATAGCTGGTCAAAAGATGGCGAGAGTAGCGAATTGCCAAACATTGCCGTTGGTGATGGGGATGAAAATGCCACCCGTCCGGCTTATGTCATAGTTTCCTATCTTGACGGTACTAAGCAGGCGGTTCGGGTTAAACTGCATGTTAATAAAGTGGTTAACGGTGATGGCAGTGATGTTCAAGTTAAGGACATTACGGCGCACGTGGGCACTTCCGCTCCGCAACTTGAACAGTTACTTGATGATAATATAAAGCTGCCTAGTTCTGTTACGTCTCATACGGCTCACTGGCAAACCCTTCCGAACGTAACCGATACTGGCTTAATCAACGGGCGTAAGCAGGTAACGGGGACCGCTGAGATTACGATTAACGGTACCACGCACATTACCCGCCTGGTAACAGTTAATGTTGTGGGCGCCCAGGCGACTGGTAATGCAATTAAGGTCAACCAGAAGCGGGTCTTAAGTTCTGGCACAATTGTGGATAGTTCAGAGATTGAAGGTTGTCTCAATACTAGTTCAATTCAAAGTTTCACCCCAATTTATACTTGGAGCGGTGGTATTGATACAACGGCAAATGGTACGGCCCCAATTGTTGTTAACTTCAATGATGGTGGAACGCAAATTGTCTCTGTTCCACTGCAAGTAATAATCCCAATCGGCGGTACCATTGAAACTTATCAAGGAGCTAGCCTAAGTTCAGCTGATGCCCAGCGTGCAATCAGTAATTATGGTGACTTAATCAAGGCGACTGGCTGCACTTGGGCCAAGACACCAGACACAAGCACCCTTGGTACTCATTCGGAAACTGTTCACCTTACCTTTGGTGACAGCACCCCTGAAGGAAATGTTTCAGTATTAGTTAATATTACTAGCAGGCCAAGCAGCAATTCGATGGCGGACAAGAATCCAGCAATCGGCGGTAGTATTTCAGTTCCGCAGTATACGGACTTAGCTTCAGACACGAGTTACGCTGCCCGCGGCATCAGCAATAGCAGCTCGCTGGTAGGAGCGACCTACCGTTGGGACACTTCCAGCCTGCCGAATACTTCGGCACCTGTTGGTTCTAAGTTTAACGGTTTTGTTAATGTTTCTTATCCAGACGGGTCAGCTGCTTCTGTTGGTGTAGGGGTGACAATTGTTGCGCCAATCAATAATAATGTAGTGATTGGGCACGATACACCTGTTTATGATCCTAGCGGCAAGACTGACGGTACGATTATTGCTAGCGGTTCAGTTGTTCCGACTCAAGGCAGTAAGGTAATTAATGGTGAGAACACTGTTAATATCAGCCATAGCAATGATTACATTCCGTCAAGCAACGTCACAGGCACCAAGGTGAAGCTGATCCATAATGCTTATATTTATAAACGCAATGGCAAACTAAAAGATAAGCATGTTCTTCCGAGGGGCATGGAGGTCACGGTTTACGGCGAACCGGTAACAATTCGCGGCAAGCAATATTTCCAAGTAGGGAAAAATCAATACATTAAGAAGAATAATTTCCCGCCAACAGGAGAATGGAAGACACCGCTGCCGGCACAAAATGAGCCGGAGACAATCCCGGCAGTTGAAAAGACCCTGATGCATGATTCCTACCGGTATGACGGTACGGGCAGTCAGCTTGATCAGGTGCTGCTGCGGGCTGGTTCTCAGATTAAGACTTACGGCAAAGCAACGATTAATAAAGAATCTTACTATGTTGTTGATGACAACGTTTATTTACCGGCAGAAAATATTGATGCCAAGAAGCGTAAACTTAAGCGCAATGCCTGTGTGTACGACCAGGATGGTGACCGTCTAAAGAAGAAGCTGAAGAAGGGCAAAAAAGTTAAAACTTACGGCGATACCGTGATGATCAATGATAAGGAATATTACATCATTGGTAATAAGCAATATGTAAGGAAAGGAAATTTTGGACGTAAAAAATAAATAATTTGTAAATCACAAACAAGTGTCTGAGAAAAAACAGATACTAAAAGTAAAAAATCCGTTAGAACCTTCAAGTTCTAGCGGATTTTTCAGTTTGACCAGGCAGAAGTGATCAAGCTGTTTTTACGCTCAAATTTTTGCAAATATTTATTTAGATTAAAGCGTCTGTGCTGTTGTTTAATAATAATCTGTAATTAATAATTTGATATTTAAATAATCTTGCTCATTACAAAAATTATTTGACTTGTGAGAATAGTGAATAATTTTTAACATCAAAAGAGGTTTAAAAAATAACAAACTATAATAAAATGATAACTAAGGGAGGTTTTGATGAATACAAGAATATATAAATTTATCTCTCTATTATTAGAAAGACCGGACATGAATATTCGATCACTTAGTCATGAATTAGGCTTATTTAAGCAGCAAACAAATTATACGCTGACAATTATTAATGAACGTTTACGTAAGCAAAACCTGGAACCGATTACCCAATCCAGTTCTGGAGCACCATTTGAAGGCCAAGTTTTCTAATAAAACAGTTGCCGGTTTGGATCATTATTTTGACGCAATGCTTGTGGTCGTCAAGCGAAAGAAGCAGTGGACATACCAGGGGGGGTGCTGGTATGTGATGAAAATGAATTTACCGGTGCGATATTAAATGAAAAGTTATGCAAGATGTTTCCGAAGATTAAATTTTCACCGCTTCGGTCCCATAGAGATTTTGTTCAGTTTAACTGCAATTACGAAATTGGGCATCACGGAACTGACCAATCAAACTGAGGGAATGATCAAATTGTTTGAGCAGGAAACACCGAACTTAGAGAACCGCCGTTTACAAGAAAAAATCGCTCAGATTTTGCTGTGTGATACGGCGGATAACCAATAAAAATTATTTTAGAAAAGAGGAAGACGCATGTTAGGAAGAAATAATTATAACGAACGCTTACGCAGGTTAGAGGGCCAAAATAAAAAAGAACGCTTTTCCATTAGGAAATTAGCTGTTGGTGCAGCATCAGTTTTGCTGGGCTTCAGTTTTGTGGGCTTAAACGGCCAGAAGGCGCAGGCTGAAACAACTGATGCAGGTACAGATGAGGCAAAAACGGCCCAGGCCGCTCAAACTGCCGCCGACAAAAAAGATACCAGTACCGACCAGGGTGCGCAGGCTAAACAACAAAAAACGGTCAAACCGCAACTGTCCACATTTTCGGGGTTGACCATGTTTTTGCGTTCGGGAGAAGAAACCGCAAGTAGTGAAGGAAGCACCAGCTCAGCGGGCACGGAATCGTCCAGTTCAAGCTCAAGTTCGGATTCCACACCAAGTTCTGCGGCCGACACAGGGCAGCAGGAACACGGTGAAACTGCGCCATCTGCGGCGAGTTCTGGTCAAGATGAGCAGCAGGCTGCTAATAGTGATCCTAAGCCTGATGAAGATATCAATAAAGATGATGAGGAGCAGCAAAAAGCCAAGCAAAAGCCGGTGGTTGGGCCGCAGGATGCGGCTTCGGCAGCGGCAGCTTTGCAGACTTCGATTAATAATGCTAATGACTGGAAAGGCCAAAATGTTTATCGGTTAGTAGCGGCAGCAACGAAGGCCGACTTTGAGACAAGCCTGACGACAGCACAAAATTTGTTAGACACCTACAATGCTAATAATGCGGCAGTGACTGAAGAACAATTAACTGCTGCAAAGACCGACTTGGATGCAAAAAACTCGGCTGCCCACAAGGTTGAAGTCAGAACGTGGAATGACTTCACTACAGCATTAAGCAATAGTAAAGTTAGCATTGTCTCTCTTCAAGAAGATTTAACAAGCTTAAGCGATATTAATCTGGGTAATAATCGACAGGTAGTAATTGAAGGCAATGGTCATTTGCTTTCTGTCAGACAACTTGCGGCTTATCATTCGTACTATGGTAAGAGTAGTATAACTTTGAAAAACTTGCTGCTAACTGGTACAGATAAAACACGTCCGACGATTTGTACCAATAAAATCATTTTAGAAGATGTTACTGGTACCAATGCATCTTTTCAGGCATATTATAGTTCTTACCACGGAGCACTTGATATTGAGTTGAAGGGGAGGGATATTTTTACTAACGATAAAGATAATAGTATCTATTTGTTTTATGAAGGTGATACTACTCATCATTTAACAATTGATGATGGGGCTGAAGTGGTTGTTAATACCACTGGAATGTCAATTGGTAACGATCCAAATTCAGATCATTATAATGGTATCGACGTTGGTAAGAATGCCTCTATTACTTACAATATGACTAAGGGTAATATTACCCAAGGCAACTCTGGTGTATATTTCAAAGTTGCTGAAGGCGGTTCTTTAAAGATTAATTTACACGGCAATACTGGTACTCACATTAACACATTAAAGAGTCTGGTTGCTTCTCAGCCTAAAGCAATCAGTTTTACATCGGATAATGACCGCGATACTTTTTCTTTTGGCGTTTTAGACATTGATGGCCATAAGCTTGGCTTAAGTGATGGTACATACAAGTGGATGTTTAACCGGGCAGGAGATGGTAGTAGCAGCCCGCTTCATTTGCTTGGTGATAAGATAAACTTTGACTTAGAATTGTTGGACAATAACACCCCTTACAGTCAAATTCCAAGTAAAGGCAAGGCCAGCTCTAATTACACAAGTATCGATGGCAGTGTTAGTGATAAGGATACGTTAGCTGCTGTCATGGACACGGCTAACCAAAATAAAAACGGCACAGGAATTCCTTCATTTTCCTTAGGTTCAGATCTATACGGTGCCGAAATGTCCAAAGCCGGTATGTTGGATCTGAGTGCTGCTGATATAGTAGCACACAAGGATCAGACTGAACTGGGCTCAGCTGCAAAGTATCTTAAGGCTTGGAACAGCCGTGATGAGGTTCCAGAATCAATTAGTAATTTACAAAACAATCATACTGTTACTGATATTTCTTGGCTTAAAAATAAGGCGATGGATAAATCCGGTAATTTAACGGATGACGGGATTATTAAGGGAGTAGCTAGCGGTGCGCTAAATGATTCCATTGTTGGGCCGACCTCTAATCAGTTGGGTAATGCCGTGATCAGGGTTATCTACGATGATGGTACCTATGATGATGTTCCAATTAAGGTAGGAGTTATTGAAGCAAGACCGAAATCCAATTATCGTGCAACAACTGGTTCGGGTGTGGTTCCAACAGAAGAACAAGCTAAGGATGCAATTTCTTTCTTTGATAGTGATAATAAGGATGCGGCAGAAACAGCAGCTGCTAATTGGAAGCTGCATTACGAATGGGTACGTAGAGATCCGGATGAGCACGGCGACTATCAGCCATTAACCAGTGATGATGTCCAGGCTTCCGGCAGCCATAATGTTGCTATCATGGTTCATTATGTGAATAATGAGGGTCATGACACTGGACGGCAGCTGGTTAAAGTGTCGCTGATTGTTAATCCATATAGCATGAATGGCAGTACTATTACATTTAATCAAGCGAAAACAGTGACGGCACACCTGCGTGAGCCAGACACGGTTGATGATTTCGTTATCAATACTCCGACAGAATTTACCAGTCCTAGTGAAATTGATAATTTAGTTACGATAACACATTCAGGTGCCCCCATTACGCCAAGTACCGTGGTCAAACAAATTGAATGGTTCAAGGTGCCGACCGCAATTGGCGATGCTCAAGATGCACAGATCAAATTGCATTATAAAGACGATTCAATTAGCGATCCGGTAGCAATCAAAGTTAATGTTATTGGCGGAATAAGTAGTGGAACTGATACTACCTTAGATCGCGGTAATGCAGGCTATTTAACTGCTGAGACTGCTAAAGCAGCTCTGACTCCTGCTAGTGTAGCTAAGATTGAGGCTGTCTATCCAGGCGCAATTTCATACAGCTGGGCAGCAAATAGTGATGGAATGGGTGTAATTGATTCTACTCTGGTTGATAGTATCGGCGAGCATCACGCTGCCTACGTAGTGATCAATTATGGTGACCACACTAAACAAATTGTCAAAGTCTACCTGCATGTGCGCGGTAACGCGGAAAAATATCAAGGTAATATTACTATCGCGCAAATTAATTCTCACGTTAATGCCAGTCAAGCTGAATTAAATGCTTCTTTAAATGCTGCAGTATCGATTGGTTCACTTATTTCAAGTGGGCCGACTCCCGATTATACAGTTCAGTGGTCGAACTATCCGGATGTTAACCAAAACGGCTTGATTGACGGGATCATGAAGCAGACAGGGAAGGCTAAGATAACTTTTTCTGATGATTCTATTGCCGAAGAAGATGTAGAAATTAACGTTGTTGGTGGTCAAAGCAATGATAAAGACACAGTGATTAATCGCGGCGCGGCATTAACCGCTGTTCAGGCAAAAGCGGCTTTAACACAGGCCAGTGTTGATCGGATTAACCAGTATTATCCAAGTAATGTTACCTATTCGTGGGCCGGCAATGCTGCTGGTAGCGGGGCCCCAGATGTTAACAGCAGTGACATGGTTGGTCAGCACCACACCGCTTACGTGGTAATTAATTTTGGCAATGGCAGACAGCAGCAGGTAGTTGCGGTTAACCTGCATGTGCGCGGCGCGGCCGAGCAGGCGCAAGCTGAAGGCAAGATTCATTTTGGCGCAGTTACGTCGCATGTTAACGCCAGTGCCAACTTACTTGATGACCAGCTTGCCAGTGCCACAACGATTGATGATTTTTCAGCAGGTGATTACACGGTTAGCTGGAAGACGCGGCCAGACGTTACCATCGCCGATCTGAGTGGCGGTAAAAAAACAGTTACGGGCAAGGCAACGATTTTCTTTAATACCGATAATTCACAAGTGACACAGGACGTCACGATTACGGTTGTTGGCGGTGAAGCTATCCAGCAGGTGCTTCCGATTAATTTGGGCACAACCCCAGCTGCCACATTCACACCGGAAACAGCAAAAACTGCCCTAACCAATACTAGTGTGGCAAATATTACCGCTGCGTATCCTAGCGCAACTTATAGTTGGTCTAAGGATGGTATCGGCAGCGACCTGCCGGATATCAGCACGGCAGATGGTCAGGACCACGTTGCTTATGTAGTAATTAATTATGGCGACAGTAATAAGCAGGCGGTCCCGGTTACTTATCGTGTTAAAAATTACCAAGAACAGTTTGCCGGGAAAATTACGGTTCCTAATCACTTTAAGATGCATGCTTCCGATGATGCACCGCAGGCGCCGGCAAATATCAAAGATTTTACTGCTGCAGACCGGATCAAAACCTTAATTAACATTCAAGGCGTGGCTGATTCCAGTCAGGTTGTTAAAAAGATTATTTGGGCCAATCCCGCTAATACCCCGATCAGTACCAGTGTGCATTCAGGTCAGACCCAAAGCGGGAAGATTAAGCTCGTTTATCAGGATGATTCAGAGAGTGAAGCTATTACCGTCAATGTTGACATTGTGGGTGCAAAATTAAAAGAAAATCGGACATTTTTCAAGGGGGCAATCCCGAAAGCCAAAGATATGGTTGATAATCCGAATGATTTGCAGGAATTTGGTGTAACTGACAATGACTATAGCTGGGTTGATAAGACTAGTCATAATCTGTTGCAAGATGCCGATTTTACTCCCGGTGTGCACGATATTGCACTGCGGGTCGGGTATTCCGACGGAACGAAGCAATATGTTGAGCTGACAGTCACCGTTTCCACAATGAAGGATCAGTACAAGGACCAGACAACTATTTCTAATATTAGCACGCACGTTGGTGCCAATATTAACAGGGTGCTGAAAGATGCGACACGGGTTGTCGGATTGGAGTATGGTACAGGCTATACGGTTAGCTGGCAGAGCGCACCGGACATAACAGAAACAGGTTTAATTAATGGTGCTAAACCTACTGCTAATTGTACAGCTAAAGTCACTTATAGTGATGGTACTACTAGTGATCTGATAAGTTTTACGGTTGATGTTGTTGGTGGTCAAGCCAACATGGAAGGCACCGTGGTTAATTTGGGTGAAGCGCCGACTGCAGATGATGCGGCGCTGGCGTTAACGGATCAAAGCAAGAGCAAAATCAGTACGTTAGTTGCTCCAAATGCATATACTTGGGCGAAAAATGTCGATGGCTCAGGGCCGGTGGATGTCAACCACTTCGGTGATAATAATTCTGCTTACGTGGTAATTCATTATTTGGATGGAACTATCCAGACAGTCAAGGTTAAGCTGCACGTTAAGAGCATGAGTGAGCAATACGCAAATAAGGTTACGGTTACTCCAATTGATACGCATGTTGGTGTAAATCCTACTCAAGTGCTTAAAAATGCAATTAGCGTCACTGGTTTGACTTATGGTACTGATCGTGATTACACCGTTATTTGGAAACCTAGTGATACACCCGATTTTGGTGCTTATTATTTAGCTAATGGTACTAAGTCAATCAGCGGCACGGCAATAATTAATTATCATGATGGCAGTAGCAGTGCCGAGCAGACGGTCTCTGGAACGGTCGTAGGTGGTCAACCGCTTCCAGCCGGAATTACCGTTGACGTGAATGCGGCTTTGACATCAGATGATGCTAAAGCGGCTCTGACACCAGAAAGTGTGGCTGCGATCGGCTTAAAGGCGACAAGTTATTCCTGGTGTGCAGCTGCTAACGGCACAGGCAGCGTTGATACCAGCACCCCAGGTGCTAATAACTCTGCTTACGTGTTAATTGAATATACTGACGGTATTAAACAGGCAGTTAAAGTCAATTTATATATTAAGAGCATGAGTGAGCAATACACGGATAAGATTAGTGTTGCGCCAATTAATACGCACGTTGGTGCCGACATGAATGGCCTGCTTGTGGATAAGGTGACAGTTACTGGTCTTGCTGATAATAAATATACTGTCAGCTGGCAGACTCCGCCGGATATAAATGATACCGGTTTATCGCTAGCGGGCAAAAAGGATGTAACTGGTACGGTCTTAATCACTTTTTCTGACCATACGACCGCAACTAAGACGGTTAATGTCAATGTGATCGGTGGTAAGGCACGGGACACCAAAACTACCGTTAGTTTGAATTCAGCTCCAGGAGAAGATGAAGCAAAGGCGGCTTTGACAGGTGAGAGTTTAGTCACAATCAGCTCAGAGGTAACAGCTTATTCTTGGGTTAGGAACAGTGACGGCACGGGCAATGTTGATACCAGCCATCCGGGTGATAATGACTCTGCTTACGTTGTAATCAAATATAAAGACCATACTCAGCAAGTGGTTAAAGTTAAACTGCACGTTAGAGGCATGAGTGACCAATACGGCAGTGCAATCACGGCTGCTGCGATTAATACGCACGTTGGTGTCGCCGTCAATGGACTGCTGACAGGTAAGGTGACAGTCGCTGGTCTTGCTGATGATAAATATTCTGTTAGTTGGCAGACTCTGCCGGATGTAACTGGAACCGGCCTATCAACGTCGGGATTTAAGACTGTAACCGGTACGGCCCTGATTACTTTTACAGATGATGGAACAACTGCAACCAAGACGGTTAATGTCAATGTGATTGGTGGTTATGCCGCCACGGAAGGTATTGCTGTTGACTTGAATGCTTCATTGTCTGAAGGGGATGCAAAGGCGGCTTTAACCAATACAAGTGTAGATAAAATTAAAGATTTGGTTACTAGTTATGCGTGGGCCAAGAATAGCGATGGCACGGGTTCTATTGATACCAGTCACCCTGGGGATAATGACTCTGCCTATGTGGTAATTAAATATAATGATGAGACCAAGCAAGCGGTCAAAGTTAAGCTGCATGTTAGGAGCCTAGCCGATCAATTTGCGGGCAAGGTTAATATCGCCGGCCCCCTTGCGACGCATGTCAACGCCAATGCCGCCGCTCTCTTAACGGGCAAGGTAACCGTGGCTGATTTTCCGCAAAGTGGAGCAACTTACAGTGCAAGCTGGCAAACGGGGCCAGACCTTTCTGATACTGATTTAGGAATTGATGGCAAAAAGACGGCTGTAGGCAAAGTTTTAGTTAGCTTTAGTGATGGCTCTAGCATCACAACTGATAATGTGGAGGTAAAGGTTGTCGGGGCCAAGGCCAGTCAGGAAGGCACTAGTATTAACCTCAATGACAATTTAACCGCGGAAACGGCTAAGCAGGCTCTGACTGACGGCAGCAAGGAGAACATTGCTGCACTAGCTAACAGCTATACCTGGGCCAAGAATAGTGACGGCTCGGGTACTGTGGATACTGGTACTGCTGTTGACCGGGGCTCAGCGTACGTGATAGTTGGTTATACTGATGGTACTAAACAAGCGGTTAAAGTTGTATTAACAATTAAAGGTTTGAGTGACCAGTACGCAAATAAGATCAACGTGAAGCCAATTACGACACATGTGAATGCGCAGGCTGATAGTTTACTGCTGGGTGACGTGGTGACGGTTGACGACCTGGATGCAAGTAAATATACGGTAAGCTGGCAATCGAAGCCCGACCTTTCCAAGAATGATTTAGGCACAGGCACCAAGACCGTTTCTGGGACAGTTTTACTTATGTTTAACGACCATACGACGGCAACTAAAGAAGTGACCGTGAAGGTAGTCGGTGCTGTGGCTAATAGCTCGGGGGCAACGGTGACAGTCGGCACCGACCTGGCTGCGCCAAGCGTAAATGCCGCTAATAAGGCACAAACGGCTTTGCTGGATGATAGCCTAACGGCAATTAATTCTTTCGTTAGCAGCGCAATTGATAATTATACGTGGTGCAAAAATGAAGATGGTTCCGGCACGGTAACTACTAGTGCGGCTACGACTGATAGTTCTGTTTACGTGAAGGTGAAATATACTGACGGTACCAGCCAAACAGTTGCGGTCAAGCTAACGGTTACGGGCCTTAGCGATAAATATGGCGGTAGTATTGTGGCCAATACTATTAATACGCATGTTGGTGCCAATATTGATCGGGCTTTGTCCGGGCAAGTGACGGTTACGGGCCTAGAGCCAAATAAATATGAAGTTAGTTGGAAAACTAGCCCGGATATATCTGCTACCGGCTTAGAAGCTGGGAGAAAGCAGGTAACTGGTCAGGCACAAGTTAAGTTCTCTGATAATTCAGTAGCTTATGTAGATGTTCCAATCAATGTTATTGGCGGCCAAGGTGTTAGCGGCGGGGTGACAACCACTGCAGGTATGTCATTAGGTGCAGCTACAACAGGGTTGACATTACCTAGTTATAACGTGATTAATGCTTCTGTTACTGATTATGCCTGGGCGGCAACCCCGACTGGGAGCGGCGCGCCAGATGTCACGACTTTAGGCACCAGGACCATTTATGTCATGGTTAACTATAAAGATGGAACTAAGCAAGCAGTCGCGGTGGACCTGACAGTTGAGCCCGCCTCCGCTCCGGTGATCGTTCATAAAGTGAAACAGAAGGCTCACATTAAGATGCATGCGGTCACTGGCACATATGCCGATCAAGGCGAGTTAGGGAATCCGGCCAGTTTTTTAGCTGATGAAACCGATTATGAGGGTTCTGTGACAAAGATCAG